>JAZSQJ010000046.1:0-19896 GCA_045537905.1 Eubacteriales bacterium
TTTAGGGAACTTGTCAGCCATTTCGGCAATAGGCATAGGAGTACGAACGCCTGCAACAACGTCCTCGCCCTGGGCGTTGGTCAAAAACTCGCCCATAAGACCCTTTTCACCTGTGGCGGGGTCACGGGTAAAGGCAACGCCTGTACCGCAGTTGTCACCCATGTTACCGAATGCCATCATCTGTACGTTGACGGCAGTACCCCAGGAATAAGGAATGTCGTTGTCACGACGGTATACGTTTGCACGGGGGTTGTCCCAGGAACGGAACACTGCTTCAACAGCGCCCATAAGCTGTTCCTTGGGATCGGTGGGGAAGTCCTTGCCAAGCTTGCTCTTGTATTCAGCCTTAAACTGTTCAGCAAGAGTCTTAAGGTCATCGGCGCTAAGCTCAACGTCGAGAGAAACGCCCTTTTCCTTCTTCATAGCGTCGATAAGCTCTTCAAAATACTTCTTACCAACTTCCATAACAACGTCAGAATACATCTGAATAAATCTTCTGTAGCAGTCGTATGCCCAACGGGGGTTACCGGACTGAGCCGCCATAGTCTCAACAACCTCTTCGTTAAGACCAAGGTTAAGGATGGTATCCATCATACCGGGCATAGATGCTCTTGCGCCGGAACGAACGGAAACAAGGAGAGGATTGGTCTTATCACCAAACTTTTTACCTGTAATTTCCTCAAGCTTATCAATGTATTCCATTATCTGCGCCTGGATCTCGTCGTTAATAGTTTCGCCGTCCTCGTAGTACTGAGTACAAGCCTCTGTAGTAACGGTAAAGCCCTGAGGAACGGGGAGACCTATCTTGGTCATTTCCGCAAGGTTAGCGCCCTTGCCGCCAAGAAGCTCACGCATCTGACCGTTGCCTTCGCTAAAGAGATAAACAAACTTATGTGCCATAAAAACCTCCTGAATGTATATATATTTATACTCTTTATACTTAATCTTAAGTATTATAACACAAAGAAAGTATTATTACTACATCTTTTGGTAAAAAAATGTAAAAATATTAAATAAATTATTGCTTTGTTATTTGATAAAAACAACCAAAAGGTTGACAAAAAGCAAATTTAAGTATATATTATTTATTGTTTTATAAAATAAGGTAGGCAGGTAATTTTTTGTGAATGTATTTTCTGCGTTTAAGAAGTCTAATATAGATTATATCGTTGTAGGCTTGGGTAACCCCGGTAAGCAGTACGACGGCACCCGTCATAACGTTGGCTTTGAGGCTGTTGACTATATTACGGGTAAGTATTCCGTAGCCCTTAAAAAGCTTAAGTTTTCCGCCCTTAGCGAAAAGGCTGAGGTCTGCGGTAAAACCGTTTTGTTTATGAAGCCTCAGACCTATATGAACAACAGCGGCGAGGCCGTTGGTGCAGCTGCCCGTTTTTATAAAGTGCCTGCGGACAGGATTATCGTTATAATGGATGACGTTTCCTTGCCCTGCGGTGCTGTGAGGATACGTAAAAAGGGTAGTGCAGGCGGACATAACGGACTTAAGTCCATCAACTATCACTTAAAATCCGAGGAGTACCCTCGTATAAAAATCGGCGTAGGTGAAAAGCCTCACCCCGATTATGACCTTGCAGACTGGGTGTTGGGTACTATGTCCGCTCGGGACGAAAAGACGGTTAAGGCTAGGTTTGACGATGTATTAAAGGCGATAGAGTCTATTATTAAGGGAGACTTTGACGCCGCTATGAATGAGTGTAACAGGACTGTTGTATGAGAATTATACTTGACGAACTGGCAAAAGACGGTAAAATTAAGCCCTTTTTAGAGGAACTGGAAAAAGGCTTATTTCCCGCTCTTATTAATGGGGTGTGCGATAATGCAATACCGGCACTTAGCGTTGCTATATGTAAGCGCCTTGAAAAAAAGGCGCTTTTCGTTGTTCACGATGAAAAGAACGCCCAACAGCTAAAAAAACGGCTGGAGGCGTATTTACCCCGTGTACTTGTGTTTCCTGCAAGGAGTATAATGTACGACGTGGTAGACAGCACCTCCCGAGAGTGGGAGCGTGAGCGTGTTGCCGTTCTTGACAGATTGCAAAGCGATGACTGGGATGCGGTTATTACAGTACCCGATGCCCTTATGCAATACACCTTGCCCCAATCCGCTTTAGAAAAAAGTGCGTTTGACATAAACAGCGGAGACGTATTTGACGTATCCGAGCTTGTTGACGGCTTGCAAAGGCTTGGGTATGTAAGAGCGGAGGTTGTCGAGGGGGCAGGGCAGTACGCCCTGCGTGGCGGTATACTTGATGTTTTTCCCAGCGGAGAGCCTTATCCGGTGCGTATTGATTTCTTTGGGGATGAGGTGGATTTGATAGGGCATTTTGACACGGTTTCCCAAAGGCGTAACGATAATATCCAAAGTGTAAGGATTTTACCTGCCACCGAGATGCTTTACGACGAAACAGGACTTGCTAAGGTTTTGGAATATATAAATAACAGGCTGAAGCACCACGAGGGACTTAGCGGTCAGACTTTGCAAACACTGAACAAGGAAAAGGATGCCATAGAGAATCTTGGCACGGTTCTGACACCGGATAAGTACAGACGGCTGTTATTCAATAGTGATTCAAGCCTTTTTGACTATATTGACGATGCTTTGATTATAAACTTGGAGAGTAAGCGTGTAAACGAGCGTGCCCGTGCTTATTACTGGGAGCAAACACAGTCCCTGGAACGCCTTACCGACTTAGGTCTGTCCGATTTTGATACGGCTTCCTGCGGTATGAGCGACAACGATTTTAAGTATAAAGCTTCAAACCGCTCCCTTGTTTTTGATGCGTTTCTTAACGTAGGTGCTACGGGTAGCTATAAGAGCTATCTTAATCTGGATACCAAGCAAAACAATTCTGCCGACGTTAACATCAGCATTCTTGCCGAGGAGCTGGAGACTTTAACAAGTGCCGGACAAAAGGTGCTTTATATAGCGGCAAACAAAGCGTCCTACAATAACGCACTGAGCGTTCTAAACGAAAGGGGAATAAAGGCGATACCCTTTAAGGGAGAGTTGACGGCGGGTGTTGTAGCCGTTGTCGAAAAGGGCGAGGGGCTTATAAACGGCTTCGAGATGCCCGGTGCAGGGCTTGCAGTTGTTGCTGAGGAGACGGCGGCCGTTAAAAAGAAAACACGACGCAGCACGCCCATAGGCTTTAAGGGTGAACAAATACATTCCTATGCTGACCTTAGCGTGGGTGACTATGTGGTTCACGTTAACCACGGCATAGGCGTCTTTCAGGGGCTGCACAACCTTACCACCGATGGCGTTACCAGAGACTATATTAAAATTTCCTATGCGGCTGGGGACAGCTTATACGTACCTGCAGGCAACCTGGACGTGGTAAGCAAATTTATAGGTAACGCCGAAACCGTAAAGCTCAGCAGGCTTGGCGGTGCTGATTGGGACAGAGCTAAGGCGAGAGCCAAGGCGTCCGCAAAGAATATAGCTAAAGAGCTTTTGCAACTATACAGTGCAAGAAAGAAAAATATTGCCTTCCCCTGTTATCCCGACGACGAGCTGCAGGATGAGTTTGAGGCTACCTTTGAGTATGCTGAAACCGATGGACAGCTTGCGGCAATAAACGATATAAAGCAGGATATGGAGCAATCTGTTCCTATGGAACGTTTGCTTTGCGGTGACGTTGGCTTCGGTAAAACCGAGGTTGCACTGAGAGCGGTGTTCAAGGCGGTAAACTCGGGTAAACAGGCGGCGATTCTGGTTCCGACCACAATCCTTGCCTGGCAGCACCTTCAAACGATGAAATCCCGCTTCAGAGGCTTTCCCGTTAACGTAGGAATGCTGTCCAGATTTAATGACAAGCGTATAAACGACGCTATCGTTGCGGATTTGAAGCTGGGCAAGCTTGACGTTGTTGTAGGCACCCATAAGCTGTTACAAAAAAACATAGGGTTTAAGGACCTGGGGCTTTTGATTATAGACGAGGAACAGCGTTTTGGCGTTACCCACAAGGAGCGTATAAAAAACCTTGCACAAAGCGTGCACACTCTGACCTTGTCGGCTACTCCTATACCCAGGACCCTTAACATGGCGCTTAGCGGTATTAAGGATATGTCGGTACTGGAGGAGGCTCCTACAAATAGACTGCCTGTACAAAGCTATGTTTTGGAGCACGATGACGAGATAATATTTGAGGCGATAGCAAAAGAGCTACGCCGGGGCGGGCAGGTGTTTTACCTTATAAATAAGATAGACGCTTTGTACGGCATAGCCTCTGCCATATCAAAACGCTTTCCTGATAAAAACGTGGCTATAGGTCACGGACAGATGGATAAGGATGACCTTTCTGCCATATGGGAGGCTATGGTTAAAGGTGAGGTTGATATATTGGTATGCACCACTATTATTGAAACGGGTATTGACGTGCCTAATGCCAATACTCTTATCATAGAGGATGCAGACAGGATGGGTTTATCCCAGCTTCACCAGATAAGGGGGCGTGTAGGCCGTTCCTCCAGGAGGGCATACGCCTATTTTACCTACCGTGCAGGCAAGTTGTTATCCGAGATAGCCAGAAAGCGTTTGCAGGCGATTAAAGAGTATACAGAGTTTGGCAGCGGATTTAAGATAGCTATGCGTGACCTTGAGATACGAGGCGCAGGCAACCTGCTCGGTGCTGAACAGCACGGGCATATCGAGAGCGTTGGTTATGATTTGTATATAAGACTGTTGCAGGAAGCTGTTGACGAGGAAAAGGGTGTAGTCAAGCCGCATAAGACCGAATGTAACGTGGATTTGAGGGTGAACGCCTATATTCCCGAGGAATACGTACAGACGGCATCTATGAGGATAGACCTGTATAAAAAGATTGCCCTTGCCTCCACGGACGAGGACAGGGACGATATATATGATGAGCTTATAGACCGTTTTGGCGATATACCCAAGGAAGTAATAGCTCTTATTGACGTATCCTTGTTAAGACACAGGGCGTCGTCCCTTGGCTTTTATTCTGTAGAACAAAAGGACGGTATGCTGTCTCTGTACACAAACAGGCTGGATATCAACGCTTGTTCGATTCTCAGCCTGCTTACCGAGTACAAGGGCCGTATAGTTACAGGCGGCGGAGCCAAACCGCGTCTGTCCTTGAGGACGAAGGGCGGAGAGGACGTTTTGAAAACTTTGCTTACTATTATTGACCGTTATTCTAAATTATTGGAAAATGTGTAGACAAACGGGTAAATTTATAGTATAATGCCTTTTAGGATGGTGAAATATTATGATTAAAAAGATTATTAGTTTATTTGTTGTATTTGTTATGGTTTTTTCAAGCCTTGCGGCTTGCTCCGACAACTCGGGGAAAATTATGCAAATGGGTGACGCATCTACCGACTCCTTTGACCTTTCCGTTGACGGTGACGCTTTTGTTGCAGACAGCGACTATATAAGTGAAAACCTGTTTAAGTATCTGTATCTGTATTTCAAGGACTATAACCTTGATATGTTCAAGCAGTACGAGGGTATGGGCTACGATATTACAGGCAATAAGGATATAAAGGTTGGCGATACCGAGGCGTTCTGGAGCTGCGTATATAAAAAGGATGAAGACGGTAAGGAGATTACCTTCGGACAGGAGATATATAATACCACTGTATCACTTTTTGAAGACATTCTTGCTCTTGAAGCGGCTGCTGAGGAGTATGGCTATAAGCTTCCCGATACCTACGGCGAGGAGCTTGATAAGGCAATTGCCCAGCAGATAGTTAATCTTAACCCCGATATTTTTAAGGACACCAGCGAAATAACCGATGCCGACGGCAACGTGTTTGAGTGGGCAAAGGACAGATGGGCAATGCACCTTATGAGCGACGGCATAAGTGCCGAGGCGTGGGAGAGGGTATTTTATCTGTATCCCAACGTAATCATTAAGGATATAACTACCCAGCTTGAGGCAAAGGGTGTAATTAAGGCTGAGGATGACAGTGTTCTTATTGCAAAGGGCGAAAAGGAGCTTGCAGACAAGCTGGACAACTTTATGAAAAACAGTATGAAGGTTAAGTACATTGCGTACTACCTTAAGGAAGAGGAAAAAAAGGATACCGCAAAAACCTCCGTAAGCAGCGAGGATGCAAGTATCGAAGCAAGCAGTCAGGACGTTTTTTCTGACGACGCCACCTCTGATGACGCTACCTCTGACGATGGAAGCTCTGAAGACGCTTCTGTTGATTCTTCCGAGGATTCCTCTGAGGATATAAGCGCGGAGCTTACTCCGGAGGAGTTCAACAGCGAACTGAGAGAGAAGTGTCAGAATATATACGAGGGACTTGTAAACGGCACCTTAAATATTGATGACGAAATCAAAAAGTGTGATATATCCAAAATTGCAGAGCAGTATCCCGACGGTATAGTTGGCAGCTTTGACGATTTGAAAAACACCTTTGGTGAAAGCACTAAGGACTTGAAGGTTGGCGACGTTAAGATGTATGAGTACGGTGGTGCAATCCACATCATACAGGTACAGGAGCTTAAGGAAAAGGACTCCGGCATTTCTACCGAGCTTAGCGAGGATGATATCAAAGCTCTCCGTGCCCAGTCTGTAAGTGCGGCTCTTGAAAAGCTTTTGAATGCATATAAGGATGCTATTATCAAGGACGAGGCTATGCTTGAAAAGTATAATAAGCCTTGGAACATTAAATAAGCACGGGTTAATTATGAGACGGATTTTTGCGTTTTTACTTTTAATAGCTGTTACGGTGTCTGCTGTAGCCTGTTCTGATAAGGACGGGGTTATCGACGACCCTAACGCTAAGCCTATAGTTGACAATTCCGATAAGGTCGTTATGTCCTATGAGGGTGCCCGGATTACCTCAGGTATGTATGCCTTTATCTTTTCGGCACTAAAAACAAACTACCTGTATCTTTTACAGCTGTACGGCGATACGGAGTTTGTTGAGGATAACGAAAGCTTCTGGAATACCAAAACCGAGGATGGCAAAACCCTGGCTCAGGCTGTTGTCAAGGATATCAACGACCATTGTAAGATGATACTTGTATGCGAAAAGATGGCGAAGGAGTACGGTGTGGAGCTTGATGAGGATGCCATTTCCGAAGCTGAGGACGAGTATAACGATTATATCGCATCCTACGGTGGGGAAAAGCAGCTTGAGGTTTATATAAACCGCTACGGAATCTCTTTGGAGGAGCTGCAAAGCTACCTTAACAGGAAACAGCTTATAAATTGCTTGCAGGATAAGCTGTGTGAAAAAGGCGGTCTTTGTGCCGTTTCGGATTCCGATGTAAACGAGCAGGTTAAGAAAGACTATATCAAGGCAAAGCATATATATCTGCTTAATACCGCCTATGACGGTAAGGCTATAGATAAAGCCAATGAGATTTTGTCGGATATTAAAAGCGGCACCAAAAAGTATGACGATTTTGTTAAGCTTTCCGCAGACGATAGTGCAACCGCATATCCAAAGGGCTTTATGGTAAATCTTGAGGAAACCGAGGACGCTTATGCTGAGCTTCTTGGCTCTTTGAAAAAGGACGAATACGGTGTATGCGAAGCGGCAGACGGTGCCTACGTGATATGCAGACTTGAAATGAGCGATGAGGATGTTGCATCCAAGCACGATGCGGTATGGACAAAGCTTGCTGACGAAAAGTTTGCCGACACAATATCTCTCCGTTATGATATGGTAGAGCTTGATAAAGAGGAGCTTAACAGGTACGATATTGTCACCGCTGACATAATTCAATAAGAGGTGCTGATTATGCGTAAAAAGCTACTTTCTTTTTCTCTTGCACTGGTGTTTTCTTTGTCTCTTGTTTCTTGCTCTCCCGATGGGGAAGAGATTGCAACGGGCGGCTTTGATATAGACAGGAATACCGTGCTGGACGAAGGTCTAAAGGACTTTAAGGACAGGCTTGACGGCATATACGACGAGCCTGACGATTTAATTGAGTATGGCGGTCAGAACACCGTTCCGATAGTAGAGTTTGATGATGCGGTTTATGCTTCTGCTGAAGGAATTAAGTATTATACACGCTATCTGTACTACTCCTTGGTGGAGCTTAAAAGCAGTGATATAAGTAATGCAATGCTTTACGGCATTAACGCTAAGGATGACCCTGCTTTTTGGAATTCCTTTGCCGTTGATACAAACAAAACAAGAAGAGAGCTTATTTTGGAAAAAGCAAAAAAAGATGCGTTTTACGCCACAGTTTCCAATCTGGTAATGGAAGACTATGGCTTTGAAAAAAGCGACAACCATTTGCTTTCCTACCAGAATATACTGTCTATGTTCGGTAACGAGCAAGCGATAAACGACCATTATAATGCATACGGCTTAGGTGACAATTATCTGTTGCCTTATCTGGAGCAGTATACTGCCTACAGCGAGTTCAGGGAGTATATGGTTGGCGTAGACGGTAAGTATTATCCTACCGACGAGCAGGCGAAAGAGTTTTTCAAAAACGAATGCTTGTATTTTGAGCAGATAGTTTTTAACTATATATACACTGACGATAACGGATTCACCTATCCCAAGAGCGATGCTGATATCGTTGATGCCAAAAAGCGTGGCGAGGGTGTGTATGCCCAGATACAGGCCGATAAGCGAATGTTTGATAGGAATATGCATTTGACAGAGCACGGCGAGTGGAGTGAGAACGTGTACGGTTATACCTACATTCCAAACGAAATACTGCCCGAGCTTGAGGAAGCGTATTTTAAGCTGAAGCCCGGCGAGATAACCGCTGTTGATACACCTTTGGGCTATTACATAATAAGGGCACTGGAGAAAACAGACAGCGCTTATGAGGCAAGCAACTCCCGCATAATTGATGCTTATTGCGATATAAAGTTCAAATCAGAGCTGGATAAGTACGCCGATAAGCTTAATATTGATAAGGAACAGTTTACAAGATACAGCTTTGAGGACGTACTGGTTCTTAAGAATAATTAACTTACGTAATTAAAAATTTATATAAGGATAGGTAAAGATTATGACTCCCAGAGAAGTTTATGACAACATAATGCGAGATGCTATTTCCGTTTATTCTGCGGAAGGGCTTCTTGAAAAGCTTGAAAGCGGCAAAAAGCTCCGCATAAAGATGGGTGCTGACCCCAGCCGTCCCGACCTGCACCTCGGTCACTCCGTACCACTGAGAAAGCTCAGGATGCTGCAGGACCTTGGTCACGAGATAGTTTTTGTTATCGGTGACTTTACTGCTATGATAGGCGACCCCTCCGGTAAGAGCAAAACCCGTGTTCCCCTTACCTTTGAGCAGACCAGAGCAAACAGCATTTCCTACTATGAGCAGGTTTGTAAAATACTTGACAGAGAAAAGACCACGATAACCTATAACTCTGACTGGCTTGGCAAAATGACCTTTGAGGACGTTCTTTCTCTTGCGGGCAAGTACACCCTTGCACGCATTCTGGAAAGAGACGACTTTGCAAAGAGATACGCCTCCAACCAGCCCATCGGTATGCACGAGATGTTTTATCCCCTGATGCAGGGCTATGACTCTGTTGCTCTTAACGCTGACGTGGAAATCGGCGGCAACGACCAAACCTTTAATTTGCTTGTTGGCAGAGAGCTTCAGAAGGACTACGGTCAAACACCTCAAGAGGTTATTACCTTCCCCTTGTTGCCCGGCTTGGACGGTGTGGAGAAGATGAGTAAGTCTCTTGATAACTATATCGGTATAGACGAGGCACCTGAGCTTATGTATGAAAAGTGTATGAAGGTTCCCGATGCTTTGTTGCTTACGTATTTCCGCCTTACCTCCGATTTAACAGAGGACAGGTATGCAGAGCTGGTTGAAAAGGATATTATGGCTGCTCACAGACTGTATGCAGAGACTATAGTTCGTATGTACCACGGCGAGGAAATGATAGCTGCAGCCGCTGAAAGATATAAGAGCATAGCAGGCGGCGGTGTTCCCAGCGAGATGGACGAGTACGAATGTGCCGTTGGTACGAGAGTAACCGATATCCTCCGCAAAAGCGGACTTGCTCCCTCCGGCAGCGAAGCAAGACGTCTTATGCAGGGCGGCGGCGTGAAAATTGACGGTGCACAGGTTAAAGACCCCAACACCACCTTTGATGCTGCAGGCGAATACGTTGTAAGCAAGGGCAAAAACAAGTTTATAAAGGTTATAGCAAAATAAGCTGATTGCTAAAATGCACCCCGATGGCGTTCTGCCATCGGGGTGCATATTTTATGCGGTTTTGTTTAGAATTGGTGTTTGATTTTTTCCAGTGCCGCTTTTTCTATCCTGCTTACCTGTGCCTGGGATACGTTTATTTCCGAGGCAACCTCGATCTGTGTTTTACCCCTGAAAAAGCGTAGTGCCAGAACCTTTTGCTCCCGTTCGTCCAGCTGCTTCATAGCCTCGTTAAGAGCCAGACCGTTTATCCATTCCTCGTCGGTGTTCTTGGAATCTTTAATCTGGTCGAGCACGTAAACCGAATCACTGCCGTCGGAATACACAGGCTCGTATAAGGAAACCGGTGTAGCTATAGCATCAAGGGCGTTGACGATATCCCCTTTAGGCACCTCCAGCTCCTTTGCAATTTCCTCTATCGTCGGCTCTCTTTGCAGGCTTATAAATAGCTTTTCCTTGGCTTGCAACGCCTTGTATGCCAAATCACGCATAGAACGTGAAACTCTTATCGAGTTGTTGTCCCGTACAAAGCGCCGCATTTCCCCCAGTATCATTGGTACCGCATAGGTTGAAAACTTAACGTCCAGACTCAGGTCAAAATTGTCTATTGCTTTAATCAGTCCAATGCATCCAACCTGAAAAAGGTCGTCGACAGACTCGCCTTTGCCTGTAAAGGATTGCAGCACACTTAAAACCAAGCGAAGGTTGCCGTTTATAAGCTTTTCTCTGGCAAGCTTGTCCCCCTTTACCGCTTTTTCAAGTAAGTCCTTTTTTTCTTTTGCCGACAGTACGGTAAGCGTCGAGGTATTAATCCCACATATATCTACCTTGTTAAACATTTGCGTCCTCCCAAAAGAGCTAGTATAACAAGTTTGTCCAATTTAAGCTTGGTAGATACAAGGACTAAGCAAAATTAACTTAAAGAAAAAGCAAGTAAGCCATCTGGACTTACTCGCTTTTATGTTGTGGGATGTTATTCCGCCTCGGATTGTTTGGGGGTGCCGTCAGCTTCATAAAACGGGTCGATCATAAACCTTTTTACAACGGGATATGCGCAGTAAACACACATAAATGCAGTTAAAGCAATTGTAAATACAAATAAAAGGAGAAGACCAAAGCTTCTGAGAAGTATTATCAGATAAGCACTTATAACAAAGATTATAACCAAGCCCAACAGCATCATAAGGGTGCGTTTAATACCTGCAGAGCTTAGTATAAAAGCGTACTTAAAAAGCTTTTTGTAACTAAGGTTAAAGGTTACAATCATCAGATAGATAAACACTCTCATAACGAAGTATAAAACTGTTATTAAAATCATCGCAAACAAAAGCATTTTCATAGGGAAGCTGTTGGCGTTGTAATAGTAAAAGGGAAGTGCGTAAGCTACGGCAAAAATGCAAAGACAATCAATTAAACCGAATATAATGGATTGCTTAATATTTTTGCGGATGGCAGAGAAAAAGTCGTGCCATACAAAAACAGCCTTTTCCTGTACGATATTACGCATTATATAGGTGCAGCCTACGTTAAGAGGTCCAAATAAAAATACAACTATCAAGCCAATGTATTTAAGTATAGCGGTGGCAGTGTTGTCAACGTTTACAGTGGTAATCAAGGAATAGGGAACGGATAAGGCGTTGAATGCACTACCGTTTTCGTATGCCGACATACCTTGATAATGAGCAAACACCGATGACGTTGGAGTAACCGTAAGGTCTGCAATCTGTATACCGAAAAAGCTACCCGAATATCCGAACAAAGTAAAGATTATCGGAGAAAGCATTAGTATAATCAAAAGATTAAGCTTGCATAATGCACCCATCTTATTAAATGTAACCTTAAAGAATGATTTAAGACTGAATTTATCGTCAACCAGTCGTGCCTGCTCAGCGTCCAGATCCTCGTCTCTTGTTTTGTTGCCTGTTACTCTGTCAAAAAAGCTCACTGTATTACACCTCTTTTATCTTGCTGTCTTTTACTATGCACGGGGATGATACTTCATATACCTTCTCTTATGGTAAACCTTCAATCGTTGGGCGTATCTTTGCGTTGAAGAAATATCAGAGTGGCCGAGAACCTCCTGTATCTCGTGAATGTCGGCACCGTTTTGAAGCAAATGTGCCGCAAAGGAATGTCTCAGACTGTGGGGTGTTATCTCGTTTAATATGTTTGCCTCAGCAGCGTAGGTTTTAAGTATCTTCCAAAGCCCCTGTCTTGTCATTCTCTCACCCGAGATGTTTACAAACAAAGCAGACTCGTCGGGAGTAAGCACAAGCAGCTTCCTTGCGCCGTTGATGTATTCTGCAAGGTTTTTTACCGCCAGAGGGTATAGGGGGATATGACGCTCCTTGTCACCCTTGGAACACTTGATAATTGACAGGGATAGGTTAACGTCGCCGATGTTAAGCTCAACAAGCTCGCTTGCCTTTATGCCTGTGGCATACAAAAGCTCCATCATAGCTTTGTCCCTTATGCTCTTTGCATCCTTGCCCGAGGGTTGGGATAAAAGCCTTTCTACCTCGGCGTTGGTCAGTACTCTGGGAGTGGATATATTGCTTTTATCGTTATGAATTTCTCTTGCAGGGTTGTGGTCGATCTCCCCTTGACTAAGCATATACTGCAGCAAACTGCGAACAGCGGACAGGGAGCGAGAGACCGACGCAGGAGAAAAGCCTCTTTCGTTAAGATACAGCTTGTAATCGTTTACGTGCTCTTTGATAACGTCGCAAAAAGAGCTGATGCCGATAGCCGTACAAAAGGCCGCAAATCTGTCCAGATCCCTGAGATAAGCCTGTATTGTATTGGGAGAGGACTTTTTTGTATCACGCATATATGTAATAAAATCGTTTTGTTGTGTTGTTATGGATGCGGTTACAACAGACATATATATAACTCCGTTTCAAGAGAGAAATAAGCTAAGGATAAAATATAAAGAAAAACAGTAAATAAATGCGTTGGCTGTGAAAGCCATACCCAGTGAAAGAATATCACCGGTCTTAAAGGGGTGTGTGCGTTTTTTGTAAAACAACATCGTTTCCGTAAAGAACACCGTTGATGCTAACAGCGTTACTACAAAAAGTGCAATGATAGAGAAGCAAACGGGAAAGCTTTTTTCGAAAACCTTATCAATCAGTGCAAAAAAGAAATAGGAAGAAATGTAGTAATAATGGATTGCCGATACCAAAGTAACGGGTAGGGCAAAAACGGTAAAAGCAGATAGAAAGGAGACACATAACAGTAACAAGCCTAATCCAACGTTTCCCGTAATTAATGCAGAAAAATAATCGCCGTTCATAAAAGCGTCCGCTGTATCGGTAATTAAACCGTTACCAAAATCAGGCAGCCGCAGATGTATACATCTGGAAAGTACGGACACCACTGAAAAAACGGATAACAGCAAATAGTAATAGTTAGCTCTGCTTTTGAAAAACAGATTGATACGGGCAAAAAGGGTGAATATGTTAAACCTTTTTCTTTGCTCTTCCTCACAGGGGGGGACGTATAAAACCAATGCCTTTTCTTCGTTATAATGTGTCATCAAAAACATCCTTTTCTGAATTTGTTGCTTGTGATAACACATTATGTAAAAAGAGGACAACTTATTACTGGGCTTGTTCGATTTCTACTGCCATCTCCTCTGCTCTTGCTGTGCAGGCAAGCATTGCCTTGGCAACGGTATCTGTAAAACCTTCCGAATATAAAACGGATAAAGCCGCAAGGGTGGTGCCGTTAGGAGATGAAACGTCCTTTATTAAGGTATCAATATCCTTTCCTGACCGTTCAATCATTTTTACAGCACCCTTAATGGACTGTAAAATCAAAGGAGCGGCCTTATCAGCAGGCACGTCCTGTGCTACTGCCGCATCCAGCATAGCCTTGTAAAACAAATAAACATACGCAGGCGAGGAGCCGTTAACGGATATTACCTTGTTCATCAGACTCTCCGGCAATACTGCAATCTCGGCAATGTTGGAAAACAACCTGCAAACCGTTTGGAAAACCTTGTCGCTTACATAATCGTTTTTAGAAACGGCAACCGCACCTTGTCCAAGCAACAGGGGAGTGTTGGGCATTGTGCGTATTACTGCAACGGGGGTGTCAAACTGACGCACTATAAAATCAGAAGAAACGGCGGCAGCAACAGATATATAAGTTTTGCTTGTATATGTTTTACAGGTTTCTTTAATCTCTTTTATTGCACCCGCTATAACGGAGGGCTTCAAGGCAAATAAAACCACGTCGGCTGCCTCTACGGCCTCGCTCATCGTGTCACAGCAATTAAGCTGTTGCATTATGTTGTTGTGGTATTTGCTTTTGTCCAGATCGTAAACGTATACGCTGGGGGAGGGAACAAGGCCCTTTGAAACAAGTCCGCTTATAATAGCGTTTGCAATATTTCCAGCACCTAGAAATGCAAATTTAAGGTTAGTTGCCGCCATATCCTATCAAAACCTCGCCGAAAAAATTCCACCGCTGTCGGCGGTGTGAATATATAATAATACATTTGACATAATATTGCAAGATGTTTTTGAACAAAAATCCAAAATTGGGGATTATGACACTGTATTATGTAAATGGCGTTATGTTAACCTTGTCGACTTAATCAGTATTTCGTTTTGTGTATTGCCCTAAAACACAAGATGATGTATGTGGGAAAAATGTGGGTTAATTGTGCGGGAAAAACGTTGCGCTTTTTTGTAAAACCAGTGGTAAAAATGCACAAGTAAGCTTTTATATTTTTTACGGTCCCTTTTATTTCTAAGCTATGTTGCAAACCGGATAAAGCTGTGATATAATCTGTGTGGTTCGATATTATTTTATTGGAGGCAAGTATGTACCGTCTTGTAATTACCGCCAGAATTTTCTATCCCTCCGAAAACAGAACGATCCCTTTGGCTAGGGTAGCTATCCCTTACGAAGCTGGTATGCACGACTTTGCTTATGATTTTCCTTTTGTAAAGAGTATGTGGCTTGACCCCTTTGAAATATACAGCTTTGGATGTCTTACTATAAATGATGATTATTCTATTGAATATCTGGATGAGGTGTTTACCATCCCTCTTGAGGGGGTATATACGGTTGTAAAAGAATTTTTTATGATTAATTACATAATTAAGTTTGAAATCGTGCCTTTTGAGGACTTATTATAGACGACAAATACTTTAAGGAGCTTGTTATGAAAAGATTTTTATTTTTATGCTTGTCTGTGATTTTAGTGTTATCCTTTTCCGCCTCGGTTTTTGCCAGCACTGCATTGAAGGGTGACGTTAACAGTGACGGAAAGGTTAATAACCTGGACGCCAGCCGTGTTTTGATGTATGATGCGGGCGTTATCGACTTTGATGCCGCTCAGCTTTCTGTTGCCGACGTTACCAATAATCAGCGTGTTGATAACCTGGATGCTACTCTTATTTTGAAATACGACGCCGGTCTTGTTGACTCTTTTGAAAATTCTTCTTCCGAGCCTTCTACAGATTCTGGTGCCGATTCATCTGAGCCAGAAAGCTCTGATGGGTCAGATTTTAGCTCTGACTCTTCCGCGGATGATACTACGAGCCAGGACTGTGCCCATCTGAACACTAAGGTTATTAATCTGGTTGATGCTACCGTTGAAAAAGACGGCTACTCCGGTGACGTATACTGCCAGGACTGCGAAACTGTGATCTCTGATGGCGTTCTTCTTGAAAAGTTTGACTATATCACTCCTCCATATAGCAATCTGATTTATACTAAACCCAACGGTTCGCAGCTTGTTATACCTTCAGGTGTTGACGTTTTACAGTATACCTTGAAGCGTGCCAACAAAAGTGCGATATCCGAGTATCCCGAGATTGAAAAAAAGATAGTTGAGCTTGTAAACGAGGAGCGTGCAAAAGAAGACCTTCCTCCTCTTGTCCACCAGTTAAACGCTTACTATTATTCCAACATTCGTGCTAAGGAAACCGCGGAGTCTTTTTTACATACCCGTCCTGATGGGACGTCGTGTTTTTCCGTTTTGGATGACGGCGATGTGTTTTACAATACTGTCGGCGAAAACTTATATATGTGCAGCGGTATAATCGGTGATTGGTATGCGTATCAGAGTGTGGATGCATGGATGAATTCACCCGGACATCGTGCCAATATACTTAATCCCGATTTTAAGTCTATATCTATAGCTGTTTTTTATGACGAAGTGAACTATATCACATACGGTGTTCAGCTTTTCTTCGGCTAAGATAAAAAGAAACCGTCATTTTGGAAAATATCCCAAATGACGGTTTTCTGTTAGCTTAACAAGCTGCAGGTAAAACTAAATCTTAAACACCTTTTGTATGTCCTTATACTTGCCTAAAACAAGCAGCGTTTTATCGGCGGTAAGGAAAGTATCAGGGGTGATGTTCATAGAAAGCTTCCCCTCTGACTTTATCGCCATTATATTGATGTTGTGCTTTTTTCGTATATCCAACTCCCCTATTGTTTTGCTGAACCATTCATCGGGTATGGCAACTTCAAAAATAGAATACTCCTCGTCCAATTCTATATAATCGAGAATGTGGTTGGAGGTGTATCTTATCGCTGTCCACGCCGCCAGCTGCTTTTCGGGATATACCACGTCGTCGGCACCGTTCTTAAGCAAAAACTTTGCGTGCACGCCCCTTGCGGCTCTGGCAACAACCCTTTTCGCTTTCAGCTCGCTTAACAGGGAGGTTGTTTCAAGAGAGCTTTGAAAATTATCACCTATAGCAACGATGCATAAATCAAATTTCGGAATATCAAGAGACTCTAAAAAGCTTTTGTTTGTGCTGTCTCCTATTTGCGCATCGGTAACATAGGGCAATACGGCGTTTATTCTTTCTTCGCTAGCGTCGATAGCCATAATTTCGTGGCCAAGCTCGTTTAGCTTATAGGCAACGTGCCTGCCAAATCTACCAAGTCCGATTATTAAAACAGATTTCATAATATTAACTCCTTTATCCTACCGTGATGTTTTCTTGAGGAAGCTTTGAGGAAAATACTTTTCTTCCGCTGTTTGTAGCAAAGATTATAGTCAACCCTCCTGCACGCCCAAAGAACATAAGTACCATCAAGATGCATCGGGAAACAGCTCCAAGCTCGGGCGTTATACCCATCGTAACACCAACCGTTCCTACTGCAGAGGCAGTCTCAAACAAGCAAGAAACCAAAGAGAGCCCCTCTATTTCGCTTATCACGGTACCACTTACCAAAAACAAAACCAGGTATATTACCAACAGCGACGATGCATCTCTGGCGGTATCGTCGGGTATGCGTCTGCCGTAAAAGGTTGTGTGGTCTTTTCGCCTGATAACAGAAAACACGCTTGAAATAAGCACCGCAAAGGTTGTGGTTTTAAGACCGCCCGCAGTTGAACCGGGAGAGCCGCCGATAAGCATAAGCGTAATCATAATCACTACGCCTGCACTACCCAGCAGGGAAAGATCCATAGTATTAAACCCTGCGGTTCTTGCCGTTACAGATTGGAACAGTGAGCCAAGTATTCGTTGGGAGCTACCCTTATCGCTGTATTCTACGGTATAAAAGTATATGGCAGGCAGCAGTATTAAAAACAACGTAACTGTAAGTATAACCTTACTTTGCATACTGTATCTTCTTATTCTGAATTTGTGCTTTAATATATCCTCCCAGGTCAAAAAACCCAAACCGCCCACAACAATCAAAAGCATAATAACGGTATTTACCCACGGATGGGATACATAGGCGGTTAAGGACGAATAGGGCGCGTTTACACCCATAAGGTCAAAGCCTGCGTTGCAAAAAGCGGAAATGGAGTGGAATAACGAATACCATATACCCTTAATTATTCCAAAATCCTTGCAAAATACGGGTAACAGCAAAATGGCACCCATCAGTTCTATAGAGAAGGTAAACTTAATAATAAACTTAGTCAGGTCAAGCACCCCGCTTACCTTGTGGGCAGAAACAGCGTTCTGCAAGGTGCTTCGTTGCTTAAGTCCGATGTTCCTGCCTGCAAGCTTGAATAGGGAAACGGCTATTGTAACAACGCCCAGACCGCCGATTTGTATAAGAAACAGAATAACTAAGTGTCCGAAAAATGACCAATAGCTTGCAGTATCCCGGACAATCAAGCCTGTAACACAGGTGGCAGAGGTGGCGGTAAACAAAGCGTCCAAAAAAGAAGCGCCTTCACCGTCTTTTGTGGATATAGGCAAGGTCAAAAGCAAAGCACCCAAAAGAATAAGCAATGCAAAGCCTATAATTATTATCTGAAACGAGGATAAACCCTTTGTTTTTAATTTCATATAGTCACCCAAAGCAAAAATACGTAATCTTTTGTAACATTATAACACAATTAATAAAACAATGTAAAGATAATTTTTGTATAATTATAACTTGACTTAAAAGGCTATCGGGTATATTATATTAATGTTTACTTTTTTAGCGTATAAGTCTTGCATTGCGGTTGATTATGTGCTATAATCACTTTAACGCTTTAACACGCTAAAGTGCAAAGGAGTTTAACCATGGAAAACAGCTTGCTGAATGTTTTGAAAGCGGACGAGCTTTTGAAGCTTAAGCTTCGTGGCTTGTATGAGGAGTTTGGATACCGTAAATATTCTATGAGCCGCTTCGAGGAGTACAGTCTTTATCTTGAAAACCGTAACTTTTTAATAAATGACGCTGTAATAACCTTTACGGACCTGGACGGCCGCTTGCTTGCCTTGAAGCCCGATGTAACCTTGTCTATTGTTAAGCATATGGGTGATACCGAGCAAAGCCTTTATTATACCGAAAACGTTTACCGTCCCGACCGTGCTAAAAGAAGCTTCAGGGAAATACAGCAAATAGGTCTTGAAAGAATAGGGAAGATTAACGACAGCGTTGTTGGTGAGGTTGTTGCCCTTGCCGCCCGTAGCCTTAAGGTTATTTCGGAGGATAGCTTGCTTGAGATAAGCCACTGCGGTTTTGTTGATGCGCTTTTGAACGGCGCTACGGATAACAATTTTGTCCGTAGCACGCTTAAGACGCTTATTGCTGAAAAAAACGTACACGGTATAGTTGATGCTGCTACGTCAAACGGCGTTTCTGAAACGTATATAAACGCACTGAAAAGCCTTCCGTTTTTAAGCGGTGATTTTGACGAGGTTTTGTCTAAAGCGGATAGTCTCGTTTCTTTTTGCTGTGAAGCCTGCGGTGCATACGAGGAGCTCAAAAAGCTCAAGGCAGAGCTTGAAAAGTATGAGGGGCTGTGTGATATCCGGCTGGACCTGTCCTTGGTTGGGGCTGACGATTATTATAACGGCGTTGTATTTTGCGGTTATATAAAGGGACTGCCCTTCAGGGTGCTTTCCGGTGGCAGATATGATGCTTTGTTAAAACGCCTTGGCAAGAGCAAGGGCGCGGTAGGCTTTGCTATCTACTTTGACGAGCTGGAGCCTTTGTTTGCCGCAAGCCCTAAAAATAACAAAAACTGCAAGGAGGCTTAAAAATGCTTACCGTTGCTTTACCAAAAGGGCGCCTTGGTGATAAGGTGTATAACAGATTAAAGAAATCGGGCTATATATGTGAGGAGATGGACGGACAAAGCCGTAAGTTGGTTTTTGAAAACAAAGACGCCGGTGTCCGTTACCTGCTTGTAAAGCCCAGCGACGTGGTTGTGTATGTTGAGCGTGGTGCCGCTGACGTTGGTATAGTAGGCAAGGATATACTTTGCGAGTCGGGTGCAAGGGTGTACGAGCTGTTGGATTTAGGCTTTGGCAAATGTCGTATGGC
>JAZSQJ010000043.1:0-26510 GCA_045537905.1 Eubacteriales bacterium
GCATTCTTCTCTCTTGCAGGCATCCTTCCCAAGGAAGACGCTATCGAATATATGAAGAAGATGGCATACAAGTCCTACATCAAGAAGGGTCAGGCTATCGTTGACCTTAACTACAACGCTATCGAGGCAGGTAGTGACGCATACGTTAAGGTAGACGTTCCCGCTTCCTGGGCAACCTGCGCTGACGACGCACCTAAGGCTGCTGCAACCGGCGACAGAGAAGATCTTGTTGCTTTCGTTAACGACATCGTTAAGCCTGTTGGCTCTATGAGAGGCGACGCTCTTCCTGTTTCTGCTTTCGTTAAGCATGCAGACGGTACCTTCCCTCAGGGTTCTTCCGCTTACGAGAAGAGAGGCGTTGCCGTTTCCGTTCCCGCATGGAACAACGAAAAGTGTATCCAGTGTAATATGTGCGCCTTCGTATGTCCTCACGCTGCTATCCGTCCCTTCGCTATGACCGAGGACGAGGCTGCTAAGGCTCCTGCAAGCACCAAGTTCACTGCAAAGCCTGTTGTTAAGACAGACTATAAGTTCACCATGGCTGTATCTCCTCTTGACTGTATGGGTTGTACCCTCTGCGTTAAGGCTTGTAAGGTTGGCGCCCTTGAAATGGTTGCTCAGTCCACTCAGCTTGACCAGCAGGCAGCATTTGACTACGCAGTAGCAAGTGTTTCCGAGAAGAAGGAGCTTATCAACAACACCGTTAAGGGCAGTCAGTTCAAGCAGCCCCTCCTTGAGTTCTCCGGCTCTTGCGCAGGCTGTGCTGAAACCTCTTACGCTCGTCTTATCACCCAGCTCTTTGGTGAAAGAATGTACATCTCCAATGCAACCGGCTGTTCCTCCATCTGGGGCGGCTCTGCACCTGCAACTCCTTACACCGTAAATAAGGAAAGCGGCTGCGGTCCTGCATGGGCAAACTCCCTCTTTGAAGACAATGCTGAGCACGGTCTCGGTATGGCTATCGGTCAGAAGACCCTCCGCAACAGACTTATCGGCTACGTTAAGGAGCTTGCTGAGAAGGTAGAAGACGCTGACAAGAAGGCTATCATTGATAACTATCTCGCAACAGTAGACGACGGTAAGACAAATACCGAGGCTACCAAGGCACTGGTTGCAATGCTTGAGGCTTGTGACTGTGACTGCGAGCTTAAGAATAAGATCCTTGCAGGCAAGGATTACCTTTCCAAGAAGTCCGTTTGGATCTTCGGCGGCGACGGTTGGGCATACGATATCGGCTTCGGCGGTCTTGACCACGTAATCGCTTCCGGTGAAGACGTAAACATTATGGTATTTGATACCGAGGTTTACTCCAACACCGGCGGTCAGGCATCCAAGGCTTCCAACGTAGGTCAGGTTGCACAGTTTGCAGCCGCAGGTAAGGCAATCGGCAAGAAGGATCTTGCTGCTATCGCAATGTCCTACGGTTACGTATACGTAGCACAGATAGCAATGGGCGCTGATATGAACCAGACCCTCAAGGCTATCACCGAGGCTGAGTCCTATCCCGGACCTTCCCTCATCATCGGTTACGCTCCTTGTGAAATGCACGGCATCCAGGGCGGCGGTATGCAGAACTCTCAGCAGGAGATGAAGAAGGCAGTTGACTCCGGTTACTGGCACACCTTCCGTTACGATCCTCGTCGTGCTGAAGAGGGCGCTAATCCCTTCGTTCTTGACTCCAAGGAACCCACTCTCAGCTATCAGGACTTCATCAAGTCTGAGAACCGTTACAACACTCTTACCAGATCTTTCCCTGACAGAGCTGCTGTTCTCTTCGCACAGGCTGAAGCTAACGCAAAGGCTAAGTACGAAAAGCTTAAGAAGCTGGCTGAGTAATCAGTTTAATATCCAATTTCAAGGGGCGGCGTAGTCCGCCCCTTGTGATATAAAGCACAGGAGGGTATTTTTATGCAAAATAAGAACAAAATGTATGAGTTTGAGAAGATTGCGATAGTCGCAGTGGTTGTGATGCTCGCACTGTTTGTCGGGCTTGTGCTTTTTGCTACAAGAGATAGCGGAAAGCCCTCCACAAACAACTCCTCCTCGCTCCAGAGCGAGGCTTCTGCGGACTCCTCAGAGGGCGGACTGTTGGACAACGTTCCCTCGGTTGTTCCCGAAAAGGAGATAGAGTTTGTTACCGTAGAGGTAGAAAACACCAAGCTGGACGAGGGTGCCCTTATCCTGGTTAACCAGGACCATAAATATAAAGTAGATATTTCCGCCTCCTTGGAAAACGTATACAGCTATAACCAAAAGGAAGGTAACACCCAGGACTGGTACGGACTTATCAACGTAAAGCAATCCTTGAAGAAGGAGGTCCTTGATGCCCTTAACGCTATGTACAAGGACTATTACGAGGCGCTTGAGCTGAGTGACGTTACCGTAACCAAAACCTATGTGGATGCCGAAACCCAGCAAAAGGAGTACGACGCCGCCTATGAAAGTGCGGATATGAGCAAAAAGCCCTATTTGCAGGCGGGTGGTTGCAGTGAGCACCAAACGGGTCTGGCTTTCAATCTCAGGGCTCCCGAAGCCTCTCTCAGCTGGTTCGTAGACAATTGCTGGAAATACGGCTTTGTTGTAAGGTACCCCGAGGGTAAGGAAAGCGTCACCTACGTAAAGGACGAGCTTAACCATTTCAGATACGTGGGCGTTCCTCACGCCTTGTATATGAAGCTTAACAAGCTGGTGATGGAGGAGTATATCGGTCTCCTTGAGACCAAGACCAACACCTCCCGCCTTAAGCTGGACGTGGGTACGGCGGACAAGTACGAGACTTATGCCTGCAAGGCGGAGACGGGTGCGGTTACCTCTGTAAAGGTTCCTGCGGAAGGCTCAGGCTGGAGCTATATGATTTCTGGGAATAACAACGGCTACTTCGTTGTTACCATATATCAGCTGCAGGGTTAACGGATGATATGATATATAACCGCCGCAATTTATTGCGGCGGTTTTGCTGTTTGAAGGCGCAGTTATCAAATTAAGCGTAGAAACGCACGCAAAGCAGAAAGCAAACTAAATAAAGCGAAAACTTAAACGAATACAACGAAGAACAAATGTTTTGTCTGTTTTTTATAGGGTGTAGAAATTTTGCTTTGTGTTTTGTGCAAATGATACAACAAAAATCAAGGTGTTTTGGCATATTGTATAAGGGGTAGGGAAGTGATGTTAATTTTGCTCTCGGACTGAAAATTAACATTGCTTATTTTTTTATTGCAAACCGCCCTATTAAACGCAATAAAAACGGCGTTTAAGAGGGTAAATTGAGCAAAGTGTAAAAATTAAAAAGATAAAATTCAAGGGCTAGGAAATGAATGTAGCAAAATTGCTATACGCCATCAGCGGTTTTTCGACAGCTTTTTTGCCTTTGCAAAGCTGTAAAATGCCTGTTTGCGAAAGGGGAAGAGACAGCGCCAACCCTTGACAAAAGGGCATAATCGTGTTATTATCAACTGTATATTTTTATAGGTATATCTATAAATGTATATTTTGCAAGAACTTTTTTCAGGAGGAATGTTGAATGGCGCAAGTTTATTCAAAGCCCAAAAGAGCTTTTGTGCTGTTTCTCGTAGCCGTAATGCTGTTTACAGGCTTCGGAGCAATGGGCACAACTGCTTCCGCTGAGTCGGAAAAGACTACCGAGTTGCCGGACTCTATGATTAGAACTGACCTCACCGATATGAAGACTGAGGCTTCTTCTATCACTTATGCAGAGTATCTGGCTCTTTACGCAGGTGTAAAGGATGCTACAGAAAAGCAGTATATCATCGATCTGCAGAAGAACGTCAACACCGATAAGACCACTGCTTTCTATCAGCAGCTTCCCAGCTTCGGCACAGGTGACGCCAAGATGGAAAACGTACTTATCTCCAGTGATGACGGTGCAATGACCTTTGATATCGAGGTTAAGGAAACAGCCTTCTACACTATTGAAATTCGCTATAACACCGGTAACCTTTACATCTACCGTTGCGGTGACGAAAAGAACGAGGGTTGCGGTCACATCGTTATAGAAGATCACGAAAGTATGCCTATTGAAGAGGCTATCTGTGAAAAGTGCGGCAAGGAAATGCTCGTTACTTTTTCCAAGAACTCTGCAATCGAGCGTAAGATTCGTATAGACGGCGTTATCCCTTACAAGGAAGCTCGCTCCGTTGAGCTTCAGCGTACTTGGGAGGATGTTTATATTCTCCGTGATGAAGAGGGTGAAAAGACAGGCACCCTTTCTTCCACATCCAAGGATTATTATAATAAAGTAGATAACGATAACCGTTTCTTTATTACCGATACCAACGGTAACGAAAAGAAGCCTGAGAAGTATATGTTCTCCGAGTGGCCAACAGAGATGCTTCACGACTCTACAGGTTACGCTTCCGAGCCTCTTAAGTTCTATCTTGAGGCAGGCAAGCACACCATCTCCTTTGATGCGATAAGAGAGCCTGTAGCTATCGCTTCTATCAGCCTTAAGTCTTATACCGCACCCGTTTCTTATGAAGAATACATCAAGCAGCATGATGCAGCAGGTGCAAAGGACGTTCCCAAGGGTACCGAGTTTACCGTACAGGGCGAATATGCTTATAAGACTTCTGCAAAGACCATTTATCAGACCAGCGACAGAGCATCCTGCCTCACCGTTCCTCAGGACGTTTCCCTTACTATCCTTAACGAGATAGGCGGCGATAAGTGGCAGTATGTTGGCCAGTGGATCGAGTGGAAGGTTACAGCTCCTGTAAGCGGCTACTACAAGGTAGTTCCCCGTACAATTCAGGACTTCTACTCCGGCGTTTACGTATCCAGAAAGCTTTACGTTGACGGTGCTACTCCCTTTGCAGAGGCAGCACAGCTCCGCTTCAACTATACAGACAGCTGGCAGACCGAAACCCTTACAGACGGTAATACAGACTTTAAGTTCTATCTTACCGAGGGTGAACACACCATAAGGATGGAAGTTGTTCTCGGTCAGATGGCTGAAATTCTCAGTAATGTTGAAACATCTCTTAACAACATTAACTCCTATTACAGAAAAATACTTATGATAACCGGTCCTGACCCTGATGAATACAGAGACTACGGCTTCGACCGTTCTCTCCCCGACGTTATCAGAGGTCTCAGAAAGGAAGCTAAGAATCTTACCGCTATTTCCGATAGCCTTTCCGCTATCATCGGTTACAAGGGCGAGCACTCCGTAACCCTGGATAAGGTTGCTTATACAGTAGGTCAGATGGGCGACTACCCCACGAAGATAGCTTCTCTTATGGACGACCTTAAGACTCAGAGCGGTTCTCTCGGTACGTGGCTTACTCAGACTCAGAACCAGCCTCTTAACATAGACTACATCAAGTTTATGTCTCCCGAGGATGAAAACCCCGAGGCAGAGGCAGGCTTCTTTAAGGAATTCTGGAACGAAATCCTTAAGTTTGTAATGTCCTTCTTTACTGACTATAACTCCATTAGCAGTACCTCTAAGAAGAACGCAGCAGCTAACGCTGACGAAGCGCACACCATCGAGGTTTGGGTTACCACCGGCCGTGACCAGGCTTCCATACTCAGAAACCTGGTAGACGATAGCTTTGCTAATCAGTATCCCGGTATCAACGTTAAGGTTAAGCTGGTTGCAGCAGGTACTCTCCTTCCCTCCACCCTGGCAGGCACAGGCCCCGACGTATCTCTCGGCAACCTCCAGACCGAAGCTATTAACTACGCTATCCGTTCCGCAGTTAAGGCTCTTAACGTTAAGACGGACGAAAACGGTAAGCCCCTTACCGACAACGGCTACGACTTTGTAAACCTTGACAGATATAAGGACGATCCTACTTATAGCCAGTACGTTGATGAAAACGGCGAATGGACTGTTGACAACTTCGATATAGTTAAAAACCGTTTTGCTGACCAGGCTATGGTTCCTCTTACCCTTTACGGTGAGACCTACGGTATCCCCGAGAATATGTCCTTCTATATGATGTTCTACCGTAAGGACATCCTTGCTGAGCTTGATCTGGCAGTTCCCAACACCTGGGATGACTTCTATGATATGATTTACACCCTCCAGTCCAACAATCTGGAGATAGGCTTCCCCTCCGGTGTAACAGGCTCCACCATCTGGATGTATCAGCAGGGCGAGACCATGTACGATATGGGCAACTATGATAAGTATATGGATAAGTACGGTGACAAGCTTAAGGCTGACGGCAACGTATACGTTGATGACGAGGGCAACCTAATACCCAAGACCGACGGTATGACCATCAACCTCGACAGTGACATCGCGCTTGCTTGCTTCAAGGACGTATGTCAGCTTTACACCATGTTTGATTTCCCTGTAACCTACGACTTTGCTAACCGTTTCCGTTCCGGCGAAATGCCTATAGCAATCGCAGACTACACAGCATATAACCAGCTTATCGTATTCGCACCCGAAATTAACGGTATGTGGGAGTTTACTCCTCTTCCCGGTACAGCTGATGTAAACGGTTACATAAACAACACTTCCGTTGGTACGGTAACATCTATGATGATGATGCGTTCCGTTGAAGACAGAGGTAATGAATTTGCAGCATATGTATTTATGCAGTGGTGGTCCAATGCGGATTCTCAGAGCAGCTACGGTAACGAGATGGAAGCCCTTCTCGGTCCCTCTGCAAAGCAGAACACAGCAAACATAGAGGCGCTTTACTCTATGCCTTGGTCCAAGAGTGAGCATGACAACCTTGCAGCACAGTTCAAGAACGTTACCTGTACTCCTGAGTTCCCCGGCGGTTACATTATCGCCCGTTATGCACAGTTTGCATTCTTAGGCGTATACAACAACGATGACGAGCCTGTTGAAAAGCTGTTGTCCTACATCACCACCATCAATGATGAGCTTTCCAGAAAGAGGGAAGAGTTTGGTCTTCCTATCGCTGAAGAGTATCCTTTGGACGAAGAATAAAGGCTGCTTTTCATTAATAATATTCAAGGAGAAATAATATGGAACAAAATACCACTGCTTCCAATCAGCCTGAGCTGAGGAAACAAAAATCAAAGCTTCAGTGGACTTGGATAGAAATGAAAAAGCACAAAATAGCGTATGCTATGATAGCGCCCTTCTTCCTTCTGTTCTTCGTGTTCACTGTAGTTCCCGTATTACTTTCAGTAGTACTTAGCTTTACAACCTTTAATATGTTGGAATTTCCTGATTTCATTTTCTTTGATAACTATATCAGGCTGTTCCTCTCAGACGACATCTTCCTTTTGTCTCTGAAAAACACGTTCATCTTTGCGTGCATCACGGGTCCCGTATCCTACCTGCTTTCCTTGTTCATCGCATGGTTTATCAACGAGCTTAAGCCTAAGCTCAGAGCCTTTGTTACCTTGATATTCTATGCGCCCTCTATCGCAGGTAACGTATATCTTATCTGGACCCTCCTGTTCTCCGGCGACCAATACGGTCTTGTAAACTCTTGGCTTATGAGATTTGGTTTTATCAACTCTCCCGTTCTTTGGTTCCAGGATACAGACTATATTTTCACTCTGGTAATCATAGTTGCGTTGTGGACCAGCTTGGGTACCTCCTTCCTTACCTTTATTGCAGGTTTCCAGGTTGTTGATAAGTCCCTTTACGAAGCAGGCGCGGTTGACGGTATCAAAAACCGCTGGCAGGAGCTTTGGTATATCACCTTGCCCACCATGAAGCCTCAGCTTATGCTCGGTGCAATCCTTGCTATAACCAACTCCTTTGGCTTCGGTGCCGTTATTACGGCTCTGGTTGGCTTCCCCAGCCCTGACTACTGCGTTCACACCATTATGCACCACCTGCAGGACTACGGCGGATCCCGTTTCGAAATGGGCTACGCTTCTGCAATAGCAACCCTGCTGTTCTTAATGATGGTAGGCGCAAACGCAGGCGTTACCAAGATGCTTAGAAAGGTAGGTACCTGATAAGTGATTAAGAAGATTAAAGAATTAAAAGCCAAAAAAGGCGATAAGCCAAAGCGTCTTAACCGTTCAGCGGGCGGTGACGCAGGTATATTCGTATTCCTGTTTATCTTTGGTATAATAATGGTGTTCCCTATGGTTTACGCCATTTCCCAGTCCCTCAAGCCTTTGGATGAGCTGTGGCGTTTCCCTCCCAGGGTATTCGTAGAAAATCCTACCGGCAAAAACTACCGCGACCTCTTCCGTATGCTGGGTGACGCTTGGGTTCCCTTCTCCCGCTACATATTCAACACAGTATTCATTTCCGTTATCGGTACTGCAGGCAACGTGCTTTTCTCCTCCCTGGCAGCATACGCTTTGGCGAAGATAGCGTTCCCCGGCAGAAAGTTCTTCTTCAAGGTAGTTGTATACTCCCTGATGTTTAACTCTACCGTAACAGGTATTACCAACTTTATTACAATGTCTATGTTCGGCATGATCGACACCTACTGGGCAATCATAGTTCCCGCTTGGTGTACAACATACGGTCTGTACCTGATGAAGCAGTTTATGGAAACCTCCGTTTCCGATCCTGTTCTTGAATCTGCAAGACTTGAGGGCTGTAGCGAGCTTCGTATCTTCTGGACTATTGCAATGCCTATGGTTAAGCCTGCATGGGTAACCTTGATAATCTTTGCGTTCAACTCTTTGTGGAACAGCGGCTCCAGCACCTACATCTACAGCGAGCAGCTTAAGACCTTCAACTACGCAATAAGCCAGGTTGTTTCCGCAGGTATAGCAAGAGCAGGTGCTTCCGCAGCATCTACCGTTGTTACTATGATAGTTCCTATTATCGTATTTATTATCACCCAGAGTAATGTAATTCAGACCATGTCTACGTCTGGTATGAAGGATTAAGGAGGCCGACATGAAAAAAAGACTTTTACAATTTGTACTTATGTCGGTTTGCATTTGCGTACTGTTTGGCACAGTATGCGCCAGCGCCATTACCCCTTATACAACCTATACCTACGATGTAAACGGGGAAATGGTTAAGAGCCCCGCCGCTTACGAGGCTAACGGCGTTATAAACGCAAACAGCGTTCTTGCCGGCCTCCAGCGTGGCGAAAACGAAAACGCAGCATCCCGCTACACGGCGGCAGACGCAAGCTTTTCCGGCATTAAGGACTTCTGTACCGACAGCGAAGGTTATGTTTACATATCCGACTCCGGTAACAATGCAATCAAGGTTCTGGATAAGAACTATAATCTCGACCTCGTTATCAAAACCTTTATCAATGATGACGGCGTTGCGGATTCTCTTTCCAAGCCCGGCGGCATTTATGTAACCGACACAGAAATCTACGTTGCCGACACAGGCAACTCCCGCGTTGTTATATTTGATAAGCGCGGTAACCTCAACTGCATAGTTCCTGAGCCTTCCAGCGACGTTTTCCCTGAAAACAGCGTTTACACTCCTATAGCTGTAGCCGCTGACAAGGCAGGCCGTATATACGTTGTTTCCTCCACCACCAACTACGGTGTTATCTCTCTTAACAGAGACGGTTCCTTTAACAACTTTATCGGCCCTCAGAAGGTTACCTATAATGCGTTTGACCTGCTTTGGCGTTCCTTTATGTCCGATGCGCAGAAGGCAAAGACCGCTAAGCTGGTTCCTACCGAATATAATAATCTTACCATTGATAAGGAAGGTATACTTTACGTAACCACCTCCTCTATCGACGCTACCCAACAGCAAAACGCTATCGAATCCCGTTCCAAGGCTCCCGACTACGCTCCCGTTAAGAAGCTTAACCCTAACGGTAGTGACGTTATGAGCAGAAACGGCTTCTATCCTCCCTCCGGCGAGGTTAAGGTTAACAATATGCTTTCCTCCGACGTTAAGATCGCAGGTGCATCTACCATCGTAGACGTTGCCCTTGGTCCGTCCGGTATGTGGAGCATTATCGACCAGAAGCGTAGCCGTATCTTCACCTATGACAGCAACGGCAACCTCCTGTTTGCCTTCGGTGATATCGGTGAGCAGGTTGGTCAGATTTCCGAAACCTCTCTTGCAGCTATCGACTATCAGGGCTCCAATCTGCTTGTTCTTGACAAGTCTAACGATACCATTACCGTTTACAGAAGAACACAGTACGGCGACCTTATAGCTGCTGCACTTCAGAACACTCTCGACAACAACTACGCACAGTCTGTTGACTACTACAAGCGTATACTTCAGTACAACGGTAACTACGACGCAGCTTACATCGGCATAGCACAAAGCCTTTACCGCTCCGGCGACTACGAAGGCGCTATGAAATACTGTCAGGTTGCTTACGATACCGAAAACTATTCCATAGCTTTTGCGGCTCTCCGTAAGGGATGGATAGAAAAGTACGTATACCTCATTCCCGTTGTTATAGTTCTCGTATGCTGGTTGCTTGGTAAGTTCCTTAAGTACACCGCAAAGGTAAACAAGGCGGGCATCAAGTATAAGGAAAAGCGTACCATTAAGGAAGAGCTTCTCTATGCTTTCCATATCCTCACCCATCCCTTCGATGGCTTCTGGGATCTTAAGCATGAAAAGCGCGGCTCCGTAAAGGGCGCAACCATCCTTCTCGTTATCACCGTTATTACCTTTATATATCAGGCAATGGGTCAGGGTTATCTGTATAATCCTTACTACAAGGGTATCAACTTCATACTTACGATATCCTCCGTTGTACTTCCCGTTGCTCTTTGGGTTCTTTCCAACTGGGCACTTACCACACTGTTTGAAGGCGAAGGCAGCCTTAAGGACGTTTACATAACCACCTGTTACTCTCTCCTTCCTCTGCCTCTCCTTATAATCCCCTCTGTTTTGTTCTCTAATGTGACTGTGCTTGACGAGATGGCACTTGTAAACCTCTTCAGCACCTTCGCATTCGTATGGACCGGTATGCTCCTCTTCTTCGGTACCATGGTAATCCACGATTACGGTATCGGTAAGAACTTTATAACCATCCTCGGTACTGTTGTAGGTATGGCGTTTATAATGTTTATCGGCATACTCTTCTCCAGCCTTATCCAAAAGATATTCTCATTCGGCTACAACATTTACGTTGAGCTGTCACTACGTTAGAAAGGAGGCAAACTAATATGACAACAAAATTATTCAGATTTGCTTCCTTGCTTCTGGCTATTATGCTTTGCATTCCCTTCTTTGGCTCCGTAACGGCCCTGGCTGCTGATGAGGAAGAGGTTGACAAGTGGGAAAAGCTTGAAGCTAAGTACACCGATACCCCCTACAACACCGTAGAGGACCGTATCTATGCCGAAGGTCCCGACGCCACTGAGGACTCTGAGATAAAGGGCCTTATGCGCTCAATGTTCCAGGTGCTTATCAGCGATGACGGTTATGCCCTTTATGCGGATTTAAGCACCGGCGAAATTATCTGCTTAAAGCTGGCTAAGGATGCAGACGGCAAGTTCTACACCCATCCTTCCTATGCCGATAAGCCTATCCTCACCTTAAACGGTGAAGACGCTTATATTATGGCATACACAGGCTATTGGTCTACTAACCCCTATACCATCGGTGCAATCAATGCTAACGCAAAGGTTAAGGCAGAGCTTTATTCCCAGGTTAACATTGAATTTACCGAAAACAATCAGGTTTCTACCTATTACAGCTTCCTTGAAAGTGCTCTCCTTAACCAGATTAAGGTAAGCAATATCAAGAACGGCGCAAGAGTAGAGTACACCGTAGGTCAGGAAGCGGTTAAGTATCTGGTTCCCAGATTTATAGTTACCGAAAAGTTCAACGCACTTTATGATGACGTTGTTGCAGGTCTTCTTGAGGAATACGCAGGTGACGAATATTATGCAAGCTTCTATGCTGAAAAGTTCTTAGCTGTATATAAGGAAATCACCAGCTACTCCACCTCTGATGCAGACTACATCAAAAAGTCTATCGACAAGTTCGGCAGCTGTTATCAGCTCAGCTCCACTGCAGGTAAGAAGAACACCCTTCTCATAGAGGAATACCTCAAGAAGTATACCGACTATTCTTACGAGCAGCTGGATGCAGACCATGACGAAACCGGCTTCGTTGCTACCGATAAGGACCCTGCAGTTTTCAAGCTGGCTATCGAGTATACTGTAGACGCACAAGGTCTTGTTGTACGTTGCGTTGCAGGTAACATCCGTTTCGACTCCGGTACGTATAAGCTTTCCAACGTTCACCTGCTCCCCTATGCCGGTGCAGGTAACACCAATAACGACGGTTATGCTCTTTATCCCGACGGTTCCGGCTCTATTATAGATTTTGCAGGCACCCAGGGTAAGACCTTTATAACCACCACCACCGCTTACGGCCAGGACTACTCCTATTCCACCATCGCAGGTGCCAATAACGAAGTAGCTAGACTTCCCGTATTCGGTATGGTAGAGCAGGAGACCCGTGCAGACGGGACACCTACCACCCACGGCTTCCTTGCTTACGTTGAAGAGGGTGAATCTCTTGCTAACATCACACTTAAGGCATCCGGTTCCTCTCACCTTTATCTCCAGACCTACACTGCATTCAACCCCCGTCCTAAGGATACCTACAGCTTAAGCGGCGGTATCTCCACCGGTGCTGATGCAATGTGGACTGTTGAATCCAAGAGAAAGTATACTAAGAACTACAAGCTTAGAATATTCATTCTTGAGGAAGGTAACTCCTCCTACTCTGCAATGGCAGAGATGCTTCGCAATTACCTTATTTCCAAGGGTACGATCAAGGACCCTGCAAAGGTAGCTGAGGCAAACAAGGACAGCAAGGATCTTCCTCTCGTGCTTGAGACCTTGGGCGCTATCAAGTCCTCCAAGCGTGTACTGGGCGTTCCCGTTTCCACGATGAAGGCGCTTACCTCCTTTAAGGATATCCAGACCTCCATCGTTGACAAGCTTCAGAAGCCCGCAAAAGAGGGAATTGATCCTATCGAAAACATCGTTATCAAGCTTAACGGTTGGCTTGACGGCGGTTTGAACTATGACGTTCCCACAGGAGTTGAGATTGAAGACGCTCTTGGCGGCGACGATGGCTTTAAGGAATTGATTAAGTACTGTAAGGAAAACGGCGTTGAGCTTTATCCTGACTTTGACTTTGCATATTCCCGTAAGGACTCCTTGTTTGACGACTTTGATCCCGACGAGGACCTTGCCCGCACTATCGACGACAGAAAGGCGTATAAGAAGGAGTACAACCCTGTATTCCAGACCTATGACTACAGCGGCCTCGGCGTTATCTCCGCAAACCGCATGATGAGACTTTATGATAAGACCTATGCAGATTATAAGGACTTTGGTGTAGGTGCAATCTCCGTATCTACCCTCGGTCAGTACCTCAATTCTGACTTCAATCCCGACAATCCTCTTACCAGAGAAGACGCAAAGGTTCTTATAGACCGTCTCCTCACCAAGGTTAGCGAAGAGAACGAAAAGGTTATGCTTTCCGGCGGTAACATTTTCTCCGTTGAATATGCAGACTACGTTCTTGATATGCCTATGGAAGACTCCAAGTTTAAGTACGCAACTGCTTCCATCCCCTTCATCAGCATGGTTCTCCATGGCTCTGTAGAGTATGCAGGCACCGCACTTAACCTGGCAGGCGACTACGGCACGGCGGTTCTTAAGTCTATCGAAAACGGTGCAATTCCTTACTACGTAATCGCAGTTCAGAACACGTCCGAGCTTAAGAACGACCCTGAGTATTCCAAGTACTATTCCGTAAGATACAGTATTTGGCAGCAGGATATTTACAACACCTATAACCGTGTAAACGCAGCTCTTAGTGACGTAAGATTTGAAACTATGGCTAAACACGAGTTTATAGACAACGGCAATTCCGTTGTAAAAGTGACCTACAGCAACGGCGTATCCTTCGTTATCAACTATATGGATTCCGAATACACCTATTACGAAAACGGTGAAATACGCACTGTCGGTGCAAAGGACTTTATCAAGTTCGATAAGACCGGCAAGCCGGTTGCAATAAATTAGTGGAGGTAGTATGATGACAACAAATAACACCAATACAGTTACCACCACAAGCAAGCCTGTTAAAAGAAGGCGTGCAAGATCCCTTGAAAAAAGAAAGGCTAAAATGGGTTATGTCTTTGTCCTGCCGTTTATACTGGGCTTTTTCGTAATCTATTTGCCTATGATTATTGAATCTATAAGAGTTAGCTTCAGTGAAATCAAGCCTAACCTTACAGGTTCAGGACCTTCCATCATATACAACTTCTTAGGCTTCAAAAACTACTCCTACGCTTTGTTTGAGGATACTGAGTTTGTTAAAACTCTTATCACCAACCTTAAGGAGCTGTTGCTGGACGTTCCCGCAATAGTAATCTTCTCTCTCTTCCTCGCTATCATTCTTAACCAGAAGATGCGTGGCAGAGCAATATTCAGAGCAATCTTCTTCATCCCCGTTATCGTTTCTACGGGTATTATCGAGTACATCGATATGAAAAACGTTCTTTCCGCCTCTATGGGCAGCACCGCAATTGGCGGTGACGGCGGTCAGGCGGCACAAACCGGCACGGAAATTCTTAACACCATGGACGTTCAGAAGTTCTTTGCCAGTATGCAGGTTGGTCAAGGTCTTGTTGAGTACGTAACGGGTCTGGTTAACGACGTTTATGACATCATCAACAGGTCCGGTGTACAGATGCTTATATTCCTTGCAGGCTTGCAGTCCATCTCTCCCGCTATTTACGAGTCTGCTTTTATGGAAGGCGCTACCGCTTGGGAAACCTTCTGGAAGATAACCTTCCCCATGATAAGCCCTATGATTCTCGTAAACGCAATCTACACGATAATCGACTCGTTTACTACGGAAACCAACGCGGTTATGACCCGTATCTCCTACGTAAACGATAACTCCAGTATGCCCCATGCAATGGCGATGTCGTGGATTTACTTCTTAGTGGTTATAGTAATAATCGCACTGGTAGCAGGTCTTATCTCGGCCTACGTATTCTACCAGAGAAGAGACTAAGAAAGGAGGCACTGATTAATGGATTCTTTTGAAAGACCAACATTTGGCAGTAAAAAAATCAAATTTGATGAAAGCGCCTCCAAATGGACAAGGTTCAGATATAAATACCTTACTATGTATTCCTTTAAGAAGTTCCTTTGGGCGTTCTTTAGGTATGCATTCCTTATAGGTATTTCATACGTAATCCTGTTCCCCTACTATTCCAAGATATCCACCTCCTTTATGACAGGTGAGGACTTGGTTGACGTTACCGTTAAGCTTGTTCCTAAGTATCCTACCCTGGATACCTACAGAATTATCTTTAACGAGACGGAGTTCTGGTCAGCACTCAAGAACACGGCGATACTTTCCCTGTTCTGTTCTGTGATCCAGATGATAGTCTGCTCCCTTGTTGGCTACGGCCTTTCCAAGTTTAAGTTCAAGGGCAACACACTGCTGTTTGCTTGCGTTGTACTTACCCTGGTTATCCCCCACAAGACCCTGCAGTCTACCATGAAGCTGTTCTTCCAGGACTTCAACATCTGGGGTATCCTCCCCATAGGCAACCTTATCAACCCTTCAACCCATTTCCCGATGGCTATGCTTTCCATCGGTGCAATCGGTTACAGAAACGGTCTGTACATCTTTATGATGCGTCAGTTCTTCAAGGGCGTTCCCGATGAGCTTGAAGAGGCGGCATACGTTGACGGTGCAGGCGTTATGAAAACCTTCTGGAAAATCATCGTTCCTATGTCCGTACCTATGATGGTTACCGTATTTATCTTCTCCTTCTCCTGGCAGTGGACGGATAAATTCTATACCAAGATGCTGTACAACCCCAAGGAGTACGTATTCTTCCAGAACATCGTTGATAAGCTCCCTCAGGCTGAGTCTGTAGAAAAGCTGTTAACTGAGTATTCCTCTGTAGAAACCCAGTATCTTGCAGCTATGCAGAACGCAATCGGTCTGTTGGTTCTCATACCTCTGGTAATAGTCTTCCTCTTCGGACAGAAGAAGCTTATTCAGGGTATTGAAAGAACCGGTGTTACCGGCTAAAATAACAATTATAAAGGGGCTGCCCCAAATCAAGCTTGATTTGGGACAGCCCCTTTTTTGTGCTTAGAGCTTTGTATTATTGCAAAGCCTTTGTCGGCAATTCACTCTACCTTAGGTAAAACCTCTGTAAAACGCACTAGTATAGCGTCGTCTCCTATCCGCTCTATACACTGCCAGGGGATATATAGCCGCCCCTTGCTGCCAAACATAGCAAAGACCGAGCCGCCACCTTGTACTATCAGCCGCAGTATCCGTCCGCAGGATATATCAAGCTCCAGATCGCAAATATATCCCAATTGTTTTCCGTTACATATATTTATAACAGCCTTATCCTTAAGCTTACAGAACGTACTTACCATAGCTTACAGCAAAATACAAATAAGTCCGCCGCTGCCTTCGTTTATAATCCGCTGCAGGGTCTCAGCCAGCTTGCCGCGGGCGTCCTCAGGCATATGCTCAAGCTTGGTAGTAAGCCCCTCTTTAACCAGCTCGTACAGGGTTTTACCAAACATATTGGTCTCCCACAGCTTTGCAGGGTCCTCCTCAAACTCCTTAAGCATAAACCGCACCAGCTCCTCCGACTGGGTCTCACTGCCTACGATAGGGCTAACCTCGGTTTTGATATCCGCCTTTATCATATGTATGGACGGAGCAGAAGCCTTCAGCTTAACACCGTAGCCACCGGCTTGCTTAACGATCTCAGGCTCCTCCAGGCTTAAATCCTCCTTGTCGGGCAAAACTATACCGTAGCCTGTCTCGTTAACGCTGTCCAAAGCGTCCTTTATCTTTTCGTAGCTTTTCTTTACGGTGGCAAGCTCCGTAACGGTACGGGCAAGACTCTCCTCGTTGGTGATATCAAAGCCGCTTGCCTCTGCCAATATGGAGTAAAACACCCTGTTAGGCACACATATTTCAATTTTGCCTTGACCGCTTCCCAAGGACAAAGCGGCTACCTTTGTTTCAATCTCGCTTTCCTTATCCTTTTCCGCAAAGGCACCCTTAACGTCTCCAACCAGTCGGATATTACCTGCCGATTGACGGATACGGGCGTTTATTTCTTTTCTTAAGGGATGCTCCTTGTCCAGCACCTCTATCCAGCTTGGTGTATATATCCGCAGCTCCTTGATAGGGAAACGGTACAGCACCGCCTTAAGTATGTCCTTTATTTCTTCCTCCCCTATCTCCATACAGTTAAGGGGCAGAACGGTAGCGCCGTAGCTTTTTTCAAGCTCCGCCGCCAGTGCTTTGGTTTCCTCGCTTCTGGGTCTGGCAGAGTTAAGCACAATTATAAAGGGCTTGCCAAGCTCACTCAGCTCCCCTGCTACTCTTTTTTCCGCCGGCACGTAATTCTCTCTGGGGATTTCGCTTATACTGCCGTCGGTGGTTACCATTATGCCTATAGTGGCGTGCTCGCTTATTACCTTCCGTGTGCCTGTTTCAGCCGCCTCCTCGAAGGGTACCCCCTCCTTCGACCAAGGAGTTATAACCATTCTGGGCATACCGTTTTCCGTATGCCCCATAGCACCCTCCACAAGATAACCAACGCAGTCTACCATCTTTATGTTAAAGCTTACGTTCTGGTCAAGCTGTACGCTGACAGCCTCCTCGGGTATAAACTTAGGCTCGGTGGTCATAACCGTCCGCCCCGATGCTGACTGGGGCATCTCGTCACGGGCACGCTCCCTGGCACCCTCGTTTTCTATGTTGGGGAGCACAAGGTTTTCCATCATCCGCTTAAGCAGGGTGGATTTACCAGTCCTTACAGGCCCCACTACGCCGATATATATGTCGCCCCCCGTTCGTTCTGCTATATCCTTATAAATGCTGTCTTTCATAATACCCTCCGCATAGTTTTTTGTTTAATAGTTATGCTTATGGGCACCAACGTATGCAAAAGGGGATGTAAAAAAAGGCTGGACCGCAAAAAAATATATATCATTCATATCGTAGTTGAGGCTGGGGCTGTTTCATTAACGCAAAGCCTTAAACTTTGAGAATAAAAAAACAAGCACCTCCGAGCAGGCCGGGAGTGCACTGTTAGGAGGTGCCTTTGTCAGCGGTCTGAGGGGTTGTCTCAAATTTTCATTTGTGACAACCCCACAGCTTGATGACAAACCTTGTCATCAAGCTGGCAGAGTGCTGAGAAAGAGTGCAGGCAAGACGAACCGAGGCGATAACTGTAATACCACCCCACAAAAATATATTTTTGTGGGGACCCCGGAGTACTGTGAGCCGAGGTTCGTTTTGAACGAAAAAACAAATACAATGCAGAAAATTCGGGGAAGCTTAAAGCCTGTCGATTTTTATGCTTATTCGATTTTGGCGCTCATTTCTTCTATGGTGGTGCTTACTGTATGGGGGATAGGCTTCCATTCCACCTTGGTGAACAAAGCGATAAGGGTTGCCAGCTTACCCATAATATCAAAAACAGGGAAGCTAAGGCAAAACCACATCTTTTTATACCACTTGATTTTGGCGATACGCTTACGCTCCATAAAGAAAACGTAAGCCGCTGTAAGTATGCCCCCTGCATAGCTTATAACAAACGTCGCAAGGCTGAACAGCACAAACCCCAAAAGGGCAAGACACACACTGTCTGTGCCTACATCTGTGTGCAAATACTCAAAAACAGTACGCAAAAGCTTTGGGGCAAGCTCCGCACTCAAATAGCCTGCCGACGTTGCAATAAGCGCTGCACGCAAAGCAAACACCAGCCATAGCCGCAGGAAGGAGGCAAATCCACGGGGAAATACCACCGTTAGCATATCAAAGCTTATAAATCTGAGGCGAAGGTTGTTGATAAGCCGTCTTGTCCTGCTTGCTTCTCCTTCTTTAAGGTGTCGGTTTGCCGCACCGTGGGTTACAAAGATATGGGAAAACAGCTTAGGTCCCGTTTCCGCAACCGCCTGCAGGTGTCCCTTTGCCCATCTTATACGCTGACGCATTGCGATAGAGAGGTCTGTAGGCTGCTCGTCGTAAAACTCTGCTTTATCGTTGTAGGATATCTTGTAGCCCTTAGCAACGGCATCGGCACAAAAAGCTCTGTCCTCGGTAAGCCCCGTGTAGCTCCAGCCGTTTTTGATAAGCTCTGCGGCAAATAAAAAGCCTGTACCCTGTATTCTGGTTGCAAGGTGAAACAAAGAGCGTGCCCTGTGCTCAAACCTTACTGTACGCAGCCAGTGGATACCGTAGGAAGCGGATATCCAGTTATCGTCAAAGTTTTTGGTGTTTCGGTAGGCGCTTACTATCTTTTCACCTGCATCAAAGGACTCGTTCATTCTGGAAACAAAGTCCTTTTTCAAAAGGTTGTCTGCATCGAAGATAAAATATCCCTCGTAGCTTTCTATACCGTAGTCGGCATCTATACACTGAACCAGATACTGCAGGGCAAAGCCCTTGGTGCGTTTTTCTTTGTCAAACCGCTCGTAGCATACGGCACCGTGACTCCTTGCGGTGTCGGCAGTTCCATCCGTACAGTTGTCGGCAACGACAAAAATATCCACCAGCTCGGAGGGATAGTCCTGGGAGCGGATGCTGTCTATAAGGTTGGCAATAACCCCTTCCTCGTTACGGGCGGCAACCAAAACTGCGTATTTGTGCTGCTTTGCGGCACTCCTAAAACGGCGTGTGGTGAAAAATCCCACTACAGAAAAAACGGGTCTTATGAAATAAAGTCCTGCGATAAAACCGTATATAAGCTCGATGGCGTTTATTATATAACTGATAAGCTTCGTCGCTACCGCCTCCTTTGCATACCGAAGGATTATAGCATACAACGTAATTTTTGTCAAACTCTATTGACAAGCACAATACTTCGTGATATGATGTATTACACGAAGGGAGGTATAATATGGACGTTCAGTTAAAACGGGGTCTTTTGGACGTATGCGTTTTGGCGGCTATAAAAAACGAGGACTCCTACGGTTACAAGATTATCAAGGATATGAAGCCTTATATAGAGCTTTCGGAATCCACCCTGTACACCATCCTTAAACGCCTGGAGACGGGGAAGATGTTAACTGTCCGCACTGCAGAGCACGGGGGCAGACTAAGAAAGTATTATCATATCACCGATAGGGGGCTTAAGCGTATAGAAGAGTTTAAGGAGGAGTGGAAGGAGCTTTTATCTATCTATAAATTTGTAAGCAAGGAGGATAACGAGGGTGAATAAGCAAGAGTTTCTTATGCGGCTACGTAAAGAATTGTCAGGATTGCCGAAGGATGATATAGAGGAACGTTTGACGTTTTACGGTGAAATAATAGATGATAGGATGGAAGAGGGTCTTTCCGAGGAGGAGGCAGTTTCGGCAGTAGGCTCCGTGGGGGAGATTGCCTCTCAGATAATAGCAGACTTTTCCTTTGCAAAAATCGCAGGCGATAGAATAAAGCCTAAAAGACACCTTAAGGCTTGGGAAATTATTCTTCTGGCACTTGGTTCTCCCCTATGGCTATCCTTAGCCGTTGCCGTGCTTGCCGTAATACTTTCTCTTTACGTGTCGCTGTGGGCAGGTATTGTTTCCTTGTGGGCGGTGTTTGCTTCGGTCGCTGCTTGTGCTGTGGCAGGTGTTGCTTGTGCCATTGCCGCCGATGCAAACGCAGTCATTGCTATCCTTGGAGCAGGAATTACTTGTGCAGGTGTAGCGGTGTTTATGTTTTACGGATGTAAGGCGGCAACTAAGGGGATTTTGATGATTACAAGGTTAATAGCACTATGGATCAAGAAAGGGCTTATCAAGAAAGGGGAAGCGTAATGAGAAAAACAACTAAAATATGGCTTGTTACAGCGGCTTTGCTTGTGTTGCTGGGGTGTATAGTTTTCGTCACCGGTATGGCTGTGTTAAATTGGGATTTTACAAGCCTGTCATCGGTTAAATATGAAACCAACAAGCATGAGGTCAGTGAAGAATACAAAAACATAACCATTAAAACCGATACTGCAAAGCTTACGCTCGTTCCCTCCGAAGCTGCAAAAACCGCAGTTGTCTGCTACGAGCAGGAAAACGCAAAGCACAGCGTTACGGTAAAGGACGGCACCCTTACGGTTGAGAAAATAGATACGAAAAAATGGTACGAATATATAGGCATCAATTACGGAGCAGAGGAAATAAAGGTGTATATTCCCGAAGGGGAATACGGAAGGCTTTCCGTAAAGTCGGACACGGGCGCGGTGGAAGTACCTGCGGATTTCAAATTTGAAAGCATTACTATTTCGGAAGACACGGGCAGTGTAACAAGCTACGCCTCGGCCCACGGGAAGGTTTCGATAAAAACCGACACAGGAAGCATCCGTGTTGAAAACGTGTCTGTTGGAGCTATGGAGCTTTCTGCTTCAACGGGTAGGATTACGGTTTCTGACGTAACGAGCGAGGGCGACGTAGAAATCAAGCTTTCCACAGGTAAGACCTATCTAACCGACGTCGAGTGCAAAAACCTTGTATCGAAAGGAAGCACGGGAGACGTATTCCTGAAAAACGTTATCGCAACGGAAAAGCTATCGGTTAAGAGAAGCACGGGGGATATAAGCTTTGAGGGTTCTGACGCCGCTGAGCTTACCGTAAAAACAAGCACGGGAGACGTAAGCGGAACACTGCTTACCGAAAAGGTGTTTATTATAGAAACTGATACCGGCAGCGTTGACGTCCCCAAAACGACTACAGGGGGCAAATGCGAGGTCAGCACCGACACGGGGGATATTAAACTGCAGATACAGTCTTAAAATGAAAAAGGGGCTGTTTCATTAACGCAAAGCCTTAAACCTTTGAAAACAAAAAAATAAGCACCTCCGAGCAGGCCTGGAGTGCACTGTTCGGAGGTGCTTGTCGTTAAAATACTTTTAGTGAAGTTTTTGCCCTGACAAAAGTGAAGTTGTTACCTGCGGTAACAGTGAAGTTTGGTCTTTCAGACCAAGTGAAGTAAAGTTTGCCTTCACTTTGCCGTAGGCAAAACTTCACTGCCCGTAGGGCAAACTTAGTAGGGGGTGTCTCAAATTTTCATTTGAGACACCCCCTTTTTTACCGTAATATTCTGTTAGCAGATATCAGCATCGGTTATAAGCTTAAAGCCTGCACCTGCAAGGGCGGCTTCTGCCGCAGCGTTATCCTCAACACGGATAACCACGTAAGCGTGCTTTTCGGTACGGGACATAAAGGCGTAAAGGTATTCCATGTTGATTTTGTTATCGGCAAGAACCTTAAGTGCCTCGGAAAGCTTACCGGGTTCGTCGCTTATCTTTACGCCAACTACCTCAGTAACTCTGATAAGGTAGCCGTTTTCTGCCAGAATTGCTTCTGCAGTAGCCTCGTCGTTTACGATAAGGCGCAGGATACCAAAATCCTCGGTTTCTGCAATAGAAAGTGCCTTCATATTAATATTGTGCTTGGAAAGGGCATCGGTTATGGGAACGACCGCACCCTGTCTGTTTTCAACAAAAACGGTTAATTGCTTAATTGCCATAATAAGCCTCCTCCCAATTATATAAGCTTTCTCTTATCAATAACACGTACAGCCTTGCCTTCGCTGCGGGCAATGGTCTTGGGTGCAACGAGGTGAACGGTAGGATTAATGCCCAGCATAGCCTTCATAGCGTTTGCAAGGGATTTTTCCATAGCGATAATCTCTCTCACCTTGTCAGTAAACTGCTCGGGTGTCATTTCTACGTTAACCTCAAAGGTGTCGGTATTCTTAACACGGTCAACAACTATCTGATAGTTAGGCTGGTAACCCTCGTTAAGAAGCACTGTTTCTATCTGGCTGGGGAACACGTTAACACCGCGGATGATAAGCATATCGTCGGTTCTGCCCATGGGCTTTGCCATTTTTACAAGGGTGCGTCCGCAGGAGCACTTCTTGCGGGAGAGAACGCAAATATCACGGGTGCGGTATCTGAGTAAGGGGAAGGCTTCCTTATCCAAAGAGGTAAACACAAGCTCGCCCTTGCTGCCCTCGGGAAGAACCTCTCCTGTGTCGGGGTCGATTATTTCTGCAAAGAAGTGGTCCTCGTTTACGTGCATACCTGTCTGCTCACTGCATTCAAAGGCAACACCGGGGCCGGTTGTTTCGGTAAGGCCGTAAATATCGTAGGCCTTGATACCAAGAACCTCTTCAATACCCCTACGCATTTCCTCCGTCCAAGGCTCTGCACCGAAAATGCCTGCCTTAAGGGGAATATCCTCAGGCTTATACCCCTGTTCCTTAAGGGTTTCACCGATATATGCGGCATAAGAGGGGGTACAGCAAAGGATAGTAGCGTTAAGGTCCATCATAAACTGAATTTGTCTTTCGGTATTACCGGAGGACATAGGCAGGGTAAGACAGCCAACCTTGTGAGAGCCGCCGTTAAGACCGGCGCCGCCTGTAAACAGACCGTAACCGTAAGCTACCTGACAAACGTCTTTTTTACTTCCGCCCGTAGCCACGATAGCTCTTGCACAGCAGTCCTCCCACAGATCGATATCGTTTTGCGTGTAGAAAGCAACCACGCGGCGGCCTGTTGTACCCGAGGTAGACTGGATGCGAACACAGTCGTCAAGAGGCTTAGCCAACAAGCCGTAGGGATAAGCGTCTCTTAAATCCGCCTTTGTAAGGAAGGGAAGCTTATGTAAGTCATCAATACCCTTGATATCGTCGGGCTTTACGCCCTTTTCGTCCATAAGGTTGCGGTAGTAGGGGACGTTTTCGTATACGTGCTTAACCTGTTTAACAAGCTTTTCAGACTGAAGCTTTTTCATTTCTTCAGCAGACATAGTTTCAATTTCTTTTTGGAAGTAGTTTTCAGCCATTGGAATCATCCTTTCATTTTTTGTTTTTGAGATTTTTTTGCTTCGATTACACCTAATCGGAAAAAACAAAAAGTCCTCTGCATTCCGATTAAGAATACAGAGGACGAGAAAATCGAATCCCGCGGTACCACCTCAGTTTGCTGCCATCTCACGGTAACAGCCTTGTCGGGTACAAGCATACCCTTGTTCTATGACGGGAACACCCGTTGCATCCTACTAAAGATTACTCTCATTCAGCGCACTGCTAACAGAAGGAATTCGCGAAGGACGCCCCCATTGCCTCGCACCAACCGGCAACTCTCTCCAGGTTCTTTCCAACCTACTGGTTTCTGCTCAACGCATTTATTGTACAACAGATTTAGTTGTTGAGGAGATTATACTCCTTAAATTGTTAAAAGTCAATAGTTTTATAAAAATTTTTTCACAGCTTTTATGGGCTTAAAAAAGTCTTAGCTTTTTTGCTATCTCTTTTCCGTCAAAGAAAATAACACTGTGGGAACCGTTGAAGCTTGCCTCTATAAGGTGGCCTTCTATACGAGCCTCCAGAGTGTGTGGATGCTCAACCAGACCTTCAATTTCATCGTACACGTTGCCGTTTACAACCAGCTCGTTCGTGCGTTTTACCCTTCTGTAGCAGATAGCGTAGTTGGCTACCTGCGCTTCAAGCAAAACTCTGTGCTTAACGTCGTTATCGGCTATCCTTATGACCGTGGAGCTTTGAGTATTTGCGCTAAAGGGATCAGAGCCTGCTTCATTGACCTGGGCGGCTACCTCCGGGGAAGCAAGTTCTTCCTCGGGAGGAAGCTTTTTAAGCTTGTAGTGAGCGTTTATGCCGATAATAAGATAGTAGAGCACCCAAACGTGAAATATAATATCTACAGCCGAATCAAGAGAGACGCCGCCTAAAAATATCATTCCCGCAGTGTCAAGCCCAAATAGCACCAGGGCAAAAATCAACCAGCCTCCGCGGTTTTTGCCTGACATAAACCAGGCAAGGAGATAGAGCAGGGTAATTACGATGGAAATTACCAGTAAAGTGATAAAGAAGGAATTGTCAAATAACGCCAAGCCCTCCGTTCCCTCAATATAAAACTCATCAGGCAAAAGCCCGCACATAAGCATTCCCGTCAAGGTCATAAAGTAGGGAATAAATGCAGAAAAGAGAAAATACGAGTCTGCGTTTGCTACAAGAAGCATCAAATTAATCGCCGTAAAAACAAACACCAACAACAGTTGCATCCTTGACGTGTTGTATTTCTGTTCGTAAGCTCCACGCTGGGAAAGCTGTTTTTGATTAAAATAACCGGCCATTGCTTGTCTCCTTTTCATAATTAATTTATACACTAAGGTCAGTATACCATACAAATACGTAAAAGTAAATAGATATCAAAACAGTTTGCTTTTTTATTCAACAAAATATTGTTTATAATCGTTTCCTTCTGTTTCTGCTGCAAGGTTTATAACATTTTTCCCCTGCTTTATTGCATATTTTACCGATTGCCACCCACCACCGTGTTTTTCTTTGATGTAACAGATAACAAGGTCGGCTTTATCAACCATTTCTCGGTTACGGGTTTGTATGGCTGATTTAGGGTATGCTCTTGAAGCGTTATAGGATATCTCTACATCGGTGTAGTAGCTGTGGAATAATTCCTTGTTATTCAGATACTCTTTCGTTGGATAAGGTAACACCAGTACAAGGGCACTGTTGTCGTCCCTGTGCTTTTTTCGTGTGCGAAGCACGGTAGATGAAACACAACGGTCAAAATTCCCGTTACTACCAACAATAAATTCCACAAACTCTTTTTCATCAATTAGCTTTCGTATTTCCGCTTCAAGCAAATTCTCCACCTTAAGAAGCTCCTCTATCTGCCTGTGACCGAAAAAGGCAACTGTATAAGTATTTAGCATAACTCATCCCATACCTTTCAAGTTAATTACATCATACAGTTTAACATAACGGTAAACGCATTACAAGTATTGGGTATAAAACCGTTAAGTTTAGAGGTAAAATGTATGTAAGAAAGGTGGTGAGGCTATGGATATCCATAAGAAGCTTCGGCAGCTGTTAAAGGATCGCGGCTGGACTGAATACCGTTTGTCAAAAGAATGCGGATTGTCCGAATCGACTTTGGCTAACATTTTCAGAAGAAACACGTTGCCCTCAATAAGCACGTTGGAAGCAATATGCGGCGGTTTTGGTATCACAGTGTCTCAATTCTTTGCTGAAGGTGATATGGTTGAGATGACTCCGGAAATAAAGGAGCTTTTTGACTCTTGGGTTAGCCTCACGACAGAGCAGAAAAATGCTGTTATGCAGTTGATACGCACGTTCAATTCAAAATAAATAGTAGTTTTTCTTTATACAAAAAATGACAGGGAATAACCTGTCATTCAGCTTGATGACAAACCTTGTCATCAAGCTGGCAGAGTGCTGAGAAAGAGTGCAGACAAGACGAACCGAGGCGAAAACTGTACTAAGTACTGCGAGCCGAGGTTCGTCTTGAACGAAAAAACAAATATAATGCAGAAAATTCAGGGAAATTTTCCCTGAATTTTCTACTTTAGAATGAGTATATTTTATTCTTTTTCGTGCTCTGTGCCTTTGTCAGCGGTCTGAAAGGCGCAAGTTTGCGCCTCTGGCTTTGCATTTTAGGCTTTATTCATAATCGCTTTGATATACTTTACCGTCAATCGTGATATAAACGTTCTTTATGGGCTGTTCTGCCTCGTAGTAGGCTTCAAAGCTTGCACCGACAACCTCCATCGCAACGGTT
>JAZSQJ010000018.1:0-5328 GCA_045537905.1 Eubacteriales bacterium
TGTGGACGGTCGCAACCGCCGTGGCTTTTCCGCAGAAAAGCGATATCCACCCGCTCCCACCAAAAATCGACATGTTTCGACCTGTCGATTTTTTATCCATTGCGAAAGCAATGGTATATCATCACGCGTTAGCGTGTATATCATCAAAGGCGGCGTGCCGCCTTTGTATCTCATCACACCTTTCGGTGTGTATTAAAAACTTTTGCAATGATGATATACAATTCCCACGGAATTGATGATATGCAAGACTTCGTCTTGATGATATACACGGCGTTGCCGTGATTTATGTGAGAGTTTTTCCTTTTTAATCCGTCTGTATTAATGAGGTGAGGTTTATGGCAAAAAGAGTTACGGTTAAAATAATTAAGCTTATTTCTCCGTTGTTTTTGTTCTTCTTATTGTTTGTTCCCTACAGTATTATTAACAAGGAATATATTGTAGAGTGGTTTGGTTGCGGATGTCCTAAGCTGGATGAGCTTGGAAATATGCTGCCCAACCAGTTTAACGCCAACGATTTTACAGCTTATTTTTGGCTGTTCGTTAGTATCTGCGCTACCGTTATTGCCTTTTTTCTTTCAAAGTCTTTGGGCAAAAGGTGGAAACGGGCTTTATACGTTTTGGGAATCTTTGTGATTGCGCTGTTGATTGCGTATCAATTTCACAGGTCGATGATGTGGAATTAACCCTTTCTCGCCTTGGTGTTTGCCCAGATGATGGAGCTTAAATTAAGTTGCTCTTTCGACAAGCTTAGCAAAAAGCTGGAAATTTGTTATGTACTTTAGTTAAATATTTAAGGGGTTGCCTTTGATAAGACAACCCCTCAGACCGCTGACAAAGGCACAGAACACGAAAAAGAATAAAATACAGTTATTCTAAAGTAGAAAATTCAGGGATGCATCCCTGAATTTTCTGCATTTTGTTTGTTTTTTCGTTCAAAACGAACCTCGGTTTGCAGTACCCCGGGGTCCCCACAAAAATATATTTTTGTGGGGTGGTATTACAGCTTGCACCTCGATTCGCTTTGTCTGCACTCTTTCTCAGCACTCTGCCAGCTTGATGACAAGGTTTGTCATCAAGCTGAGGGGTTGCCTTTGATAAGACAACCCCTTGTTTTTGTTATGTTCTAATTTTCGGAGTATAGCTTGGCACCATCCGGCATACCAAATCTATTATGCTATCAGAGTTTTTGTCGCACTCCGCCTTCAGGTCTTGCAGTTTTTCCTCAAACCAGGCACTGTCCACGTCCTCCAGCTTACCTATAAATATAAGGTCGTTAGGGGTTTTGCCCAGTCCCTCCTCTGCCATAAGAAGCTCCTCGTAAAGCTTTTCACCCGGTCGGAGACCCGTGTATTCCACGGCTATGTCCACGTCAGGCTCAAAGCCGGAAAGCCTTATCATATTCCTTGCCAGGTCGTCTATCTTTACAGGCTCACCCATATCCAGCACAAATATCTCGCCGTTGCCTGCATAGGCACCTGCCTGCAGCACCAGGGAAACAGCCTCGGGTATGGTCATAAAATACCTTATTATGTCCTTATGGGTTACGGTAACGGGACCGCCCTGCTCTATCTGCTTTTTGAACAGAGGGATAACGCTGCCGTTGGAGCCAAGCACGTTGCCAAAACGGACGCAGGCATATTTTGTACCGGACTTTTTTGCAAAATTGCAGATAACCATTTCGCAAAGCCGTTTGGAGGCACCCATTATGTTCGTGGGGTTTACCGCCTTATCGGTGCTTATAAGTATAAAGGTCTCTGTGCTGTATTTATCCGCCGCCTCTGCCACGTTGTAGGTGCCGAACACGTTGTTTTTTATGGACTCACAGGGGGAAGCCTCCATAAGCGGCACGTGCTTGTGTGCCGCCGCATGGTAAACAATGTCAGGACGGTATTCCTCAAACACAGAGTTTATACGGTTTTTATCCCTTACGGAGCCGATAAGCACCAGCATATCCAGATGGGGGTGCTTACGCCTTAGCTCCTGCTCTATGGCGTAGGCGCTGTTTTCGTATATATCAAATATTATCAGCTTTTTGGGTCCGTGGGAGGCTATCTGTCGGCACAGCTCGCTACCTATGGAGCCGCCTCCCCCTGTTACCAGCACTACTCTGTCGTTTACATAGCCTACTATTTCCTCGGTGTTGATTTTGACGCTGTCTCTTGCCAGCAGGTCCTCTATCTCCACCTTCCTTATTTTTCTTACGTCCACCTCGCCGTTGATAAGCTGATAGATGCCCGGAAGGGTTTTAAGGGTACAGCCCGTTTGCTGGCACAGCCTTAGTACATCACGCCGTTTTACGGCACTTGCACTGGGGATGGCAAATACTATTTCCTCTACCTTGTACTTCAGCACTAAACCCACAACGTCCTCTGTACCGCCTGCAACGGGGACGCCATACATATATTTACCCCTTTTAAGAGGGTCGTCGTCAACCAGACATACCACGTTATTGTTGGATTTGCGGCTGTGCTGCAGCTCACGCAGGGTTGCCGCACCCGCCTCGCCTGCACCTACAAGCATGGTGCGAGTCTTTTTGTTTATGGCTACCGACCTATATTCCTTAAGGGCGCGAAGGAGTCTGAAGGAAAAGCGAAGCCCCAAGGTCAAGGCTGTAAGCACCAAAAAGTTTATAAACACAAAGCTTCTTGGCACAGGGTAGCCAAAAACAAACTGCACACCGCTTTGCACCGAAGACGCCGTAAGGCAGGCAAAGACCACGTATATCATTTCCCTATCGCTGGCATACTGCCACAGACTGCGGTATAAGCCGAAAAGCAGATATACTGCAAGCACTATCGGGATTGTAAATGGGAACAGCTTAAGCACGTTCCACAAAAAGCCTGAGGCGGCAAGCTGGCTATAAGAAAACTCGAACCTTATCCACAGAGACGCAAAGGAGGATAAGGCGATAAGAATTATATCGCTTATTACCAGGAATAACTGACGAACATATAGCTGAGAGCTATACGTTAGTTTCTTTTGCTCCATATTTTATTACTTCCTCAAAGAACGCTTTTATGATTTTCTCCACACCATTTTGTCTACAACGCCCGTGTAGCTTTGGATAATTTTTACCACCTTGGCAGACACGTTTTCCTCGATATAATCGGGCACGGGAATGCCGTTGTCGCCCTTTGCCACCATCTCCGTAGCGGTAGATACTGCTTGCATAAGGCTTTTTTCGTCTATGCCTGCCAGTATGAAGCAGCCCTTATCCAGTGCCTCGGGTCTTTCGGTAGAGGTGCGGATGCACACCGCAGGGAAGGCTTTTCCTATACTTGTGTAGAAGCTGCTTTCCTCAGGCAAAGTACCGCTGTCGGACACTACCGCAAAGGCGTTAAGCTGTAGATTATTATAATCGTGGAAGCCAAGAGGCTCGTGACAGATAACCCGTTTGTCAAGGACAAAGCCACTTACCTCCAGCCTCTTTCTGCTTCTGGGATGGCAGGAATAAAGGATGGGCATATCATACCTTTCTGCCAGGGCGTTTATTGCACCGAACAAGGACAAAAAGTTTTTTTCCGTATCAATATTTTCCTCCCTGTGGGCAGACAGAAGAATGTACTTTTTACTTTCCAGCCCCAGCCTTGTCAGCACGTCGCTGGACTCTATTTCAGAAAGATTGTGCCTTAGCACCTCTGCCATAGGTGAGCCTGTTACGTATACCCTCTCCTTGGGCAGACCGCACTCGTGCAGGTACTTCCTTGCGTGCTCGGAATACGCCATATTGACGTCTGATATTATGTCAACTATCCTGCGGTTAGTCTCCTCAGGCAGACACTCGTCCTTGCAACGGTTGCCTGCCTCCATATGGAAGATGGGGATATGGAGCCTTTTTGCGGAGATGGCAGAGAGGCAGGAGTTTGTGTCGCCAAGAATAAGCAAGGCGTCGGGCTTTATTTGCACCATCAGCTTATAGCTTTGGGCGATTATATTGCCCACCGTTTCGCCCAGGTCTGCACCTACGGTGTCAAGATACACCTCCGGCTCTGCCAGACCTAAGTCCTTAAAGAACACGCCGTTAAGGTTATAGTCGTAGTTTTGACCCGTGTGTGCCAGGATACAGTCGAAATACCCTCTGCACTTGGTAATAACCGCAGAAAGACGGATGACCTCCGGACGGGTGCCAACTATGATAAGCAGCTTTAGCTTTCCGTTATTTTTGAAGCTTATATTTGAATAATCCATAATTAAACCTCTTCGTAAAAAGTGTCGGGGTGACCGGGGTCAAACTCCTCGTTTGCCCACATAAGGGTAATTAAATCCTCGGTTTGGCTTAGGTTTTCTATACTGTGAGTATAGCCCGGAAGCATATGCACCGCCTCGATTTTGTCACCGCTTACCTGAAGGCTTATTACCTCGTCGGTGCCTATTTTTCTTTGCTTTATAAGTGCCTTGCCCTTTACTACCATAAACAGCTCCCACTTGCTGTGGTGCCAGTGCTGTCCCTTGGTTATGCCTGCCTTGGATACGTTTACGGAAAACTGGCCGTGGGTTTTGGTCTTAAGCAGCTCGGTAAAGCTGCCTCTGGCGTCTACGTTGCTTTTAAGGCTGTACTTTATTTTCTCCTTGGGTAGGTAGGAAAGGTATGTGGAATACAGCTTTTTTGCAAAGCTGCCCCGGGGGATGCTTGGCATGATAAGGGTTTGAGGTTGTGCCTTAAACTCTTCCAGCAGGCTTACCACCTCACCCAGGCTTACCCTGTGGGTAACAGGGGCGGCACAGTACCTGCCCTTTTCGCAAAGCACCGCTTCTATCCCCTCATACTCGCACCTATGCTCCTTACCCTCCAAGGCGTCAAGCATTTCCTTAAGCAAGTCGTCTATATAAAGCAGCTCAAGCTGTACGGAGGGGTCGTTTACCTTCAGAGGCAGGTCGTTGGCGGTGTTATAGCAGAAGGTGGCAACGGCACTGTTATAGTCCGGCTTACACCACTTGCCGAAAAGGTTTGGAAAACGGTAGACCAAAACCTTGGCTCCCGTATCCCTGCCGTATTCAAAGGCAAGCTCCTCTGCCGCCCGCTTGCTTCTGCCGTAGTCGCCGTCATATCTGCCGATACAGCTTGCCTGTGTGGAGGAGGAAAGCATTACGGGGCAGGTGTTGCCGTGTGCTTTGAGCGTATCAAGCAGAGTGCCCGTAAAGCCGAAATTTCCCTTCATAAATTCATCGGGATTATCAGGGCGGTTTACCCCTGCAAGATGGAATACGAAATCTGCTTTTGCGCAGTATTCGTCAAGCAGTGAAGAGTCGGTGTCGATATCGTATTCGAAGATTTCGCCGATCGAAAGGCCCTGACGTGTCCTGTCCTTGTTATCACGTATATTTTTA
>JAZSQJ010000033.1:0-32495 GCA_045537905.1 Eubacteriales bacterium
AACCTGCCTTGGGCAAAGATCGGCGTTGACGTCGTTCTCGAGTGCACCGGTTTCTTCGCTTCCAAGGAGAAGAGCCAGGCTCACATCAATGCAGGCGCCAAGAAGGTCGTTATCTCCGCTCCCGCTGGCAACGATCTGCCCACCGTCGTTTTCGGCGTAAACCAGGACATCCTGAAGGCTGAAGACACCATCATCTCTGCTGCTTCCTGCACCACCAACTGCCTCGCTCCCATGGCTAAGGCTCTCAACGACTACGCTGCCATCCAGAGCGGTATCATGACCACTGTTCATGCTTACACCGGCGATCAGATGATCCTCGATGGTCCTCACCGCAAGGGTGACCTCCGTCGTGCCCGTGCAGGCGCTGCCAACATCGTTCCCAACAGCACCGGCGCTGCCAAGGCTATCGGCCTTGTCATCCCCGAGCTCAACGGCAAGCTCATCGGCTCCGCACAGCGCGTTCCCACCATCACCGGTTCCACCACCATCCTCGTCGCTGTTGTCAAGGGCGCTGACGTTACCGTTGACGGCATCAACGCTGCCATGAAGGCTGCTGCTTCTCCCTCCTTCGGTTACAACACCGATCAGATCGTTTCTTCCGACATCATCGGCTCCACCTTCGGTTCCATCTTCGATGCTACCCAGACCATGGTTGCCAAGATCGACGACGATACCTATCAGGTACAGGTTGTTTCCTGGTACGACAACGAGAACAGCTACACCAGCCAGATGGTTAGAACCATTAAGTATTTCGCTGAACTCGCTTAATCTTATTGCGTTTTATGAGGGGTTGCTGTTTGCAACCCCTTGATTTTTACAAACGGAGGTTCTTATGGCTAAGAAAAGAAAAAACGGTGCTGAGCTTAGAGAAAAAAGACGCATTAAGCTTGAGCAACAAAAAAAGAAGACCGATATAATAGCCTACGTCATTGCAGGCATCGCTGTTGCCGCAATGGTAACTATTATAATCATCTCCTTGCTTTAATTCCCTATCTACTACATAAAATGCCAAAGGCGTAACCAGAAACGGTTACGCCTTTTTTAAGCATTTTGATTAATTAGACAGATCTTTGAACCTTGCCGGAACGCAGGCAGCGGGAACAAACGTGTACAGACTTTGTAGCACCGCCAACAACAGCCTTAACTTTTCTGATGTTAGGCTTCCAAGTGCGGCTGCTCTTTCTGTTAGAGTGAGAAACATTGTGTCCAAACCCTACTGTCTTTTCGCAATATTCGCATTTTGCCATTTCGACACCCCCGAGTATTAATTTTCATAACGACTTATTATATAATGTATTTTGTGTTTTGTCAATACTTTTTTAGAAAAATATAGTGGTTTTCCTTATTTTATGGCTTAAACTGCACTATTATAGCCAAGCTCAAAGGCTTTAAGGTTGATATCAAGGAATTTAGCAGGAACACAGCTCTTAATACATTCCTCAACCTCGGCCTTTTCAAACTCGCAAAAACGGGCAAAGGCACCGATAAGAACTATGTTTACTGCCTTGGAGCTACCGGCCTCAGTAGCAAGGCTGAGAGCATCGAGAGCGATAACGTTAACACCCTTTGCCCTGATGTCCTCTACTATACCATCGGGATACTCCATAGCGCCTGTAATTACAGGCATAGGAAGCATCTTTTGGGTATTGGCAACCAAAACGCCGTCCTTCTTCAGATACTCAAGCCATCTTGCCGCCTCAAGCTGTTCAAAGCAAAGAAGAAAATCTGCCTCGCCTTTGCAAATTACAGGAGACGCAACCTTATCATCGGAGTATCTTACGTAGGTAACAACGCTGCCGCCACGCTGGGACATACCGTGTACCTCAGACACCTTAACGTCAAAGCCTTTGTTTATGGCAAGGGTGCCCAAAACTCTGCTTGCAAGAAGCGAGCCCTGACCGCCAACGCCTGCTATCATAATATTTGTTGTTTTACTCATAACTGCACCTTCTTTATCGCACCAAAATTACACATAGAGCTGCAGAGTCCGCAACCAACGCAAAGCGTGCTGTCGATAGTAGCCTTACCGTCCTTAAAGCTGATAGCGGGACAGCCAATCTTCATACACAGCTTACAAGCACGGCACTTTTCGCTGTCTATTTCAAACTTACAGCCGTAATTTACCTTTTTAAGCAAAGCACAAGGACGCCTTGCGATGATAACAGAAGGCTCGTCTACAGCAAGCTCTTCCTTGATGATAGCTTCTGTTGCCTTGATATCGTTAGGGTCGGTTATACGGACACGCTTGATACCAACGGCGGCACAAACATCCTCTATCTTAATAGGCTCAACGGGTACGTTCTTGAGAGTGAGCCCTGTGCAAGGATTTTGCTGATGACCCGTCATACCCGTAATATGGTTATCAAGAACCAAAACGGTAGAAACACTGCGGTTATAAGCTATATCTACAAGACCTGTGATACCGCTGTGCATAAAGGTAGAGTCACCGATAACGGCAACGGTCTTATTAACGCTGTCGGGTCTAACCTTGTTAAAGCCGTGGAGACCTGAAACGGAAGCACCCATACAAATAGTAGTATCAAGGGCAGTAAGAGGTGCCGCACCGCCCAGAGTGTAACAGCCGATGTCGCCAAGAACAGTCAGACCGAGCTTTTTGAGAACGTAGAACAAGCCTCTGTGAGGACAACCGGGGCACATAACGGGAGGACGAACAGGAACCGCCCCCTCATAGGAGCAGTATTCGGCTTCCTTACCCAACAGGTTTTTAGCAAGAAGCTCTTGAGAAAACTCACCGGTTATGGGAAGAAGGCTCTTACCCTCGCACCGGATACCGTTAGCCTTACAGAAGGTCTCAATAACGGGGTCAAGCTCCTCAATAACATAAAGCTTGTCAACCTTATCAGCAAAAGCCTTTATGTAATCAGCGTTAAGCGGATTTACAATACCAAGCTTAAGATAAGAAGCGTCCTTACCGAAAACTTCCTTAGCGTACAAATAAGATGCACCGGAAGCAATGATACCGATTTTGGTGCTTCCCCACTCAATTCTGTTAAGAGAGGAGCTAGCCGCAAACTCTGCAATAGCCTCTGTACGGGCTTCAACAACAGGATGACGGCGAACGGCGTTACCGGGATTCATTATATACTTCTGCGGATTTTTAACGTATTCCTTAAGACCAACCTCTGCCCTATCAGAAAGCTCAACTATACTCTGGGAATGAGCAACACGGGTGCACAGTCTCAAAAGCACCGGTGTATCAAACTTTTCAGAAAGCAGAAAGGCTTGCTTTGCAAACTCCAAACACTCAGCAGAATCAGAAGGCTCAAGCATAGGGAGCTTAGCCGCAATTGCATAATGGCGAGAGTCCTGTTCGTTCTGGGAAGAATGCATTGCAGGGTCATCTGCAACAGCAACAACAAAGCCGCCGTTAACACCCGTATAAGAAGCGGTAAATAACGGGTCAGCCGCTACGTTAAGACCAACGTGCTTCATAGCGGTAAAGGAACGGGCACCTGCAATAGAAGCACCGAGAGCAGTTTCAAAAGCAACCTTTTCGTTAGGAGCCCATTCTGCATACATTTCTTCATATAAAGCCGCATTCTCTGTTATTTCAGTAGAAGGCGTGCCAGGATAGCTGGAAACGTAAACACAGCCTGCCTCGTACAAACCACGGGCAACAGCCGCATTACCCAGCATTATTTTTTTATTAGCCATAATTTTACCCCTTTTATGCTGAATTCTAACATATTATAAAGCATTTTATCGCAATTGTCAACCAAAACTAAAAGAAAACCGGCGGTAAATAATACATAGTCCCCCGTTTAACATATATTGTTACAGGCGGTGATTATTATAAAGACAAAACTAAAGCTTTTAATAATTGTTATAACAGTACTATCCGTTACAATTCTTGGTGCAATACAGGCAAACAAGGGTATAGACCAATTTGCAGAAACAACGGTTAAGAACGCCGTACACTCGGAGGTCAGCGATGCTATATATGAATACGTACGTGCTTATTCGGATTTGTTTGCGGATGCGGTTGTGAAAAGCTTCGACAAAGACGGAAACCTGGTATGTATTAACATAAACGCCGCCGTATTAAACGGCATACAAACGGGAGTTGAAAAAGAAATACTAAGCACTCTCCAAAACATCAATAACAAATACTTCTATTTACCCCTTGGCAGCTTAACGGGAATTAAGCTTTTGTCCGCAACAGGGCCTAAAATTAAAATGAAAATCGCACCGCTGGGAACAATGTCCTGCGATACGATTAACAGCTTTGAATCGGTTGGTATAAATCACAGCCTTCACAAGGTAGGGTTGGATTATACAATCAGCTTCAGTGCCGCAGTTCCGTTAAAAACTGCGGTCTTTGAAACAAAATTTACACTTTTAATATGCGAAACGGTTGTAATAGGTAAAGTGCCCCAGGTTTATTTCAGTTAATTCTGCGTCCGATTTCAAAGGCAACGACGGCTGCAGCGGACGATGCGGACAGAGCTATCGAAACGTTGTGGGGGTATTTGATGCATACAGTACCGTCACATTTTTCCATTACCTTCTTTGATATACCTCTTCTCTCTCCGCCTAAGAAAATACAAAGAGGACGGGCAAACTCGGTAGTAAACAAATCCATAGCATCCTTGTCAGCAGCAGTAGCAAGAAGGGTTATCCCTTTTTTCTTAGCTTTATCGCAAAACCCCTCCATATCCTCAACGGCACAAATGTCAAGCAGCTCCGAAGCACCTGCTGACGCCCTTGTTACTACCGCAGAGGCGGTAAAAAAGTTACGCTTTGGGATAATAACACCGTTAATGCCCGATGCATAAAAGCTACGAAGCACCTGTCCAAAGTTGTAAGGGTCCTCTATACCGTCAATAGCCGCAAAATAGGGCTTATCTTTTTTTAGGATATCATCAAGGGGCATAAAACGGCGCTCTCCCACCTGGGCTACTATACCGCCGCTTTCCTTGCCGTAAAGCTCGTTATTATCCTCCAGCACGACAAAACGAATGGGTACGCCTTTTTCCTTACATATGCTTTTAAGCAAGCTGTACTGGCGTTTTTCGCTTTGGTGGAATTTGCCCTTCATAACCTTATCGTAACGGCTGCGGTCAAAAAGGACTGTATACACTTCCCTGTTACCTGCTTTAAGAGCAGAATATACCGATATGTAACCTGTTAAAATTGTTTGTTCCATAATTAATTCAACGCCCCCTATGGAAGGGGGCGCCCTTTATTCTATTGATTTTCAGAGCTGTCGCCGCCGTTTCCCTCGTCCTCCGTCAGGTTATCGGTAGCTTTTCTCTCCGTTGTTTCGGCTTTTTTGTTAGCCTCTGCACTGCGGTTTTGCTTGCTTTGTCTGATAGCGTCAAGCTTTTCAAAACTTGCATCCTCGTCGAACACAGCAAGGAACTGGTCTGCATCCATAACCTCGTTTGCTACAAGATACTCGGCAATAAAATGCATTTCCTTCATATGCTCGTTTATAATACGCTCGGCAGTACCGTATGCTTCGGTAACGATAGCGTGTATCTCGCTATCTATCTGGCTTGCAACAGTCTCGGAGTAATTGCGTGTTCTGGAAAAGTCCTTACCAAGGAACACCTCAGAGTTGCCTGTGCCAAACACGATAGGACCAAGCTCATCACTCATACCAAGCTGAGTAACCATCTTTCTTGCTATATCGGTAGCACGCTGGATGTCGTTGGAGGCACCGCCGGATATATCGCCGAGGATAAGCTTTTCTGCAACTCTGCCACCCAGGAGCATTGCAATTTGCTCCTTAAGCTCGGTTTTGTAAACAGAGTATTTATCTTCCTCCGGTACCTGCAGGGTATAGCCTAAAGCCATACCGCTGGGGATAATGGAAATCTGTCTTACGGGGTCCTGAGAGGGCAAGAAATGACCCACAACAGCGTGACCGGCCTCGTGGTATGCAGTTTTCTTTTTATCGGATTCCTTAATGGAGCGGGTCTTTTTCTTTGCACCAACGATAACCTTTAAGGTTGCATCCTCCAAATCGCTGTTGCCTATAAGCTTTTTGTTGGCACGGGCAGCAAGAAGAGCCGCCTCGTTAAGCAGGTTTGCAAGGTCTGCACCTGTAAAGCCTACCGTGCTTTTTGCAAGCGTTTCAAAATCAACCTCGGGTTCAAAACGCTTATTACGGGCATGAACCTTTAATATCTCCAGTCTGCCCTTAAGGTCGGGATAGTTTACAGTAATCTGTCTGTCAAATCTGCCCGGACGAAGCAGTGCAGGGTCAAGTATATCAGGACGGTTTGTTGCGGCAATAACAATAAGCTCTGCATTGCCGCCAAAGCCATCCATCTCAACCAACAGCTGGTTAAGAGTTTGCTCTCTTTCGTCGTTGCCGCCGCCGAGTCCTGCGCCTCTATGTCTGCCCACGGCATCAATTTCGTCTATAAATATGATAGAGGGGGCAGTCTTTTTTGCAGTCTCAAACAAATCTCTCACACGGGAAGCGCCTACGCCCACGTACATCTCTACAAAGTCAGAGCCGCTGATGGAATAGAAGGGCACGCCAGCCTCCCCTGCGACAGCCTTGGCAAGCAAGGTTTTACCCGTACCGGGAGCCCCCACAAGGAGAACGCCTTTAGGAATTTTTGCACCTATTTCAGTATATTTGGAGGGGTCCTTAAGGAAATCAACTATTTCCTCAAGCTCCTCTTTTTCTTCGTCTGCGCCTGCTACGTCCTTGAAGAAAACCTTGTTTTTTTCATCGGCACCAAGCTTTGTACGAGCCTTTGAAAAAGAGTTCATTCTGCTGCCAAGACCGCCCATACCGCCGCCGGAGCTGTCCTTTGATACAGGCTTTGATATAAAGGACCACCACAGAACAACAAGTATTATTAAAACCAAAGCATAAGGCAGGAAGGACACCCACCAAGGTAAAGAGGTAGGAGCCTCTATATCGTATTTGATGCTTGTATTTTCCTTTAAGGACTGATGTACCTCCTCGTAGAACAAACGCCAGTCACGAAGCTGATACTCGGTTTCGGGAGCTTTTTCATCGGCGTAGGTGATAATCAAAACGCCGCTTTGATCTATCTTTACCTTTGAAATCGCCTTGCCGTCATTCTCGCCGGATTCGATAATTTTAATAACCTCACCGTAAGTAAGCTTATCATCCTCGCCGGTACCGAAAAGGGACGTGGCAAGGAAGATGAGCAAACCAAAGACGATAAAATAGATTATAAATGTTTTTATGCCGTTTTTCATTGTGGTTGACCCACCCTTTCGTTTAACACTACTGTAATATTGCAGGCCTCTTTGCATTTTTTTGAATAAACCCTGTCAGCCGCACCGATAAAAGGAACGTACACTATCCCTTCGTCATCACAAATAATCGGCACGGCATCCCTGGCAGAGGCAGGTACTTTACTGTTGATAAAGCACTTTTTTATGTTGCGGTTAATATTCCTTACAACAAAGCTGTCGCCTGTTTTTCTTTTTCTTACCTGTAGTCTACCCTTAATTTTTTCTTTATCCAAGGAAATAGAAAACATATATTTGTCGGGCAGATTAACTGCGTTGCGGAATATTCCGTAGCTTATTTCGATCCTTACAAAGGCACCTGCAACATAGTTTGTGCCGTATCTCAGAACCCCCTCACGGATAACCGCCTTGTCCAAATCATAGTTGTAAAAGCTAAGGGTGCCGTTACAGGTCACGGCAGAAATGCCGTTTGGCAAATCATAGCACCGCTCTGCGTCAAGCGCAAGACCTGAACAAATTGCACCTATGTGCTTACTTTCCAAAGTGCCGCCAAAACGCTTTGAGTACAGCCTTTTTACTGCCCTTTTCTGTAAAGGCAGGGGGAGCGTATTAAGCTTAAAGGGCGTATCCGAGGTGCAAAAATAATCGTCAAGAACGCCCTCAAAATATTCGCTGTCTTCCTTTGCGGCACTCGACAGCCTGTTTAATGCGGATACCACACCGCTGTTAACGTGCATAGCCTGGGGCAACAGCACGTTTCTTATATAGTTACGGGTATAATCGTTTTCGTTATTAGTGGAATCGGTAACATAGTCCAGCTTTTTAGCTGCCAGATACGCCAATATATCTTCCCTGCTTTTATCAAGGATAGGTCTTATTATATTAGCTCTCCTTTTTGGTATACCGCAAACGCCGTCTACACCCGTACCACGGAGAATATTATATAAAACAGTTTCTGCATTATCGTTGGCATTATGCGCCGTTGCAATAAAATCAATTCTATTTTCAACAGAAAAGTCCCTTAGAACACCGTATCTGTATTCCCTTGCACAAAGCTCAAGACTTTGTCCCGTTTCTTTAGCAAGAGCAGGAATGTCCTCACGAAAAACCGTCAGCTTAACACCGTAGGCTTTGCATATTTTTTTACAAAAAGCCTCGTCCCTGTCAGCCTCTTCCCCTCTGATCATATGGTTGACGTGGAGGGCAAGAACCCTAAAGCCTTGTTTTGCAGAAGCGGCAACAAGAGACGCCAGCAAGGAAACGGAATCCGCTCCGCCCGATAAGGCAACTAAAACTTTTTTTCTGTTAAGCTTGCCGCAAAGAACCTCCAGGGTCTTTGCTACTCCTGCTTCAAAACTGTAAACAATATCCATATCTTAACTATCGTACCTGGTTTCCACAGAGAAAAATCTAAAGGTTGAGCCTGACCAGGACAGGTTTACCGTACCTGTAGCGCCATGCCTGTTTTTAGCAACAATCGCCTTGGCGGTAGCGGCAGCATCCTGATCGGCGTCGTAATTACCGTACTCGTCACGGTGCAAGAAAATAACAACGTCCGCATCCTGCTCGATAGCACCGGAGTCGCGCAGGTCGGAAAGCTGAGGCATTTTCTCCCCGTTTTTACCAGAGCCCGCCTCTCTTCTGAGCTGAGAGCAAAGGATAACGGGAACAGCCAAATCCTTTGCCATAAGCTTAAGTCCGCGCGTTATCTCTGCTATTTCCAAAACACGGTTATCCGTGTGACGCTCGGTATGCATAAGCTGTAGATAATCAATAACAACCAAACCAAGATTTTTAAGCCTTCTCAGCTTTGCCTTCATCTCAGTTACGGCGATATTAGAGGTTTCATCAATCAACAGGTTTGTATTTGACAAATTAGCCGCCGCATCGGCAAGGTTTTTCCAATGCTCAGGCTCAAGCTTGCCACGCATAAGAACCTTACTGTCAACGCCACCCTCGGCAGCTAACAAACGCTCTGCAAGCTGTTGGTTTGTCATTTCCAGAGAAAATACAACAACGTCAGGTCTGACACCCTTAATAGGAGCCTTTGCAACGTTTGCCGCAATGTTCATAGCAAAAGAGGTTTTACCCATACCGGGTCTGCCGCCTACAATTATAAGGTCTCCGGGACCGAAACGGATCATATCGTCAAGATCCTTATAATGAGACTTTACGGCGTTTTTGAAAGCTTCGGGGTCGTTAGCACGCTGGTCCAGCAAATCAAAGTTTTCTTTTATAGCCTCAGCAACGTGGGTAAAGCTGGCGTTGTACTTATTGTTGGATATATCGTATATCCTCTGCTCGGCACTGCCAACTATGGTGTCTACGTCATCCTTTGCAGAATAGGCATCCTCTGCAATTTCCTGAGAGGCGTCTATAAGCTTACGCAAAACAGCCTTGTCTCTTATAATATTAGCGTGCTCCTCCACGTTGGGAGAAAACGCCGCAGACTCTACCAAAAGCTTAACGTACTTAACCAAATCTGTCCCTTTAAGCTCCTCAAGCTTTGCCAGCTCGTCAAGCAGGGTGACCATATCAATGTGCTTGTTAAGCTGATACATCTGCATTAAAATAGTAAAAATGCTTTGGTGCTGGGACAAATAAAAGTCCGAGGCTTTTAAGTATGGAATTAAATTCAGCTTCTCCGCATCGGCAATAGCGGCACCTAAAATAGCCTGCTCTGCCTCTAGAGAATATGGCATTTGTCTGATTGTAAGATTTTCAGCCATAACTTACCGTAGTGCTGTATACTACAGCACGCTTCCTTTCTGTATTCCTGACCTAAAGCACAACCTCAACACGCAGCTTTGCGGATATCTCGGGATAAAGCTTAACAGAAAGCTCATACTCCCCTACTGTTTTGATCGTTTCGTTCATTACTATTTTTCTCTTATCAATGCTTATGCCAAAATCAGCCTGAAGCTTGTCAGAGATATCCTTTGCGGTAACCGCACCGTAAAGCTTACCGTCTGCACCGCCTGTGGACTTATATTTTAGCACTATACCTTTAAGTTTTTCTGAAAGCTGCATAGCCGCCTTCTTTTCCTCAGCCTTTTTATAGCTTTCTGCTTCGTTTTTGCTCTTAAGCTCGTTAAGAATTTGAGGGGTTGCCTCCATAGCCAATTTCTTGGGGAACAAGAAATTACGGGCAAAGCCGTCGGAAACGTTAACAAGCTCACCTTTTTTACCTTGACCTTTTACGTCTGCAAGTAATACAACCTTCATTACACAGTACCTCCTGTTGTATTTTTTTCGTTCCAAATTATCTCAATAGCTTCTTTCAAGCTGTCTTTAGCATCCTTTGCCGCAGTGTTTTTCATAAGGGTTGCCGCCGCATCAAATCTGCCGCCACCGCCTAAATGCTCCAGCACCTTGGCAACGTTAAGGCTACCGTCAGACCTGCCTGATATATGAACATCCTCACCGATTGTGGCGATAGCAAAGGCTGCCTTAACGCCTTCAACCTCAAGCATATTGTCAGCCGCCATAGATGCATAAATTCTGTTTTCGGCAACACCGTCGCCGTCAAAATAAGATATACCCACAACATCAAGAAACATCTCCGCGTTCTTTTGAAACTGAGAGAGCTTTACGTATTCATCAATAGTAGGCTTGAATAGCGAGCGGGCACGCAACATCATTTCGTCATCGGGACGAAGAAACATAGTTGCACCAAAGGTACGGACACCCGTATTCCTTGTAAAACGCTGTGTATCCAGCAGAATACCAGCCAGCAACAGCTCCTTCTCTGGATTTTTTAGTCCGCTGCCACGGGACACAACCGACTCGATTATCTCACACATAAGCTCGGAGGCTGATGATGCGGTGGGGTCGATATAGTGAAGCGTTGGCTGTGTTTCAAACTCTTTGGTTTGAACGTGGTGGTCGATAATAGCCAAATTAGTGGCGTTTTTGAAAATTTCATCACTTTCAAAAACCTTAGGGTTGCTGGCATCCACTATCACCACCAAGGCTTTAGGAGACATCAGCTCCTGTCCCCTTACGTTGTCTACAAATATATTATCGTACTCCCGAAGCTCAGCCAAAAAGGGCAAAAACTGCTCAAGAGCACCGTCGTTGGGATTTACAACTATATTTACAGGCTTTTCCAGCAGCATTGCAAAGCGGGCAACAGCACAGGCGGATGCAAAAGCATCTACGTCTATATTCTTATGCCCCATTATGATAACGTTACTGCTTTCCTCAATCAAGTCTTTAAGCCTTTCGGCAGTTACTCTCGACTTGGTTTTTGAGGTCTTGGCACTGGCTCTGCTCTGACCGCCGTAGGAGCTGTTTGCATTGCGTGTTCTTACGATAACCTGGGCACCGCCTCGCTGGAACGCATAGTCTAAAGCCTCTCTTGCGTCTGCCTCTTTTTCAGCCAAGGTTCCATCCACAAGAGCAAAGCCCATAGAAAAGGTTAAACGGATATTTTGCCCCTGCAAAGCAGCAAGAGCATTTTCTATACGGTCAAGAATATCAAACTTTGTGCCGATATTAGGCATAAAGTTTTCTTCATCAACAAATATTACGTATTTATCACGGTCATACTCACGGATAACGCCCTTCATACCGCTTACCCAAGTATGTAGCTCGGCATAAGCAACCGCTATAGCCGTGCGGTACTGGCTTTGCTGGTAGGACACAACGTCGTCTGCACTGTCAACAGCCGCATAGCCAATAACAACGTTTTTCTTTTTTAGGGCATCCTCGGCATTAAACTGCTTGGTTACGTCCTTCCAAAAGGAAAGATAGTAGCTGGAGCCTTTCAAGGAAAAGCTGACACCGTTAAGCTCGTAGTGCTTATCCCCAAACTTAACTGCAAGGGTACCGCCATTGTTTTTAATGGTTGAATAGCACAAAGCACCGCCAAGCACCCCTTGAACGCTTTTGCCGTTTTTAAGCCCTATATCCTTTTTTATAGCATCGAAGGCATCGTTGTGCCAAGCGATATCATCGTTGGAGTTGATCATCAACACAGGTGCGGACAAGCTCATTAACGAGTCTACAGAAAACTCCAAAAGGTTTTCACCCTCACCTGCAGGGAAAAACCTGTATTTAACAACGTAATAATAAACTGCGTATACAAAAAACGAAACAAACAACACAAAGCTTACGGCAAAAAGCACCGCATTACTTGCAAAAGCAACAAGCACGCATATCAACGCAAGAGCAAAAACAGCGGCTACTATTTCAGTTTTATTAACAATAAAGCTTTTTAGCTTTTGCACGGTTTATTATCCTCCTTCGTTTTACGCCTAAGGGTAACTATAACACCCAGTCCCGAAAGCACCATAGCAGCCACAGATACGCCAAAGAATACGAATACAACTATATACATAAAGATTGCCGCAAAGCCGTAGGCACGAAAACGCTCCCTTAAAAAGCTGAACGCCATAACTATTATACCGCACTGTATTGCCGTCATTAAGGTATTAAAGGCTATTTGCTGTGGCAACGTTAAGGTTTCACCACCCACAAGCAAGCACAGATAACATATTATATACATAACAGCTGACGGTTTAGAAAGCACAAACAGCCACTCTTTAGCGAAAACGGAAAGCCTGCCTGTCCCCCCCTCAACGTAAAGCAACACACGCTTCGTTATAGCAGTTGAAGCAAAGGCGGCAATATTGCAGAACATAACGGCAAAGCACAAGGAAAAGTACTTAAACCCTGAGGCCATCAAAGCCTGATAGTTAGCTTTTGTAAGAGTTTCATCAAAGAGAGAATCCGGCACGCCGGACACAAGCTTTTCAGCAAGAGCTTGACTGACCATACTTATATACGCCGAGACGCTGTCAAAGCTGAAAGCAACGCCATATATAAAGGCAGGTACAGCCACGCAGGCAAAAGCCGTAACGCCTACCGTCAGAGACGAAAGCACCACGGTCATACCTCTGCTAAGACCCTTACGGATGCAGAAGGCTATAACCAAGGATGCAGGCAAGTAGAACAAGGCAAACGCCGCGGTTAAAGGGTCACCGCAGACCAAATAGCTAAGTCCGTAGGATGCGGGCAACACAAAAAGCTTCCAAATATTGAAGGGTGCCGACAGTAAAGCCGAATACAGACCGATTTGTGCTATAACTGCCAGGGCTGATATAAATATATTTATATCCAAAAACAAAATTGCAGGTAAAACTGCGGTAATACCGGCCAGAAGCAGTTGCTTGGGGTTAAAAGCTGATTTCATTTTTATCTCCTAGTAATCAGCGGTCTCGCCGCTATGGGTTAAATCAAGGTTTGTTGCTTAAACTCCTCATAAGCAACGCCTGCTGCAGGCAGAGATTTCTTTTTATACTTGTTCTTATCCTCAAGAACAGGACAAGCGTCGGTACCGTAAAGATAAACCGCTGTAATCATCTGCCCCTTTCTTAAAGTGAACACAGAAGCACCGCAAGAGGTCCGTGTGGTTTTTGCACAAAGCTGACTTTCGTCCACGATAAGCGCCTTAGAAGCGTTAGAGGTTAATACAAACTCCACACCCTCTGACACATTGAATGCAAAAACCAATGGAGACTTGTCAAAAAATGCACCTGAGAGCTTTTTTCTGTTGGTTTTCGTCTGATAAACGCTGATAGGCAGTCGCACCGCCTTGCCGTTTTCAAAGAACAAAGCCATATCGCCGCTGTAATCGGTGGTTACCAAAATGCAAACCACCCTTTCCCCGTCCTCAAAGCCTAGGGTTGCAGGCAGAAAATCGCCCAGAACAGACGCCTTGTGAGTATCAAAATCGTCAAGCTTTGCTTTGTAAAGCTGCGCTTTAGAGCTAAACACCAAAAGGTCTGCGGTGTTGGTCGTTTCGAAGCTTTGCAGAATTTCATCCCCTTCCTTAAGCTTATGCACGTTGTTTAGCCTTAAGGAAGAAGGCAAACACTTCTTAAAGAAGCCCTCTTTTGTGAGGAAGACCGTAACGGGATAATCCTCAACCTCGTTTATAATAGCGTCGTCGTCAATCTCATCGTCGTAGATGATGTGTGTTTTACGCTCCTTGCCGTGTTTCTTTTTAATATCCTCAAGCTGTTTGATTATCTCATCGTGCAAAAGCCTGTCACTGCCAACCAGTGCTTCCAACCTTGCAATTTCCTTAAGCAGCTCGCTTATTTCTTCAATACGCTTGAGTATATAGTCCTTGTTAAGGTTACGCAGCTTGATATCCGCAACGTACTCCGCCTGTATCTTATCGATATTGAAGCCCTGCATAAGGTTAGGAACAACGTCCTCGTCCTTTTCGGTGCTACGAACTATCCTTATCGCTTTGTCGATATCAAGAAGTATCTCCCTTAAACCGTAAAGTAAATGTAACTTGTCACTTTTTTTGCCCAGTTCAAAGGCAAAGCTGCGACGCAGACACTCCGTACGGAAAGCAACCCACTCGTCAAGTATATCTGCAATGCCCATAGTTTGAGGGATATTGCCCACAAGGATATTAAAGTTGCAGGCAAAACCGTCCTCCAAGGGAGTAGACCTAAACAGCCTTGCCATAAGCTTTTCATAATCTGCACCACGTTTAAGGTCAATAGTGATGGTCAGACCGGACTTGTCAATCTCGTCACGGACGTCAGATATTTCCTTAATCTTGCCCTCTTTTACCAAAGCAACGATAGAAGCTATAATCTTCTCCGCAGTAGTGGTATAAGGTATCTCAGTTATTTCTATAAGGTTATCTTCCTTGACGTAGTTGTATTTAGCGCGTACTTTTACCCTGCCTCTGCCCGTTTCATAAATCTGTGCAAGCTGTTCCCGGTTGTAAATAATATTGCCACCCGTAGAAAAATCGGGTGCTTTAATTATATCAAGCAGCTCCCAGGTGGAAATTCTGCCGTTTTTCAACAACGCAATGGTGGCATCACATATCTCATTAAGATTAAAGGAGCATATATTGCTTGCCAAGCTAACCGCAATACCCATATTGGGAGAAACAAGTATGTTAGGAAAAGCCGTAGGAAGAATCGAAGGCTCTACGTCGGTATTGTCGTAGTTAGGAACAAAATCCACAGCGTCCTTGTCAAGGCCGTCAAAAATCTCCTCGCTAATTTTGGCAAGCTTTGCCTCGGTATAACGGGATGCAGCCGCCGGCATATCGGAATACTGCTTACCAAAGCTCCCCTTCGACTCTACAAAAGGGTGAAGCAAGGATTCCTTACCCGTGGTAAGCCTTACCATTGTGTCGTAGATAGAAGCATCTCCGTGAGGATTATAAGTCATGGTTGCACCTGCAATTTTGGCAGACTTAACCATACCGCCCTTAAGCAAGCCCATTTTATGCATAGTATAAAGGAGCTTTCTGTGGCTTGGCTTGAAACCGTCAATAGCCGGTATTGCACGGGAGATAATAACCGACATAGCATAGGGCATATAATTTGTTTCCAAAATTTTGGTTATATTGACGTCAGTCGCAGGTGCCGCCGGCACTTCCTCAGCAATAGGCTGTTTTTTTCTAGCCATCCTTATTATATCCTCCGTTATTTAATTTGGCTTAAATATCGGCAAGGTCAATGTATTTATTGCCGTTTTCTGCAATAAAAGCCTTTCTTGCATCAATATTATCGCCAAGCAAAACATCAAACATCTCACGGGTTTTCTCTTCATCCTCGGGAGTGATACGAATAAGACGCCTTGTGGCAGGAGCCATAGTGGTAAGCGACATCATATCGGGGTTGTTTTCACCCAAGCCCTTGGAACGCTGTATGGTATAGCGTGCCTTGCCAAGCTCCTCAAGGATTTTCGTCTTCTCTGCCTCGTTGTAGGCAAAATAGGTGTTAGAGCCACTGCTTATTTCATAAAGGGGTGTTTCTGCTATATATACCCGCCCCTCTCGTATAAGAGTAGGAAGCAGGCTGTAAAACATAGTCAAAAGCAAGGTGCGTATCTGAAAGCCGTCCTCGTCTGCATCTGTACAGAGTATGATTTTACTCCAACGCAGACCGGACATATCAAAGGGAGGTATCCCCTTTGCGTTTTTTGCTTTAATCTCCACGCCGCAACCTATAACCTTGATAAGGTCCATTATTATGTCGCTTTTGAATATCCTGTCTACGCCCGCCTTAAGGCAGTTAAGGGTTTTACCCCTTACGGGAATAATAGCCTGAAACTCCGCATTTCTTGCAAGCTTACAGCTGGTCATAGCAGAGTCGCCCTCTACTATATAAAGCTCGCACCTTTCGGGGTCACGGCTGCGGCAGCCTGCAAACTTTTCAACAGAATTGTTAATATCAAGAGGTGCGGTGAGCTTGGACTTGGTTTTTACACGCATACTCTCTGCAGACTCACGGCTTCTTTTGTTTACAAGTATCTGCTGACAGGCACGCTCTGCCTCCGTAGGGTTTTCTGCAAAATAAACCTCTATACTATGACGGAAAAACTCTGTCATAGCCTTATATATAAACTCGTTGGTTATAGCTTTTTTGGTTTGGTTTTCATAAGAGGTTTGGGTAGAAAAAGAATTTACTACCAAAACCAAGGAGTCCTCTACGTCCTGAAACGTAATCTTAGACTCGTTTTTTGTATACTTATTATTCTTCCTCAGATAATTATCTACTGCCCATACAAAGGCGTTTTTTGTTGCCCTGTCGGGAGAGCCGCCGTGCTGAAGGAAGGAAGAGTTATGATAATACTCTATAGTGTTTACATCGTTTGAGAAGCAAAAGCTAAACAGCACCTTCAGCTTATAATCGCTTTTGTCTTCCCTATCTCTGCCAACACGCTCCGTAGAATAGGACACGGGTGCCGTAAGGTAGTTAACCCCTACCAGCTCGTCGATATAACCCTCTACGCCCTTTTCGTAGCAATAGCTTTCCGTATCAAAGCTACCGTCAAGGTTTTGCCACTTAAGGTTAAGACAAAGACCGCCGTTTACTACCGCCTGCTTTTTAAGGCAATCACTGAAAAAGTCTCTGCCTATGTTAATATCGGTAAAAACCTCTATGTCGCTTTTCCATCTGGTTACGGTGCCACGCTTTGTTTTTGGACAAGGCTCCTTTATAAGCTCTGTAACAGGCTCGCCCTTCTTAAAGCCGATAAAGTACTTTGTACCGCCCGTATATGCAGTGACCTCCATAAACTCAGAGGCGTACTGGGTTGCACAGGCACCGAGGCCGTTAAGACCAAGAGAGTACTCGTAAGCGCCGCCCTCGTTGTTGTCATACTTACCGCCCGCATAAAGCTCACAGTAAACAAGCTCCCAGTTATAGCGCTGTTCCTTTTCATTCCAATCCAGGGGAACACCACGGCCAAAGTCCTCTACCTGTATAACGCCGTCATTGAAAACGGTTACGTTAATTACGTTACCGTAGCCTTCTCTTGCCTCGTCTATAGAGTTGGCAAGTATCTCGAAAAAGGAATGCTGGCAACCGTCCAGCCCTTCGGAGCCGAATATAACACCCGGACGCTTGCGGACACGGTCTGCACCCTTTAATGACGTAATGCTTTGTGCATCATAATCTTTTTTCTGTGTTGATTTAGCCAAGGGTATATGCCCTCACTTTCAATTACTTAGGCTGATAAAAGCCTACCTTTCTGTACACCTTGCTAAGAGTTTTTCTTGCAAGATATGCAGCCTTTTCCGCATTGGTCTTAAGCATAGTGTTCAAGTAATCCTTATCTGCAAGGATTTCGTTAAAGCGTGCCTGCAACGCACCAAGATGGTCAGCCACAACCTCGCCAACAGCTTCCTTAAACACGCCGTAACCCATACCCTCAAACTCTTTTTCAGCGTCCTCAATAGTTTTGCCTGTAAAGCCGCAGTAAATAGTAAGAAGGTTATTTATGCCGTCTTTGCCATCGGCATACTTAATTTCACTGCCGCTGTCGGTAACGGCACGCTTGATTTTACGGATAATATCATCACGCCTGTCAAGTATACCCACACTGCCGCCTGTTGTATCAGACTTGCTCATTTTCTTATCAGGCTCGGTAAGAGACATTATTTTCATACCTATCTTGGGAATATAAGGCTCGGGAATAGTAAAGGTATCGCCGTATACACCGTTGAAACGGGTTGCTATATCACGGGTAATTTCAAGGTGCTGTTTCTGGTCAAGACCAACGGGAACAAGGTCTGCCTGGTACAGGAGAATATCTGCCGCCATAAGGACGGGATAGGTAAACAGACCTGCATTAATGTTTTCAGAATGCTTTTGAGATTTTTCCTTGAACTGGGTCATACGGGAAAGCTCACCAAACATAGTGTAGCAGTTAAGCACCCAAGCCAGCTCTGCATGGGCAGGAACGTGGCTTTGGATAAACAGAATATTTTTTTCGGGGTCGATACCTGCTGCCATATACAAAGCAAGCATCTCTACGCTTCTTCTTCTGAGCTCTGCAGGGGTTTGACGCACGGTGATAGAGTGCATATCCACAGAGCAGAAGAGGCAGTTATAGTCCTCCTGAAGTGCAACCCAATTCTTAAGAGCACCCAAATAGTTGCCTATCGTTAAATTACCCGAAGGCTGTATTCCGGAGAATATCGTCTTTTTTACTGCTTGATTATTTTCCATAGTCTGCAAACTCCTCTTTCAGCATATCACCCAAGCGCTTGATACCCTCAACGATTTCCTCATCGGAGGGTGTTGAGAAGTTAAGGCGGAAGGAATTGCTGATTTTATCAGGCTCGGGAAGGAAGGTAGCGCCTGAAACTATCGCTATCTTACGCTCCAACGCCTTCTTTTGAATTATTCTGCTGTCATAACCCTCGGGAAGGGTAACCCATATAAACATACCGCCCTCAGGGATTGTATGCTTTACACAGTCGGGGAAGCACTGGTTTATGCAGTAAAGCATAAGGGAGCATCTGGAACGGTAAAGGTCCTTAATTTGCTTGATATGAGCATCAAGGTCATACTTTTCCATAAACACAGACGCCAGCATCTGGCTGAGTATATTGGTATGAGTATCTGCAACCTGCTTCAAAACGATAGCCTTATTTATTATTTCCCTATGAGCGCAGAGATAACCAAGACGCATACCGGGAGAAAGTATCTTGGAGAAGGAACCGCAATAGATAACGTGACCGTCGGTATCCAGACTTTTAATCTCAGGCTCGGGCACACCCGTAAAGCGAAGCTCAACGTAAGGGTCATCCTCAAGGATGAATACGTTATACTTCTGTGCAAGCTCAAGAACAGCCTTACGCTTCTTCAAGGGCATAGTTATACCCGTAGGGTTTTGGAAGGTAGGAATTAAGTAGATAATTTTTGCATTGGGGTTTTCCTTAAGAGCCTTTTCCAGCTTTTCAACGGAAATACCGTCGTCCTCCATATCAACGCCTACCAGCTTAAGGTTATAAGCACGGAATGCGTTAAGAGCACCTATAAAGCTGGGATTTTCGCATATAACCACGTCGCCCTCGTTGCAAAGCACCTTTGCGGTAAGATCAATAGCCTGCTGTCCGCCCGTGGTGATTATAGTCTCGTCGTAGTCCGCACCAACGTAAAACCTTTCCTTAAGACGCTTTTTAATCTGCTCTATAAGCTTGGGATAGCCCTCGGTTACGCTGTATTGCAAGGCGGCGGTAGCATCGTTCTTAAAAATATCCGCCGCAATCTCTGCAAACTCCTCTACAGGGAAAGACAAGGGAGAGGGACTGCCTGCAGAAAAGGTAAAAGCACCCTCCGCAGGAATAACCTTAAACAATTCTCTTATGGCAGAAGGCTTCATATCCTTACATCTATCTGAAAAAGTAAAATCCATTACAAGCACCGCACTTTCTTAAAAAATTAGTATTTTTGATATAATACCACATTATACCATTATTGTTTAATTATAACCGAAACAGCGTGGAAAGTCAACACAATTTAATAAATAAATAGGCTTTTATGGCAAGATACCGATATATTTACGGTTGCATTTTTCCAAAGCAAATGATATAATTTATTCGGTGATTATATGAAGGAACTTATTGTTACACAAAACGAGGGCGGACAACGTATTGACAAGTTCTTAAGCAAGCGTTTCAAAACTATGCCCCAGTCATTGATTTATAAATATCTTCGTACCAAACGCATAAAGCTCAACGGCAAAAAAGCCACCCCCGGCGACTTTGTTTCCGAGGGTGACACCTTGACCTTTTATATTGCTGACGAGTTTTTTAACGATACGGCAGAGGACGTGGCTTTTACCCACATAAAAGCAAAGCTGAATATAGTTTATGAGGACGAAAATGTTTTGATTGTGGACAAGCCTGCCGGTCTTTTGTGCCACTCCGATGATAACGAGGGCTACAATACCCTTATCAACCACATAAAAGCATATCTGGCAGATAAAGGCGAATACATTCAGGGTGAGGCTTTTGCACCGGCGCTTTGCAACCGAATAGACAGAAACACCTGCGGTCTTGTTATTTCGGCAAAAACGGCGGAAGCACTGCGGGATATGAACAAGCGCATAAAGCACCGCCAAATAACAAAGCAATACCTTGCCGCAGTACACGGCAAGCCCTCCCCTGCAGAGGGCACTATAAGCGGTTTTATACGAAAGGACAGTGCCGCAAACCGTGTTTACGTTTCCGCACAAAAAAGGCACGCCGACGAAAAGGATGCCGTAACCAAATACAAGGTTATAGAAAGCAAGGGCGACATATCGCTGATACAGGTTGACCTTATAACAGGCCGTACCCATCAGATAAGAGCACATCTCTCCTCTATCGGGCACCCCCTTTTAGGTGACGGAAAATACGCAGTAAACAAAAAGGACCGACAGCAGGGTTTCAGCCATCAGTCCTTATGTGCTTACAGACTTAAGTTTTTGTCCACCGATGAGGAGGACAGCCTTTCCTATCTGGAAGGCAAGGTTTTATACGCCGGTCATCCCGGGTTTTTGAAGCTGTTCAAATATCGTTACTAACTATATCCTCAAAGCTCTCACGCTTGATTATCACACGGTCGCCCTCCGTACCAACGCCAACCATGGCGGGTTTTGGCAATCTGTTATAATTGGACGCCATAGAATAGTTATAAGCGCCTGTTACCAAAACGGCAAGGATATCGCCACGCTCACACTCCTGTAAGGGAACGTCCTCCTGTATAAGGTCGCCGCTTTCACAGCAACGGCCTGCAACGGTAGCACATACAGTTTTATCTGCACCTGCTTTATTTGCAATAAGGCAGGTGTATTTTGATTGATAAAGAGCATAGCGGGGGTTATCAGGCATACCGCCGTCTATGGAAACGTAGGACTTGTAGCCCGTGATAGTCTTGAAGGAGCCCACCGTATAAAGGGTAAGACCAGCAGCCGCAACCATAGAACGGCCGGGCTCGAAATACACTCTGGGTCTTGCAACGCCGAGAGCAATACAGGTAGTTTCTATAGAATTAGATATATCGGAAAGCACCTTTTCATAATCGAAATCGGGGTCTGCGTCGGTATACTTAACACCAAAGCCGCCGCCGAGGTTAAGAGCAGGAACAGCTACGCCTGTCTCTTTTTTGATTTGCGCAATAAAGCTTATCATCTGCTCAGCCGCGTCGGCAAAGGGCTTGTAATCAAAGATTTGGGAGCCTATATGACAGTGCAAGCCTTCAAACTCAAGATTAGGACAGCTTATCAGCTTTTTAACCGCATCAAGTGCCTGACCCGTTTCTATAGCAACTCCAAACTTGGAGTCTACCGCACCTGTAACAACCGCCTTGTGGGTATGGGGGTCGATACCCGGGCTTACCCTGAGCATTGCCCTTACGGTGATATTTCTGACAGAGGCTTCCTTTTGCAAGGCCGCCATCTCCTCAAGGTTATCCACCACAAAGCAACCAACGCCGTTATCCAGTGCCATTTTTATATCGGCATCGGTCTTGTTATTTCCGTGGAAATAGGAGTTTTCCATAGGAAAGCCTGCTTTTTTTGCAGTATATATCTCACCGCAGGAAACAACGTCTATACCGATGCCTGCCTTCTTTGCTATACGGTAAATCTCCATACAGGAGAGGGCCTTGCTGGCAAACAAGGGCTTACTTCCCACGCCAAAATACTTTTCAATAAGGCTTTTATACTTAAGGCAGCTGTTAAGCACGTAGTCTGTATCAAGCACGTACAGAGGAGTGCCGTACTTTTCGGCAAGAACAACCGTATCAAAGCCTGCGATAGCAAGATTGCCCTTTTCGTTTATACTCAAATTATTGTGTAGCATCGTCCATCACCTTTCTTAAAACACTGTCGATAAGAGCATCCCTGCCGATACCCTTCAAGGAGGAATACAAAACGCATTCCGTCCCTGCCGCAATGGCGGGGTCGTTTATTATTTTGTTTACACTCTCGGTAAGCTGTGTTTTATTTAATTTATCACATTTCGTTATAACAATCATATACGGCACCTTGTAATGCCCTAACCACTCAAGCATCATACGGTCGTCATTGGTTAGCCCTGCCTTGGAGTCAACAAGCTGAAGCACAAGACGGAGAGCATTGTTTTCCACAAAATAACCCTCGGTAAGCTTGGACCACTTAGCGATATCCGTTTTGCTTCTGCGAGCAAAGCCGTAACCGGGAAGGTCCACAAAAAACAGCTTGTTGTCCGCACAGTAGTAGTTTACCGTTATGGTTTTGCCCGGCTCGGCACTGACTCTGGCTAATTTCTTTCGACCTAATACAGAATTAATCAGTGAGCTTTTACCAACGTTGGACCTACCTGAAAAGGCAACCTGGGGTATACCGTCTTTCAGCAATTGACTTGGCAAGCCTGCGGTTATTTTCAAATCCGTATTATGCAAATTCAAATTGCCAAATACCATATTCATAAGAAACACGCTCCTTTAGTTAAGTGCAACGGAAACAACCTGGGAAAAACGGCGTACAGGTACAAAGCTCAAAGCCTCTTTAATCGCACCGTCAAACTCCTCTACGTCGCTCAGATTTTCCTCGGGGATAATTACGGTGCCGGCACCCGCCTTATATGCCGCCATAGCTTTTTCCTTCAAGCCGCCTATTTTAAGCACCCTGCCCGTCAGTGTAAGCTCACCCGTCATAGCAACGGATTGCTTAACCGCCCTGCCGGACAAAGCCGACGTTAAGGCTAAGGCTATGCTTATACCTGCGCTGGGGCCATCCTTCGGAACGGCACCCTCCGGTACGTGGATATGAATATCCTTCTTCTCGCAAAAGTCACCGCTTATACCCAAGGCTTCGTTATTTGCACGGATATAGCTGATAGCCGCCTTTGCAGACTCCTTCATTACGTCGCCAAGGTTGCCCGTAAGCTCCAGCTTGCCGCTACCGTTCATAGCAAGGGCTTCAATCCTCAGCATTTCGCCGCCAAGAGCAGTCCACGCCAAGCCGTTTACTACACCGACCTCATCCTCGGTATAAATCTTGTCGGGCGTATAACGCTCTGCACCCAAAAGCTTCTTTACCGTTTCGGGAGAGGCTGTGTAACGCTTGCCTTCACCGTTTACAATAAGCTTTGCAACCTTGCGGCAAAGGTTGGCGATTTCCCTTTCCAGGTTACGCACACCGGCTTCCTTGGTGTAGGAATTTATAAGGGTAAGTATGCCTTCATCGGTAAAGGAAAGGTTACGCTTGCTTAAGCCGTGCTTTTTAAGCTGCTTGGGAATAAGATGGTTTTTGCTTATGGAAAGCTTTTCGTTCTCGGAATAGCTGTCCATATATATAAGCTCCAAACGGTCCAGCAGTGCACTTGGAATAGTTTCAACGGAGTTTGCCGTTGTAATAAACATACACGCAGACAAATCCAGGGGCAACTCTAAAAAATGGTCACGGAAGGACTTGTTTTGCTCGGAATCCAAAGCCTCAAGCAATGCAGAGGCAGGGTCGCCGTGAGCGTCCTTAGTGAGCTTATCTATTTCGTCAAGAAGCATAACGGGGTTAATGGTGCCCGCCAGCTTAAGACCGTTGACTATACGGCCGGGCATAGAGCCTACGTAGGTTTTTCTGTGGCCTCTTATATCCGCCTCGTCTCTTACACCGCCAAGGGCAATACGCACATACTTACGGTTAAGGGCACGGGCAATGGATTTTACTATAGAGGTTTTGCCAACACCGGGAGGGCCTACCAGACAAAGAATTTGTCCGCCTATATCGTCGGAAAGCTGTTTAACGGCTATGTACTCCAAAATGCGTTCCTTAACCTTCTTAAGTCCGTCGTGGTCACTTTCCAGGATGCTTTTTGCCTTCTCTACGTCAAGCCTGTCCTTGGAGCGTTTTTCCCAAGGCAGCTCAAGACAAACCTCAATGTAGTTGCGGATAACAAACGCCTCTTGGGAACCAAAGGGCATCTTATTAAGCTTACCGGCTTCCTTCAACAGCTTGGATTTAACCTCTGCAGGCAGCTCTCTGTCTTCAATTTTAGCAAGCAGCTCCTGATAATCCGAAAGAATATCCTCCTCGTCAGGTACACCCAGCTCGGACTGAATAACCCTTAGCTGTTCTTTAAGGTAGGCGTCCCTTTGGTTTTTCTGAAGTTGGATACGAACCTTGTTCTGCACCTCGCTATCCAGGTACATATACTCAAGCTCCGACCTGATAATCTCGGTAAACTTATTTATTCTCTCTATAGGATGGTATATGTCCAAAACGCTTTGGCGGTCCTCTGCCTTTATCAGATAAGAGGATGCCAGATAATCAGCCAGGGAGCCTGCGTCGCCTATAGAACGGGCAGCCTCGGTTATCTCCTTGGATTGGTTGGGCGCATACTTCAAATACTCGGTTATAGCAGCCCAGGCATCCTTCATAGCCTCAAGCTGTTCGCCTATATCAAGGTTATTAAAACGAAACTCCTTAACAAACACCGATGCAGTCAATACGCCGTCAACCGTATCAACAGACTGAAGCTCTGCTCTTTTTATACCCTCGGCAATGACCTGATAATTGCCGTTAGGCAGCTTAAAGCTGTTATTTATCTTTGCCCAAACGCCAACAGCCTGCAAATCCTCGCTTGAGGGGTCTATAACAGACGGATCGGTTTGGGCAACCAAAAACACGTATCCGTCATTTTTCTCAGCCAGCTTCAATGCGTTTACAGACTGCTTTCTGCCTATTTCAAAGCTTGTAATTATATTTGGAAATACCACTATGCCACGGAGGGCAATAGCAGGTAAAACCTTTTTTTCCACGTACTCTATTGTTTTTTGCATTATACTAAGTGCACCTTTCACTATTGGCGGCCAAGCATAGCGGCACCTATTATGCCTGCATCGTTTCCAAGCTTAGCCATACGAATTTCTGTTTTTTTATCGCAAAATCTGGAATATTGTTCCTTTTCAACAACCTTCATAAGAGGGTTAAACAGCTTGTCGCCCTCGTTGGACAAACCGCCGCCTATACAAAGGACCTCAGGTTGGAAGATGTTGATTATATTAATTATACCGCAAGCAAGTCTCTTGATGTACCTGCTTACCACCGCCTTGGCAAATTTATCACCCTTATCTGCGGCACGGAACGCAGTCTGACCGTCAACCTTATTTATGTCACCGCCGCAACGCTCCCACATAAGAGAGTCGGGATGTCTTTCCATAGCGGCTTTGGTCTGGTTAATAAGAGCAGTTGCAGAGGAATATGCCTCAAAGCAGCCCCTTCTGCCACAGGTACAAGCCGCTCCGCCCACGTCAACAACCATATGTCCAAGCTCTGCACCGGAATAGTTAAAGCCTGCATACACCTTGCCGTCGATAATGATACCGCTGCCCACGCCTGTGCCCAAAGTAATAAGCACCATATTCTTACATCCCTTGGCACCGCCGCAAACAGCCTCACCCAATGCAGCGGCGTTTGCATCGTTTTCTATGTACAGCTCGCAATTGCCGAAACGCTTTTTGAACTCAGCAACTATAGGATAGCGCAAAAAGGGCAGATTGTTACAGTACACCATTTGCCCCTTTTCCACGTCTGCAGTGCCGGGAGCCGCCAGCCCCACATAGTCAAGCTGCTCTGACTTTATGCCGGTCTCTGCAAGAAGCCTATTGCACAAAGCCACCATATCGTCAACTATCCCGTCAGCGTGACCGTTTCTGTCGGTGGGAGCACTAAGCTTTTTAATTATATTGCCTTCCTTATCACAAATGCCGCCTTTAATATTTGTGCCGCCCAAATCTATTCCTATTGTGTACATAATCAGCTCCCACTTTCCTCATACATAGATATGAGCTTTTTATTAAATTCCTCTGCGGTGTTGTATCCCATCTTCTTCTGACGGTGGTTCATCGCCGCAATTTCTATTATTACCGCCAGGTTACGACCGGGGGTAACAGGAACAGTTATCGAAGGGATTTTTATACCCAATATATCGGTATAGGTATCGGTAAGCCCAAGTCTTTCGTAAGTCTTATCCTTTTCCCACACCTCGATATTTATTATAAGGTCAACCTTTTCGCTGAGCTTAACCGCACCCATACCGAATATGCGTCTTATATCCACTATGCCTATACCACGCATCTCAACATAGTGCCTTATTATCTCGGGAGCAGAGCCTACAAGAGTTTTTGCGGACACACGCTTTATCTCAACGGAGTCGTCCGCTATCAAACGGTGACCGCGCTTAACAAGCTCGATAGCAGTTTCGCTTTTGCCCATACCGCTGTCACCAAGCAGCAGAACACCTTCGCCGTAAACCTCAACAAGAACGCCGTGCAGCGTAATACGCTCTGCCAGATGGATGTTAAGGGAAGCGATAAGTGCGGCTGTAAAGTGTGAAGTATCGTTTTGGGTAGTATACAAGGGAGTATTGTACTTTACGCAAAGATCAATAAGCTCAGGACAGATTGTAAGTCCCGTTGTCACAACGACACACACTACGCCTCTGGATAAAAAGTTTTCAAGGGACTTTATACGGTCTTCGTGAGTAAGACTGTTTAAGTAGCTTGTCTCCATCTTACCCATTATCTGGATACGCTCGCTGTCAAAAAACTCAAAGAAACCGCACAAAGGCAAGCCGGGTCGGCTGATGTCAGCGCGCACAACTGCGATATCCTTTATATTTTCGGGCACAACAACGCTCTCAAGGGCAAATTCCTCTACCAGCTTGAGCAGCTTTACACTGTAATCACCCATATCAAAAACCTCCAAATTTTATACAATCACGCCGCCAAAAGCAATAACGCCATTCTCGTCGTAAAACACTGCCGACTGTCCTCTTGCCACAGGCGGCTGAGGATTATCAAAGCATACACTGACGGTATCTTCCGTAAGGGCACTGACAACACACCCAACAGGACGGGCACGGTACCTTACACGGACAAAGCACCTATCCCCCACCTTAACGGACGGAACTGATAAATAAGACAAATCGTTGATTGTAAAACCTCCGCACAACGCAGTACCAACGGAAAGTACAACCCTGTTATTTTCACCGTCTATGGCAGAAACGTAGGCAGGCTTACCCAAAGCAATACCCAAGCCCTTGCGCTGACCTACGGTGTAGTTATGTATGCCCTTATGCACGCCAAGACGCTTACCGCTTTCATCCACGAACTCACCTGTAGGAGGGAGCTCAAAACGCTCCGATATTATGTCAACATAGCTCTTACCCGAAACGAAGCAAATATCGGTGCTTTCCGTTTTTGGTGGCTTTACGGTGCCTGTATCGGCATCAAAATAAGCCTTTATATCGTTTTTCAGCACAGTACCCAAAGGCATAAGCGTGCGTGAAATAATCTCCTGAGGAACAGCGTACAGAAAATAGCCTTGATCCTTTGCCGTATCCTTGGCAGGGGCAAAGCTCCAACGCATTCCCACCTTTACAGGGGTTGAATAGTGACCTGTTGCGATATAGTCCGCGCCCTTTTCAAGCATATAATCGTATAACTTTTTCAGCTTGATCAGGGGGTTACACAGCACGCAGGGGTTTGGAGTAACGCCGTTTATATACGCCTTTGCAAAGGGGGTTATAACAAGCTTTTCAAACGCCTCCCTCGCATCTATCACGTAAAAGGGGATGCCCAAGGACGCCGCCAGACCTTCCGCCTGAACAGAGCTATCACAAGAGTCGCACATTACAATATTTACAGCGGTAACGTCATAGCCAGCTTCCAATAGCTTTATAGCCGTATAGGCACTGTCCATACCGCCCGAAAGACCAAGTATAACCCTTTTAGTCATTTTTAATCTTGCCTGACACGTTTTTTTCAAAACGGCGGGAGTAAAGATACTGGTCAAGGAAATACACGGTAAAGGGTATACAAAGAGCGGAAAGCACAAGGAATAAAGAGATATAGGGAGTTGTGGGATAGTCACCGAATATAGAGGACATATCAATGGTAAGGTCCCAAATCATAGCCTCTTTTTTGACATCCAACACCCCTGCAGAATCAAAGCGTACCCAATAGATAAGGTTATAGCACAAAAGCCCCAGGAAGAAGCAAAGCAAGCCGGCGTTAAAGCTGAAAGCAAGTCTCAACCTACGACGCTTTGACGCAGCATCCTCTGCTATGCCCTTATAGGACTCCTCGCTCTTAAGCAGGGTCTTGTAATATATCTTGTTGGAGTAGGTGTAAAGAAGCTGAACGTCCGCACTAAGGCGTTTTTCTATTAAATTGCGGGAGGTTTCCGCCTCTGCAGAAACAGAGGAGCAGTAAACGGAGTAATAGTATTTTTTTGCCTCAGGACTTTTGGTAAATATATAACCGCTTACCTTCCGTTCAACAAGAACAAAACCGCTTTCTGCCAAAAGATTAAGCCACTCCTCCTCCGCTACTGCCGAAAAGAACAGCTTGTCTACCTTATAATGCCCCTCCTTCCCATAGGGTTTAAGAGTGGTAGATTTATTTATTACTACTTTTTCACTGCCTGTACTGTTTGTTTTAACTGCCATATAAAGCACCCTTTCACAACTGCATATAGTTATACAGCTTAACAGACTAATTATAAACTATACAATATCTTTTGTCAACATTATATTAAAAAATGGCACACCTCTTTTTCGGTGTGCCATCAGACCACTGACAAAGGCACAGAACACGAAAAAGAATAAAACACAGTTACTCTAAAGCAGAAAATTCAGGGGAATCCCTGAATTTTCTGTATTTTGTTTGTTTTTTCGTTCAAAACGAACCTCAGCTCACAGTACTCCGGGGTCCCCGCAAAAATGTATTTTTGTGGGGTGGCATTACAGTTCTCGCCTCGGTTCGTCTTGTCTGCACTCTTTCTCAGCACTCTGTCAAGCCGATGACAAGGTTTGTCATCAGCTTGACGGCACACCTCTTTTTACAGCGTGCCATTAATATTTTAGTCTATCGTTAGTTTTATTACAGGTTGTAAAACGTCCTCGCTTGCCACGTACTCAACGGTAATCTCATCTCCAACGTTCAGTATAGCGGCAATAGGATAATCCTTGGCACTGACGGTGTAGTAGCCTTTACTACCCTCCAGCTTGAAGTAGAACAGGGTGTTGCCGTCGATATTTGCAGAGCGTATTTCCTCGATAAGCCCTGACGCAGTTTTTTTGTCAAGCTTCTCTTCGTCTTCCTTATCGGCTTCAATCAACTTATTGCTTACTAACAGGTTGTGATAATTGTTTTGGCACTCCTCCAGAGAATAGCCCGTGGCAACTATCTGATACTGCTTTACGTTTACCATTGCATACATCTTAACTAAGCCTGCTCCGTCCTTAAGCGACATAAAGTAGGTAGGCTGGTTGGACACGTTGAGAAGCAAGGGGAAGGTTGATACATAGCCGTACTGCTGTACCGCACCCTCTGCGGAGGACATTGCAGAATATTCCTCTGCACCTGCACAGTTGTAATACTTGGCTTCCTTCGTCCTCTGATTAACAAGAATAAAGCCTATATTGCCCTCGTCGCTGGTAACGGAGGTTACGCCTGTGTACATCCACACGTCGTCGTCCAACGCAATATAGTTATAACCGTCGGTGGTGGCGGTACAGCCCGTTTGCTCGAACATAGAGTTCAAAAAGCCGTCGGTGTAAAGACCCTTATAGTCATACTGAGCAATAAGCATATTGGCAGGATAAACACGGTCTACCCAAGGATAAATGTCCTTTACAGGAAGATACTCGGTATCACCTGTAACTGCGTTCAGCAGAACTGCGCCCTTGATATCCTCACCGCCGAAAAGACCTATTCTCTTTTCAACAACCGAGGCTATCCAATAAGGCGTGCCGTTTTCGTCTATCTCAAAGTTTACGTCACCAAAAATGTAGGTGGGATACTGAAAACGGAGATACCTACGAAGATTACGGCCAAAGTACTCAGAGGGAGAATACTTCATCCCCTTTTCCAGGCGTACCACGTCAACCTGTTGGGTACGCATATCAATGGTCATATAAGCAGGTATACCCTTGTCGTTATTGTTATACCATTTGAAAAAGTTGGAGTAATTAAGATAGGTTACACGGACGGGGTTGCCCTTATAGTTAATCTGCACAGAGCTATTGTTGACCTCAAACTGGCTTACCAGATCGCTAAGCTCGCCCAGCTTACGGTTTGCCAGATTATTTGCAGAGCTGCTGTCAAGCATAGGTATCTGCTCCCAAGCTATCTCGTCAACGTCAGCCCCAAAATCGCCGTCCTTTACCTCAAGAAGCTCTGCATAATCGTTCGCACGGAGAAACTCAAATCCGCATACCGAGCCTATAACAAGCACCAGCAAGGCAACGGTGATAATAGTTGCGGGAACAGGCTGGTTTTTGAAATAAGGAGTAATTAGCTTACCCCTGCCGAGATAAGCACCGTCATAATCCCCCAGTCCCTTCATAAACAAAGAGAAAACCACGCAGAGGAATATGAGGAAAATGTATAAGGAATAGGATTGAAAATTAAGAGCAGGCAAGGTGAAGTAGAAAACAACAAAGCCTATAATTGCAGTGGAAAACAGACTCATAAGTATACGCCAGGGTAAGGCAAGAGTCATACGCTGTTTTTTTGCATCCTTTGGCTTTTTTGCAGAGTTGCCTCCCAGGTCGATACCGAAAATCTTAGCTAAAGCTTCAAACATTATTAACAACAGTCCTTTCAAAAAATGTAATACCAAAACATATAATTGACAGTTTACGGCTTTTTCACACTTTCGCTATAACAAAAAGCTATGGCGAGCATACCCCCGCCATAACTCTTTATCGTTTAATCTTTTACTTTTGTACTATCTGACCGCCGCATCCGGAGCAGAAGTTTACGCCCTTCTTAGCGGAAGCGCCGCAGCCGGAGCAAACGTAAACAGGCTTGGGTTCAGGCTGAGTCTCTATGATTTCGCCGCCGCATTCAGGACAGAACTTAATGCTAGCCTTTACCTTTTTGCCGCACTTGGAGCACTTATGTATGGTAATTACAGCGTTTTCACCCATGGGGAACTTTTTCTCAACAAGTCTGAGAGCAACCACCGCACCGATAGCAAATACTAAAGTAATGAATATGCCGGCAGAAAGCTTGATGCCCATTGTTGCACCAAAATAACTCTCTTTATTGGTAAGAGAAACAATTATAAGAAACACGAAAAGAAGAATATTGAGACCTGCGTATGCGAGGAGCCCGTACTCACCAAGCTTGTCAAGCTGTTTACCTTCAGCACCGCCAAGCTTAAGATTATTGAATACACCCGTAACGTCGGCAACACCAAACTCCTTAAGCAAAGCTATTACGGCAAGGGCGATAAGAGCTATCGCAACGATAAGAATAAAAATCTGTACCAAAGAACTCATAACGCCGCTAAAGCCAAGGTCCCACATATCAAAAACCTTATAGCCGGATGCACCCTCAGAAGTGCTGTTGGAACCGAACTCTGCATAAGCCGCAACGTAAGGGATACACATAAGGATAAAATGGAAAACGCCAAGCCCTCCGCAAAGGAACCACAAGAAATTTTTGCGCAACATACCGTTCATAACGATACCTCCGTTTGTTAAAAAACTTATTATTTTTGTAAAAAATATTATAGCATATTATCCGGTTTTAGTCAAGGAAAAATTTACCCACCCTCGGGCAACACGCCATAAAAACAGACAAAGTGTTAATACTTGACAAAACCCTATAGACATTATATAATATATCAGTATATTTGTTAATAAGGAGACTTGTAATGAAAAGACTTTTATCTATACTTTTTGCAATTATTTCCGTTGTTGCCATGGGCGCCTTAAGTGTTTGTGCCGAAGGCGGCGTTCCTATGACGGGGGACGAAAACTGGTGGATATACATTGTTTTGGCGGTTATCGCAGTTGCAATGGTTGTTGTGCTTGCAGTTACAGGTAAGAAAAAATAAAACTATAAGGGGAAAGAGGCTATGAAAAAAATAACCAAAGCTATTATCCCTGCGGCTGGTCTTGGTACCCGTATGCTGCCTATCGCAAAAAGTGTTCCCAAGGAAATGCTTCCCATAGTGGACAAGCCTTGTAT
>JAZSQJ010000072.1:0-22699 GCA_045537905.1 Eubacteriales bacterium
CGTCCACAGGACGCTCGCCAAGAGCCGCCTTTCAAATCCACCCTTTTTTAAGTTAAATAAAAAACCAGCCCTATCGGACCGGTTTTTCGTAAATCTGGTGGGAGCGGGTGGATTCGAACCACCGAAGTCGTTGACAACAGATTTACAGTCTGCCCCCTTTGGCCACTCGGGAACACTCCCCCATTGTTGGAGCTGGTGAAGGGAGTTGAACCCCCAACCTGCTGATTACAAATCAGCTGCTCTGCCATTGAGCTACACCAGCATTGTTTTGCAACAGCAACCGTTCTCACGGCCAGCGAAGCTAATTATAGCATAGTGTAACCCCTTTGTCAAGACATTTTTTTGCTTTTTATCAAAAAAATTTATCTTTTATTTTCTCCCGTAAATTGCGGCAGAAATAGGCTTTGCCAAACCCAGAGCTACCCACACCAGCAAAGCGTCCTTAAGGATATAAGGTGCAGAGGAACTCAGCAGAGAAGCGGCAAAGGAAGTGCCTGTAACAAAGGCAAACTGTACCGTTCCCAACAGGTGGCAAGCCACAAGACCTATCAAGGCAAGGCTAAAGCCTGCAAGCCGTCCCTTGCCCTCTGCCAGTCCGCAGGGGATACCCATTAGTACAAAGCCCCATATAAAACCGCCCGTGGGACCAAGCAGAGCATCCGCTCCGCCACGGAAGAAGGCAAACACAGGCAAGCCGATAGCACCCATGCCTATATATAATATAATTGAAGCTAAACTAACCCTCCATCCAAACACAGCGGCGCCCAAAGCAATGGCAAAGCACTGCAGAGTAAGGGGTACGGCGGGGAAGGGTATAACAATCTGGGAGATAACGGCATATACTGCCGCCAGCACTGCGGTCGTAACCGGTGTTCTCAGCCTGCTCATCGTCCACCGCCCTTCAGCCTCACGCTTACCTCGCCCGAGTTCAGAGCAATACGGTTTCCGCCCTCGTCCTCTATAAGCAAGGCGTATCTGTCGTCCACGCCCAAGACCCTGGCGTTGTAGCAGTCACCGCCACGGTATACGGTTACGTCTTTACCTATAACAAAGCACTTGCTTCTGTAGTCCTCCAAAGCCTTGCCGTTGAAGGGGTTTTCGGCATATTCAAATACCCTCCTTGCGATGTCTGCCGCAAGTTGGTTAAACAAGCCCTCTTTGCGGGCACCGTGGGGGAGCAATGCCGTAGCAATGTCCCTTATCTCCTCGGGAAAGCCTCCGTCGGGAGCATAAACGTTAAGCCCGATACCAACGATAACAAAGCTCGTTTTAGCAAGCAAGGGGTCGATACTAGCCTCGGTAAGTATGCCGCAAAGTTTTTTACCGTCTGCGTAAACGTCGTTTACCCATTTTATTGCGGTGTTTATACCCAGCAACCTGTCCACCGTCTCGGCAACGGCAAGGGCAGCCAGAGGAGTGATAAGGGCGGTGTCCTCAGGGCAAAGCTCGGGTCTTAACAGCAGGCTCATATACAAGCCCCCCTCTGCAGAGCAAAAGCTACGGCCCAAACGCCCCTTGCCGCCTGTTTGCTGTCTGGCGATAAGCACGGTACCCTCCGGGGCACCGTTGATAGCGGCACTCCACAGCTCACTGTTGGTGGAAACGGCACGGTCTACCACCTGTACCTTATAAGCCTTGCCCAAAAGAGCGGCTATTTTATTTTCACAAATAAAGTCCCCACGGCAAGCGTTCATAATACAGTCTCCAAATTTCCGGTTGACATACGGCAAGATTAAAAGTATAATAAATTGTAGCATAGGCACAAAGTTTTGTCAACAAGCACGGTTTGTTAAAGGAGCATAGATATGGCAACTAAAAAGGAAATAAAAAAACAAAACAAGGATAAGTACCGCGGCAGATACCGTATCCTGAGGGAGCTTAGATGGTGGGTAGCGGGCGTCCTTGCGATCTGTATAGCAATAACTGCCTGGGCGGTAGCAGACCGCTCTGAAAGGCAGGCGTCCCTTGAAGGTCTTGCCGCAGGGGACAGATTTAGGGACACTGTGGTTATCACAGGGGGGCAAACCACCGTTAACCTTATGCACTTCAGCTACTATTTTTACGATGCGTATTATGATTTGATGGCAAGCGACCGTTTCTCCAGTGACTACGGTGCCTACGGGCTGGACCCCGAAAAGCCTCTTAAGGAGCTGGAATACACCGCTCTCCGCACCTGGTTTGACCAGCTGCTTGAGGAGGTATATACAGGGGTTGACCAGGCTGTTCGCTATGCAGAGCTTGCCCGTGAAAAAGGCACCGCTCTTGATGCCGAGGACAAAAAGGCTATCGAGGATGAGATAAAGGCTATCGAAAGTAAAGCCGAGGAGGAGGGCACCACCCTTGCCAACTATCTGGACTACAGATACTGTGCAGGTATGACGGTGGAGGACCTTCGTGCCGCTATGAGCCTGTATAAGCTGGGTGAAAAGCAGTATACCCTTTCCGTTGACGAGATGGTAAGCTGTACCGACGAGGAAATAGAAGCCTATTACGAAGCAAACAAATCCAGCCTGCAGACCGTGGACTATACCTTCTTTAAGTTCTATGCAGAAACCAAGGCAGAGCTTGAGAAAAAGGCAAAGACCTTTACTGCCTGCAAGACCGTAGAGGAGTTTACCGCCCTTATCGAAAAGGATATCAGGGCACAGGGGGCAGGCGACAAGGAGGTAAAGGATTACCTGGAGCAAAGCCAACGCCGTATAGACTACACGGAAAAGGACGCTATGTCCGACTGGGCGTTTTCCGAAGACAGAGTGGTGGGCGATACCTTTGTGGAATACGGGGAAAACTCCTGCACGGTATACTGGCTTATGCGCAGCGGTGTGAAAATAACCCGTCCTTCAGCAAACGCCCGCAGTATACTTATAAGCGGCGCATCCTTTAAGTCTGATGAAGCAGCCAGGGCATTTGCCGAGGAGCTTATGGAAAAGGCAAGAAAGGACGGTACCGAGGACTACTTTATAAAGCTGGTTAAGGAAAACAGCTTCGACCTTAACACCGCCTACTACGGCGGTGAGTATGCCGATATCGTTCCCGGCGACGTTGTTGCTGAGTATGAGGAATGGGTGTTCCGTGACGAACGCAAATACGGCGACATTGATATGGTAAAAAGCGGCAACGATTACCATATAATTTTCTTCCTCAGCCACGGCGACCCTTGCTGGAAGGTAACGGCAAGAAACGCTCTCATTGACAAAAGGCAGGAAAACTTTACGGCTGATATTGAAAGTGATATCCCTCTTATCAAGGACGAGTATTTTGTAAGCGAAAACCTGGCAGACGACCTTGCAACCGACCGTGACCGTAACTATGTGGCAGTATACGAGGACGGCAAGCTGTTTTATCAGGTTTACGACGGGATTTTTTCCTTCCTTAATATAATGGTAGCTGTAAGCCTTATAGCTCTTGCGGCAACTCTGTGGTGCTTTATCGAGACTGCAAGGCTTAACAAAAAGTACGGCTACCGTGCATAGCTCTTGATGATGAAGTAAGCTCACCCCCAACAGGTGTAAACACCCCTGTTGGGGGTGTTTTTTTACAAAAAATTCCAACATTCCTCTTCTGCAGAACAGAGGAACGAAGGGGTGTGTAATTTAAGTGACATAATGCAAAAAAACTTATAAAAAACTAAAAATAACTATTGCATTTTTTATAATCATAATATATAATAAAAACATCGGGTGGAATTTTGTGGGGAGATGTGACACAAAAACCCTAAAATCACTCCAAAAAAATGACACCTTTCCCTAAAAATGCTATTTTTATTGAGATAACCGAAAGGAGGGGCAAGCTTGTTTATAGGTGAATATAGGCACACACTGGATACCAAGGGCAGGCTGTCCTTTCCTGTTAAGCTAAGGGACAAGCTGGGTGCAGAGTTTGTAATGTGCCGCGGCTATGAGCATTGCGTTATGATATATCCCAAGGATGCGTGGGAGGAGTTTGCGGCTAGGTTTGAGAGCCTGCCTGTAGTAGAAAACAGGCGTCTGCCCCGTTACTTCTTTTCCAGCGGTGAGTGGGCAAGCCTTGATTCTCAGGGCAGGGTAGTTGTCCCCCAGCGTTTCCGCACCTTTGCGGGCATAGATAAAAACGTAGTGATTATCGGCAACAACAAGCATCTGGAGCTGTGGGATGAAGCGGCTTGGGATAAGGAGCTTGAGATCGGTATGGAAACCGACAGCATCAGGGACAGAATGATAGAGCTTGGGTTCTGATATGGAATTTAGACATTATACAGTCCTGCGTGAGGAGTCTGTTGATTTGCTTGACCTTAAGGACGGCGGCATTTATGTAGACTGTACTCTTGGCGGAGCAGGTCACACAAAACTGATTTTAGAAAGGCTTGACGGCGGTAAGGTAATAGGTATCGACCGTGATGCCGACGCAATAGAAAACGCAAAGCAAAGGGTAAACGACAGCCGTTTTATAGCGGTAAAAAGTAATTTTTCAGAGCTGGATACGGTTCTTGCCGATTTGGGCATAGACAAGGTAGACGGAGTGCTGATGGATTTGGGCGTTTCCTCTCATCAGCTTGACACGGTGGAAAGGGGCTTTTCCTACAGCGTGGATGCACCCCTTGATATGCGTATGGATAAAGACGGCGGAGAGGATGCCGCCTACGTGCTTAACAATTATCCCGAGGAGGAGCTTGCCCGTATTATGTGGGAGTACGGTGAGGAGCGTTTCAGCCGCCGTATAGCCGCCCAGATAGTAAAGGAAAGGGAAAACACACCCTACACCTCCACCAAGCAGCTGTACGATACGGTGTTTGCGGTGGTAAAGGGCAGTAAAGCCGACAAGCTTTCCTCAGTAAAAAGGGTCTTTCAGGCTGTTCGTATCCAGGTCAACGGTGAGCTGTCAGCTATAACCGAGGCGTTGGAAAAGGCGGCGGCGCATCTTAAGCCGGGCGGCAGATTGGCAGTAATCAGCTTTCATTCTCTGGAGGACAGGCTGGTTAAGAAATGCTTCACAGACTTGGCAAGCGGTTGCCGGTGCCCAAAGGACTTGCCCGTTTGCGTTTGCGGCAAGACACCCGAGTTTAAGCTGATAACACGGAAGCCTACCCTCCCCAGTGACAGGGAGCTGGGTGAAAACTCCCGTTCCCACAGCGCAAAGCTACGCTGTGCGGAAAAGCTGTAAAAACAAAAATAAGAAAGGAAAAGTGCCTACGGATATCCGCAGGCGGTGACGAGATGGAACAGAGAAGAGTAAACAATAAGCCTGCAAATAAAGCGCCTGTTTCAAACAGGCAAAAGACCGGTGCCGTAGTTTCCAAAAAGCAGGCGGCACATCCCGTAGCACGCCGTACCATAGCGGATATACCCAAGCTTGATATAGTTACCAAGAGGGACGAGGTTAAAAAGCCCTTCCCCTACGCAACGGTTTTGGCGGCAATCTGCTTTACCGTAATGTTTTTGTTTTTGGTAATGAACTACACCTCCCTTGACGAGCTTAAGGACGAGGTAATAAGACAGGACAAGCAGATAACCCAGCTTACGGACAAAAAGCAGAAACTGGAGGAAAAGGTTGCAAAAAAGGACAACCTGGACGAGATAACCAAGTATGCCGAGAACGAGCTTGGTATGGTAAAAAAGGAAGAGGTAGAGCTTGGGCCCTACTACATAGACCTTAATACGGACGACGACGTACAGATAACCGAGTACGAGGACGAGACCGAAAACGGACTTGGCGTATTGCTTACGGGTGTAGGCAACGTAATAAAGGATTTCTTTGCAGGGGAATAAGTGTTTCCCCTGCACAATCATAAATTATAGTGTTTTGCATATATTTTAGGGTAAAAGCGTCTTTTTTCGCTTTACCCTTATTTGACTATATAAAGACAAGTGTTTTTTCTGTAACGAGGCGTAAATTTTATGAAGAAAAAGATAATCACACCGCAAAAACAGGTGTTAAACCGTACTACGGTAGCGCTGATAGCTATACTTGTGCTGTTTGCGTTGATTGCAGGCAGGCTGGCATACCTGCAGCTTATCGACTATGAGGAGCTGCGCAACAAGGTGCTTAAGCAGTATTCCTCGGTTTTGACTCTCCCTGCAAGCCGTGGCACGATCTACGACCGCAATATGAAGGTTCTTGCAATGAGCGAGACTATAGAGACGGTATTTATCTCACCAAAGGGCATAAAGGATGCCATTAAGCGTCAGGACGAGTCGGAGACCTTGAAGGAAAGCGAAAAGGTAGATTACACAAACCTTATAGCCGACAACCTTTCCTCCCTGCTTGAGGTGGACAGAAGCTTCGTGCTGGAGCGTATGAAAAAGACAGGCAGCCAGTACGAGGTAATCAAAAAAGAGGTACCGGAGGAAACCGCCAACAAGGTAAGGAAATTCATAATTGACTACAACCTTTCCAGTATGGTCAACCTGGAGGAGGCAAGCAAGAGGTACTACCAGTATAACGACCTGGCAAGCCATCTCCTTGGCTTTAACGGAACCGACGGCGGCTTGACGGGGCTTGAAAAGTATTACGATGAGGAACTTACAGGCACCGACGGCAGAATAGTAAAGGCAAAAAATGCGGGCGGCTACGATATGCCCTACAAGTATGAGACCTACGTAGAGGCACAAAACGGCTCCAACCTTGTAACCACTATAGACGTAAACATCCAGAGTATAATAGAGAAATACCTGGAAAAGGTTTACAACGACCAGCAGGCAAAAAACCGTGTTGCGGCGGCTATGATGGACGTTGACACGGGTGAGATTTTAGGCTCGGCAGTATACCCCGACTTTAATCTCAACGACCCCTACACTCTTACGGGTGAGTACCTTGCGGAGTACGAGGCTTTTGTGGAAGCGGGTGTTATAACCAAAACCGACAAGGAAACGGGGGAGGAGTATGAGACTCCTATAACGGAGGAGGATAAACAGGCTAAAAAGACCAACCTCCTTAACAAGCTGTGGAACAACAAGGTAGTAAGCGAGATATACGAGCCCGGCTCTACCTTCAAGATAGTTACCACCGCTATGGCGATGGAGGAGGGCATTTCGGGACTGGGTGACAGCTTTACCTGCAACGGACAAATAACCGTAGACGGCGTAACCATCCACTGCCATAAGGCAGGTGGCCACGGTGCCCAAACCTTTGCAGAAACCCTTCAAAACTCTTGTAACCCTGCCTTCGTATCCCTTGGACTGCGTGTAGGCAAGGACTCCTTTATGCGTTACTTTGAGGAGTTTGGCTACCTCGACCTTACAGGCTGTGATATGCTGGGCGAAAGCAGCACCTACTACTACGGCACCAACCAGACCCAGTTTGGCAGGGTAGAGCTTGCAACCTATTCCTTCGGCCAGTCTTTCAAAACCAGTATACTCCAACAGCTTCGTGCAACCTGCGTGGTTGCCAACGGCGGCCATCTTGTAACCCCTCACCTGGCAAAATATCTTACCGATGACGAGGGTAATATCACCTACACCTACGAGTACGACACAAACCGTCAGGTTATCAGTGCTGAGGTATCAAAAACTATAGTTGACGTGCTTTACGGCGGCATAAACACGGGCTCCACCAAAAACGCCGCAGTAGAGGGCTACTCCATAGCGGCAAAAACGGGCACCTCTCAGAAGCTTGATATAAGAGACAAGGACGTATACGTAAGCTCCTGCGTTGCCTTCGCCCCTGCGGAGGATCCCCAGGTAGCTATTATAGTGGTTGTTGACGAGCCTTCCGTACACGATTTTTACGGCGGTCTGGTTGCGGCACCCGTTGTGTCCAGCATCCTTTCCGAGGTTCTGCCCTATCTGGAAATCCCCAGAAACGGCGAGGTAGAGCATAAGACCATCACCGTAACCAAGATGATAGACAAAACCGTTGACGAGGCTAAGAAGGCAGTAGAGGCTCTTGGTCTGGAATACCGTGTAGTAGGCAACGGCAACGTAGTCGTTGACCAGATGCCCCATTCAGGCACAAGCCTTACCGAGGGCGGTACGGTAATCCTTTACACCGAGTACGAAAACGAGCATAAGACCGTGGTGGTGCCCAACCTTAAGGGCTACCGTGCCCAGGACGCTTTGGTAATACTCCGTAACAAGGGGCTTAACGTCCGTGTAACGGGTGCATACAGCTCCAGCATAACGGGTACTCCTATGGTGGCGCTGCAGGATATAGCAGGCGGTACCGAGGTACCCGAGGGTACCGTTATTACCGTTGAGTTCCGCTACAGTGAGAACGTTTACGGTTAATACTTTATTGAAAAGAGACGAATTATGAGATACACTTTAAGGGAGCTGGCAGAGCTCTGCGGCGGCACTCTTTGCGAGGGAAGCCGGGGGGACCGTGTTTTTACTGCAGTAGACTCCGACAGCCGTGCCATAAAGGACTCCGCTACCTTGTTTGCGGCATTCAAGGGCGACAACTTTGACGGTCACCGTTTTGCGGCAGAGCTATGCAAGGAGGGCGGTGCCATTATCGACGACCCTGCCTACGCCTGTCCCAACGCCATATTGGTAGACAGTGTAAAAAAAGCCCTGTACAAGGCGGCGGTACGGCACCGCAGCGAAAAGCTGGCAGGCTTGAAGGTGTTGGCAATAACGGGCAGTGTGGGCAAAACCACCACCAAAAATATGGCGGCACTGGTAATGGGTGCCCGCTACAAGCTGTATAAAAGCGCAGGCAACCGCAACAGCCTTACGGGTCTTCCTATGGAGATACTTAACGTCCCCGAGGACGCAGAGTGGGCGGTGCTTGAAGCGGGTATGAGCGACCCGGGTGAGATATCTCAAATATCCAAACTTATTAAACCCAACGGTGCCATTATCACCAACATAGGCCACTCCCATATCCTTGCCTTTGGCAGCAGGGAAGGCATATGTAAGGAAAAGCTGGATATAAGGGCAGGTATGGAAAGGGCAGTACTCACTATGCCTGATGAGGAGCTGCTGATAAATGCCGTGGGCGGTGACCCTGACAGCGTGTTCTGCTCCGTAAAGGACGGTAAGCAAACCGCCTTTGCAAAGGACATAAGGGTGGAGGGCGAATTTACGTATTTTACCGCTTGCTATAAGGGTAAGGAAACACAAATAAAGCTTCCTGCCTTGGGACTGCACAACGTACAAAACGCACTGCTTTGCTTTGTAAGCGGTGTAAGGCTTGGCGTAGACGAAAAGGACGCCGCTACAGCCCTGGAGCAGTTTAAGGTAGAGGGCTTCCGTCAGAACATACGCCGCACCGCAGGCGTTACCGTGATAGCCGATTGCTACAACGCCTCTCCCGAGTCTATGGCGGCGGCACTGTCCGTCCTTAAGGGCGGTACGGGTAAGCGTATAGCGGTGCTGGGCGATATGCTGGAGCTGGGTTCCCACGCAGAAAAGCTTCATCGCATAGTAGGTAAGGCGGCGGCAAGCAGTGCAGACCTCCTTATATGTGTAGGGGAGGATGCGGTATACATAGCGGACGAGGCATTAAAAAACGGCTTGCCCAAGGAAAACCTGCTTATATATAGCAGTAAGGATTACGAAAAAGCGGCAGAGACCCTTAAGCAGATGGTAAAAGAGGGCGACACTGTTCTTTTCAAGGCAAGCAACCGTACAAATATACGAAAAGTATTGGAGTTGAGTGGTATATGAAAACAAGCGTACTCCTTGCATTGGTAGTTTCCTTTGCAGTAAGCTTTGTTTTATATAAAATATTCATCCCTGTTTTGCGGAAGGTAAAGCTGGGGCAAAAGATTTTGGAAATAGGCCCAAGCTGGCACAAGTGCAAGGAGGGCACCCCCACTATGGGCGGTCTGTTCTTCATAATAGGCACGGCGGCGGCAACCCTTATCTGCGGCTTTAATTTTATTGCAGACCCCGCCCTTATAAGAAACGTTCACGGCGAAATGGTAAAGGATTACCGTTTGCTTATCCATCTGTCCTTTGCCCTCGTTACGGGTGCGGTAGGCTTTATAGACGACTATGTAAAGCTGTTCAAAAAGCAAAACAAGGGTCTTTCTGCCGCCCAGAAGATGGCGCTTCTTATAATCCCCTCCCTTGGCTATACGTATTTAATGACCCATTTCGGCTACGTAGATACTATGGTCAACCTGCCCTTTGTCAGAGGACAGGTAGAGTTGGGCATATTCTACTACGTTTTTGCCGTACTGCTTATAGTTTATATGATAAACTGCGCCAACCTTACCGACGGTATCGACGGTCTGGCAGGCAGCATTGCCTGTATAATAATGACCATGTTCTTTATCTTCTCCTCCTTCTTCGGTAAAGAGGATATGAGCGTGTTTGCGGCGGCAGTTATCGGCGGTCTGCTGGCTTTCTTAATGTTCAACTTCCATCCTGCCCGTATATTTATGGGTGACACAGGCTCCCTTTACCTTGGCTGTGTAACGGTGCTTATGGCGTTCTGGACAAACGCCTCGGTGCTTATCGTGCTTATAGGTCTTGTGTATTTCCTGGAGGGCGTTTCCGTAATGTTGCAGGTGTTCTGGTTCAAGCGTACGAAAAAGCGTCTGTTCAAAATGGCACCCATCCACCACCACTTTGAAAAATGCGGCTGGTCGGAGTGGAAGATAGTTTCCGTATTCTGTGCCCTGACCGTTGTCTGCTGTGTAGCGGCGTATCTGTTGCTGGCACTGTACGTAAACTAAAAAATATCAGGTCGCTGCAGGAGGGCGAAGATATATGACGGAAAACACAAATAAAACACGCCCTTCCTCTACGAGGGTAACGAAAAACGAGGGGGCAGTAGAGCCTGTAAAGCAGGGCGCCTCCCTTCAAAAGAAAACTAAAATATCACCCCGTATCAAAAAAATAACCCGTATCAAGGGACAGGTAGACCGTCCCTTCCTCATACTGGTAATAATCCTTGTTTGTATCGGCTCCATAATGGTGTTCAGCACCAGCTACCCTTACGCCGAGGGCAGAGGAGAGCCTGCCTTCAAGTACGCAAGAAGACAGATAATGTACGTACTGTTAGGCTTTGGCGCAATGATGGCGGTATCCTACTTTGGTGACTACCGTTGGCTTAAGCGTGTTACGCTGGCGGCATTTCTCGGTGCCTTGGCGATAAACGTTGCAACGGCAATCCCGGGTATAGGATTGGCTCGTAACGGTGCCCGCCGTTGGCTTAACATCGGTATCGACTTCCAGCCCTCCGAGGTGCTGAAATTTGCCCTTATACTTATGTGCGCAAAGCAAGCCAGCGACTCCAAGGGCGAGCTTAATAATTTCCGCAAGGGCATCCTGCCCTTCCTTATAATACTGGTTATGGGCGCAGTACCCGTTATACTGCAAAGGCACCTTTCCTGTACCATTATTATAACGGGCATAGCCTTTTCGATGATGTGGATGGGCGGCTCTCCGATTATGTGGCTGCTTGGCTCCGTAGGTGTAGGCGGACTTTCTATTATCGCCGTTCTTAACAGCGAAAAAATGACCCACTCCATAGCGCGACTCAGGGTGTGGAAAAACCCCTTCGACTTCCTTTCGGGGGGCGGCTGGCAGCCTGCCCAATCCCTGTATGCAATCTCAGCAGGCGGCTTCTGGGGTCTGGGTCTGGGGCAAAGCAACCAAAAGCACGGCTATCTGCCGGAGCCTCATAACGACTATATCTTCTCCATCCTCTGTGAGGAGCTTGGATATTTCGGCGCAATTGTGGTAATAGCCCTGTTCGTCGCCCTGGTATGGCGTGGTATGTATATAGCAAAACGGGCACTCAGTATGTATTCCGCCCTTATAGTTTCGGGCATTATGTGCTCCTTAGCAATCCACGTTTTGCTCAACATCGCCGTTGTTACCAACACCCTCCCCAGCACGGGCATAGGCCTGCCCTTCTTCAGCTACGGTGGCACCTCCTTGCTGATTTGGCTGGCAGAAATGGGCGTTGTACTGTCCGTATCCCGTTACTCATACCTTAAAAAGGAGTAATTTATGAAAATACTGTTTTCCTGCGGCGGCACAGGGGGGCACATCAACCCTGCCATCGCCATAGCAGATACTATAAAGCAAAAGCATCCGGATACGGAGGTACTGTTCGTAGGTGCCGAAAAGGGTATGGAGGGCACCCTGGTTCCAAAATCCGGCTACGATATAAAGTTTGTAAAGGTCAGAGGATTTAAGCGTAAGCTGTCCCTTTCCAATATAGATGCGGCTATAAAGGCGGTAACCTCCGTTATGGCGGCAAAAAAGATAATAAAAAAATTTGCACCCGACGTGGTTGTAGGCACGGGCGGCTACGCAAGCTGGGCGGCGGTTAAGGCGGCGGCAAAGCTGGGCATCCCCACCGTCATCCACGAGCAAAACGCCTACCCGGGCGTGACCACAAGGCGTCTGTCCCGCTATGCAAACAGGGTATGCATCAGCTTTGAGGACAGCAAAAAGCATTTTGACGCAAGCGTTCTCCCCAAAATCATCCTTACAGGCAACCCGGTTAAACCGGAGATTAATACTACAAGCCGTGAGCAGTCACGAAAAGAGCTGGGACTGGGGGATGAGGTATACGTCCTCTCCTTCGGCGGCAGTCTTGGTGCGGAAAAAGTTAACGAGTATATGTTTGAGGTTCTTGACAGCTTTGTAAAGAACAACCCCGCAGTCCGTGCTATCCATGCCACGGGTAAGGGCGGTAAGGAAAAGTACGGTGCCATTGCAAAGGAAAAGGGTCTGGATAAGGCAAGCAACGTGGAGATAAAGGACTATATCTACGATATGCACCGTCAGTTAGCGGCGGCAGATATAGTAATATGCCGTGCAGGTGCCATTACAATAGCAGAAAACTGCTGTATGGGCAAAGCAAGCATCCTTATCCCATCCCCCAACGTTACCGACAACCACCAGTACAAAAACGCAAAGTTACTTGCAGACGCAGGTGCGGCGCTGCTGCTTAAGGAGTCCGAGACTGACGGCAAGGTGCTTACCGACGCCGTAAGTACACTGGTATCCGACAAGGCAAAGAGGGAAGAGATGTCACAGGCGGCAAAGGCTATGGCAAAGGCTTCTGCGGCAGAGAACATAGCAGATATAGTTTTGAAGGAAATAAAAAAGTAAAGGAGAAAAGATATGCAGCAAGAACACGCGTATCACATAAAACGCAGACCTGTTGACATAGACCGCATAAGGCAGGAACAGCAGGCAAAGGCAATGCGTCGTACGGTGTTTTATATAGGCTTGTTCCTTGTGCTTACGGTGCTGTGTATTGCTGTATGCTTTCTTGTTTTCTTCAAGCTTGAAACGGTGGTAATCGAAGGCTCCAGCCGTTACGGTGACGAGGAGATTCTGGCGGCGTTCGGTATAGAGGCGGGCGAAAACCTGTATTCCTTTGATGCCGGAGAGCTGGAGACTGAGCTGGTGAAGGCGTTGCCCTATCTTAGTAAGGTGGAAATAGAGCGAGACCTGCCCTCCACCGTGGTGATCCATGTAAGCGAAAAAAAGCCTGATATGTTTGTGGAGATAGAGGGGGACCGCTATCTGCTTACGGACAATATGCAGATACTGGAGTACACCTCCGACCCTGCAAAGCTTTACGGGCTGTTAAGGCTTGATATGGAGCCTGAGACCGTTGCACGCTGTATAGTGGGCGAAAAGCTGCTGTTTTCCGATATCCGCACGGGCGATATTATCAGCGAGGCATACGCAGACATAGCCCGGGCAGGTGTAAGCAACCGCATCGACTACATAGACGCAAACAACCGCTTTGGAATCTATATCGGTATAGACGGAAAGTACGATATATATATGGGCGACATCGAAGAATTTGATACAAAGCTTGCCTTTGCCATAGGCATTTTGGAAAAGCTGGGCTCCGTGGCAGGTGACAAGGAGCAGGGAACAATCGACGTCTCCGAGATAAACAAAGGTGTGTTTATTCCGAAATAACCGTAAAAAATGCAAAAAAGCATCTCTAAGTGCTAAAAAATATTGAAAAAGCACTTGAAATTTAGAAAAAATAATATTATAATACATAAGAAGTATAATAGAAAAATCTATACGTACGCTTGGGAGGTACAAAAATGGCAAAAGATTTAGGCGCGCCCGTTGTAAAAATAAAGGTAATCGGCGTTGGCGGCGGTGGCGGTAACGCAGTTAACCGTATGATCAGCGTTGGTTGTAAGGATATTGAGTTTATTAATCTTAATACAGATATTTCCGCTCTTGAGCGTTCCGCTACCCCTAACATCATCACTATAGGTGAGAGGATTACTAAGGGCCGCGGCGCAGGTGCAAACCCTGACCTTGGTGAAAAGGCAGCAGAGGAAACCTTGGAGCAGATTACTGACGCTATCAAGGATGCTGATATGGTATTCGTTACCGCAGGTATGGGTGGCGGTACGGGTACGGGTGCGGCTCCCGTTGTTGCTAAGGCGGCAAAGCAGCTTGGCATACTTACCGTTGCAGTTGTTACCAAGCCTTTCGCATTTGAAGGTGCTAAGAGAATGGCTCAGGCTGAGGCAGGTATCGAAAAGCTTAAGGAAAACGTTGACTCTCTCATAGTTATCCCTAACGAGAGACTTAAGCTCCTCACTGATAAGAAAATTACTTTCCTCAACGCTTTCCAGGAAGCGGACGAGGTTCTTAGAAAAGGCGTTCAGAGTATATCTGACCTTATCACTATGGACGGTCTTATTAACCTTGACTTTGCAGACGTTAGCACGGTAATGAGCAATGCGGGTCTGGCGCATATGGGCGTAGGCCACGCAAAGGGCAAGGAAAAGGCAGAGCAGGCAGCAAAGATGGCTATGTCCAGTCCTCTGCTTGAGACTAATATCAGCGGCGCTAAGGGTATCGTTGTTAACATCACCGCTTCTCTCGACATCGCTCTTGACGAGGTAAACGATGCAGTAGCTATGATTACCAACGAGGCGCATCCTGATGCTAACATTATCTTCGGTGCGGCGTTTGACCAGAGCCTTGAGGATGAAATGATTGTTACCCTTGTTGCTACAGGCTTTGACTGTGAAAAACGTGGTGAGTACCGTAGCAAGCAGATGCCTAAGGTAGATGCTGAGCCCAAGGCTGAAAAGGAAGAGACTGAAGGCGACGATCTTGACAGCATCATCAGCTTGCTCAACAACAACCGCAAGAAGGATAACGCAGACAAGTATTAAACCAAAAAAGCTAAAGGGTGTTGCCGGCAACACCCTTTCTTTGCATAGACGGAGGATAAGGTTATGGCGAAAAACAATATGGAATATCTTTGGACTGACAGAAAGCGTATAATGGGTATGCCCCTTACCTTTACTAAATACAAGCTGACCGCAGACAGACTGTTTATCGAAACAGGTTTTTTCAGCACCCATTACGAGGAGGTTGTGCTTTACCGTGTCAGAGACATAAGCCTTAGTCGCAACCTGTGGCAAAAGCTTTGCGGTGTAGGTACTATCACCGTACAAAGCTCTGATGCAACTCTTCCTACCCTTGTTGTTAAGAACGTAAAGCGTAGCTATGACGTTAAGGAGCTGCTTCACAGCAGTGTTGAGGCTATGAAGATAGCCCGCCGTGCAAGGGTAAACGAGGTTATTGGCGACGGCGACGAGGATGAGGACGGCGACGGCATCCCTGATATCTACGACGAAGAATAAAAAAACAGGGGTTGTCTCAAATGAAAATTTGAGACAACCCCTCAGACCGCTGACAAAGGCACAGAGCACGAAAAAGAATAAAATATACTCATTCTAAAGGAAAAAATTCAGGGAAAATTTCCCTGAATTTTCTACATTTTATTTGTTTTTTCGTTCAAGACGAACCTCGGCTCACAGTACTCCGGGGTCCCCACAAAATATATTTTTGTGGGGTGGTATTACAGTTATCGCCTCGGTTCGTCTTGCCTGCACTCTTTCTCAGCACTCTGCCAGCTTGATGACAAGGTTTGTCATCAAGCCGGGGCGTGCGGAAGAACCGCACGCCTTTTGCTTATCTATTAATTAGCCGTTGTATGCAGCCTTATCGCAAATAAGGATAACGTCCTTGTGTGCCTTAAGAACGGTACAAGGAACCTGAGTGGTAATTCTGTCATCGCTTACCATCTTCTTAACAACGTCGTGCTTGTTTGCACCGCTGGCAAGAACAAGAATCTTCTTAGCCTGCATAATAGTAGCAAGACCCATAGTGATAGCCTGGGTAGGAACGTCGTCCTTGGAAGCGAAGAAGCGGGCGTTTGCTTCGATAGTGTTGTCGGTAAGGTCGGTAAGGTGGGTGCCTGCATAAAGCTCCTCCTCAGGCTCGTTAAAGCCGATATGACCGTTCTGACCCAAGCCGAGAACCTGGATATCGATGCCGCCTGCTGCTGCTACTGCCTCGTCATACGCCTTGCCCTCTGCTGCGGGATCCTTTGCAAGACCGTTGGGAACGTGAGTTCTTCCCTTGTCTATATCAACGTGATCGAAAAGATTATAGTTCATAAAATATCTGTAGCTCTGGTCATGGGTGGGGGCAAGAGGATAATACTCATCCAGATTGTAGCTGGTAACGTCCTTAAAGCTGATCTCGCCAGCCTTGTTCATCGCCTGAAGGCACTGGTACATACCAACAGGAGTGCTGCCTGTTGCAAGACCGAGGATAGAATCGGGCTTTGCCTTAAGCTGTTCAGCTATAACCTTAGCACCCTCTGCAGACATCTGCTCATAATTTTCGCAAACTATTACTTTAATCATTTTGAAAACCTCCGTATGTATTTATACACGCTTATTTTATAACAAAGCTGGCTTTATGTCAAGCTATTAGAGCTAATTTTATTCCGAAAAGTTTGGTATGGAAGGGATTGCACCGTATTTTTCCGTGCTTTTTGCGGCAAAAAAGCACGCCTCCCCGCCGATACGCAAAACCGCTTCCTCGCTTATGCTGTCGGGTGTATAATTTTCCTTAAGCATTGCCGACAGGAAGGTACCGAGGAATATGTCGCCCGCCCCCGTGGTGTCCACGGTTTTTGCCTTGGTTGGCGGTAGAATACAACGCCTGTTACCCATAGCGCATACCGCACCCTCACCGCCTTTGGTAAGCAATACGAGGGGTATGCTTTCCAGTGCCTTTAACGCCCCCTCCTCAGTCTGCTCCCCTGTAAGCATCAACGCCTCCTCCAAGGACACCTTAAGTATATCCACCACAGGTAAAACCGAGACGCATTCCTTTACAAAGTCTGCCTCCCTCTCCCAAAGGGGGGCACGGTAGTTTGGGTCAAAGCTGATAAGGGCTCCTGCCGATTTTGCCCTGTCTATGGCAAACAGGCACGCCTCCTTTAATCCCCCGTGGGTCAAGGACAAGCCGCCGAAATGGAAAAGCCTTGTGTTTTCCGGTATATCCGCAGGCAGCTCCTCTTTTAAGAGAGCTACGTCTGCCCCATGCTCACGGCAGAAAACAAAGTCCCTGTCGCCGTCCTTATCCAGCGTTACAAAGGCGTGAGTAGTAACACGCTTACCGTCGAAGACTACGCCACTTATATCTACGCCTGCGTTTTTTGCCGTATCCGCAATAAGACTGCCAAAGGCATCCTTGCCCAGCTTTCCGATAAAGGCTGTGCTGCAGCCGTATTTTGCGGCACAAACCGCCAGGTTAAGGGGTGCTCCGCCCACGTTTGCCCTGTATGCCCCGTCCTCGGTGGGGGTAAAATCTATAAGCGCCTCGCCAAAGGCCGTTATTTGATATCTTTTACACATAATGCACCTCTATATTTTTTTGAGATTGACGAATCTGCCCCTTTATGCTATTATTTTTGTGAGGTGATTGATTTTGAAATTAAAGGGAATTGTTTTTGACCTTGACCATACCCTGTTTGACAGATATGCTACTCTTACCGCCCTCTCCCCTGACTTTTGCAAGCACTTTGAGGCTTATTTAAGCAAGGATATGACCCCGGAAAAGGTGGCAGAGCTGCTTTGTGAGGGCGACAGGCGTTTTGTACACTACGGCTGGAAAAGGGTTTTTGAGTATCTTTGCAATAAGGGGATGTTTAATACCCCGCCTGAGTACGAGGAGTACCGCAGTACCCTGCTCAGGTTGTTTACAACCGTAGCCGTTCCCTTCCCTTTTACCTACAGTGTTCTCGACAAGGTAAGGGCAAGAGGACTTAAATGCGGTCTTATAACCAATGGCAACGCCGAGATACAGCAGAAAAAGCTGGAGCTGTTAAAGCTGACCGACAGCTTTGACGCCGTTGTCCTTTGCGGTGCCCTTGGGAAGCAGAAGCCTGATGCCGCACCCTTTAACGAGATGGCAAGACTGCTTGACTGTGATGCGAGCACGCTGGTTTACGTAGGGGATAACCCCCTGTTTGACGTAGGCGGCGGCAGAAACGCAGGCTACGTTACCGTGGAGGTGCTTACCGCAAGCTGCAACATACCCGACGCACCCGTGGGTGACTACCGCATACAGACCGTTGAAGAGCTGGATGCTCTTATTGATGCAATAACGGACTAAGCCTATTCCTCGTCCTCTGCTTTGTCGGTCATATGGGATACTATACTGCGAATGATATCCCTACGGGTAACTATACCTATAAACACGCCTCTGTCATCGGTAACGCTTACGTAGTTTTGCTTCATGGCTTGCTCCAAAAGCTCATCCATAGTTACGTTTATCTTTACGGCAGGACAAAAATCCTTACGCATAATGTCACGGATATAATGCTTTTCCTGCCCCTTGAGGGAGGCGTCCCCCTTATCAATAATGTGCCACAGAAAATCCGTATCGCTTACCGAGCCTACGTATCTGCCCTCATCGTCAAGAACGGGTATGGCAGAGTAACCGTGGGTACGCATTTTGGTAAGCCCCTGTCTTATAGAATTGTTTTCGAATATATATGCTACGTCCTTTTTGGGTTTAAGTAACATTAAAACGTTCATCTGTTTCCTCTTTCGCTGTTAAATAGTTTTTCGGAAAATGTGTAGCCAGTATAGCGCATAATCATTAAATCAACTTGAATTTTAAGTATGGGGCTGTAAAAAAAGGCTGGACCGCAAGAAAATTTTATATAGCACATATCGTAGTTAATCGTTGCGAAAGCCACGATTAACTATTTAATATTTTTTCTTGCTATAAACGAACTTCAGCTCGCAGTACTTAGTACAACTTCACTTCAGTTCGTTTATTCCAACCATTTTTTCCTATCCCCTACGAAGGGGCTGTAAACCTTCGTTTTTTACAGCCTCAGACCGCTGACAAAGGCACAGAGCACGAAAAAGAATAAAATATACTCATTCTAAAGTAGAAAATTTAGGGAAATTTTCCCTGGATTTTCTGCATTATATTTGTTTTTTCGTTCAAGACGAACCTCGGCTCGCAGTACTCCGGGGTCCCCGCAAAAATGTATTTTTGTGGGGTGGCATTACAGTTTTCGCCTCGGTTCGTCTTGTCTGCACTCTTTCTCAGCACTCTGCCAGCTTGATGACAAGGTTTGTCATCAAGCTGGGGCTGTAAACCTTCGTTTTTTACAGCCTTTTCTTTTTGGGGCTTATCAATACTCGTCGTCGCCCTCGTCCTCGTAAACGTCGCTGTGCTCCTTACGCTGCTTTCTTGCTTTTCTACGCTCTGTTTTAATACGCCTTTTTTCTGCACGCTGTTCACGCTTTTTCTGGATTTTTTCCATAAGGACCCTTTGCTTTTCTTTTTCCTCGGTCTCCACAGGGCTTTCCACCTTGATGCCCTTTTCCTTAAGGCGTCTTACCGCACCCTCCTTGATAAGGGTGTACACAACGGCGGTAAGGGGAATAAATGTAAGCAGTCCGAAGATACCCATAAGCTCACCGCCGACCAGCGCCGCAAACAAAGTCCATATGGCGGGCAGACCGATAGAGCCACCAACCAGGTGAGGGTATATAAGCTGACCCTCTATCTGCTGTACAACCGTAAACACGCCCAGGAATATAAGCGCCTTGAGGGGGCTTACCAAAAGTATAAGCAAGGCACCGATAGCACAGGAAAGCAATGCACCCACGTAAGGGATAAGAGCACAAACGCCCGTAAGGGTACATATTATACCAGCATAGGGCAGGTCAAACAGAAGCATGGCACCGAAAAGAAGGGTTGCCAGCACAAAGGCATCCAGACACTGGCTGGAGATAAAATTGTAAAAGGTTTTGTAGCTGAGGGTGCCTATATAGCAAAGCTTATCCGCAACGTTTTTAGGCGTGTAGGCATACACAAGCTGTCTTGCCTGAAGGTTAAGCTTCTTTTTGCCCGTTATCATATAGATTGAGAAAATTATACAGGAAATACCCGATATTGCCACGCTGACCGTGGAGCTGGCGGCGTTGATAACGGTGTTTACCATATTATCCGCATCAATAGAAAGGTGATCCTTTATAAATTCCAGAACCTTTTCTATATTGAAATTGTTTACCAGATCCTCTGCATAGTCGGTATCCACGCCGACGTTCTTCAAAAACTTAACGATGTCTGGGTACCACTGCTTTGCCTTATCTGCTATTTCAACGGCGCTGTCAGCAAGCTGGGGAGCCATATACCTTGCAAACAGGTAAATTACGCCGCCAAAGGAAGCAAAGGTGAGAATAAGACTGATATACGTATTAAAGGTGTATCTTACCTTCATACGGCATTTACGCTCTATAAAAGCAAACAGCTTTTCAAAGGCCTTCATCGGTACGTTTATGGCAAAAGCCAGACACCCGCCCACAAACAAGGGCAAAAGATAGCTAAGCAAGGCATAAACGCTGTCCAGCACCGTGCTGAAGTTCCACAACGCAACGAAAAGGCTTATGCTTACCACTGCCAGTATAAGATATTGCTTGAATGTTAGGTGTTTTTTATCTTCCATAACCGTACCTGCTTTATATGTATATTTCCTTTAATATTCATTATAGCACTATTTTTCATAAATGGCAACTTATTTTGTATTTTTTGCAAACTATTATTGACAACAGTTCTTTTGGCTGATATAATGCTTGCATAAAGTTCTTCGGGGCAGGGTGAAATTCCCTACTGGCGGTACAGTCCGCAACCACCTTTGGCGTGTGCCTTGGGTGCTGACTCGGTGCAAGTCCGAGACCAACGGTTACAGTCCGGATGGGAGAAGACGGGATATCGCTTGCCCTTTGGCAAGCCGTTACGTATTTGCCCCCAAGTATTTTGCTTGGTGGGTATTTTGTTTTTTTTGGAGTTTTTATGAAGGTTACTACCCGTAAGCTGACGGTGGCGGCCATGTTCAGTGCCCTTGCCTTTGCCACCGCCGCTATTTTTAACGTTGTTCCCATACCCTTGATGCCGTCACTGCCCTTTTTGCATTACGACCCCAAGGACGTTTTGATTACCCTTTGCGGCTTTATTCTCGGCCCCTTGTATGCCGCCTTGGTCAGCCTTGTGGATGCGGTTATAGAGATGTCGGTAAGCAACACGGGTATCGTGGGTGCTGTGATGAACTTTTTGTCCAGCTGTATTTACGCCTGCAGTGCGGCTTTGCTGTACAAGCGTATGCGTAACGTTAAGGGCGCTGTGCTTGGTCTTGTAGTGTCGGTTATTTCCACTACCTGCTTTATGCTGTTGTGGAACTATCTGATATCCCCTTTGTATATGGGTATAAGCCGTGAGGCTGTGGGGGTTATGCTTTTCCCTGCCTTTTTGCCCTTTAATCTGGTTAAGTGCAGTATCAACGCAGGTATTACCCTGTTGGTTTACAAGCCTGTTATTACCGTACTTAGGAGCATTGGCTTGGTAAAAAAGAGCGAAAACAGGATTACAGCCGCAAACAGCGCAGTTACCATTACCATAGGTATTTTGCTGGTAGCGACAGGACTTGTTGCCGTTTGGTTTTTGAACAGCGAGGTTTTGTGATGGCTACAAGTACGGATTTTGCAATTTTTGTGTGCGAGCAGGTAAACAGACCCGGCGAAACACGCTACAGGAAAATGTTTGGGGAATATATGGTTTACGTAAACGACAAACCCCTTCTTTTGCTGTGTGATAATACGGTGTTTGTAAAAAAGCTTCCCTGTACCGAGAAGCTTTTGAAGGACGCCCCCTGCGGTTTCCCCTATAAGGGTGCAAAGGAGCACTATATTTTGGATATTGAAAACACCCTTCTGGCAGAGGCAGTGGTAAAGGAGCTTGAAAAGGTAATCCCTACACCGAAGAGGCGGTAAAAAAGCACGAACCGCAAGAGAATCATATATAAGCAACAGTAAAGTTTAAGGGGCTGTAAAAAACTTTGTTTTTTTACAGCCCCACACTATTTAGTTCTTATTTTTATTACGCTTTTTGAGCACCGCATAAAGTACAACGGCGGCGATGGCGATAACGGCACCTGCGATTGCCGCAATCATTATGCACTTTTTCTTATCACAGCATTTTTTGGACGCATACACTTCAAACTCGTCATCATCAATGTCATCCAAAAGGTCGTCAAACCCCTCGCTATAATCTTCGTCAAGAGAAAACTTCAAACAGTCGTCACCCTCGGTGCAAAGACCCTCGTCAAAAAGAACCTTGTTCTCATCCATAATCGTATACGCTCCTTTCATTTGCTACAATTATTATAACCAAATACTTAAGGCTTGTCAATAGAAATTTCTAAAACCAAAGGGTTTTTCAGACCGCTGACAAAGGCACAGAGCACGAAAAAGAATAAAATATACTCATTCTAAAGTAGAAAATTCAGGGAAAATTTTCCTGAATTTTCTGCATTTTATTTGTTTTTTCGTTCAAAACGAACCTCGGCTCACAGTACTTAGTACAGTTATCGCCTCGGTTCGTCTTGCCTGCACTCTTTCTCAGCACTCTGCCAGCTTGATGACAAGGTTTGTCATCAA
>JAZSQJ010000006.1:0-28903 GCA_045537905.1 Eubacteriales bacterium
CTTGAGGGCCTCGACAAGCAAAAAATCCACCCGCTACACGCGAGTGGATTTTTATTATCTTGGAGCGAGTGACGGGAATCGAACCCGCGTGTTCGGCTTGGGAAGCGGACGCTCTGCCATTGAGCTACACTCGCAAACTGTAGAATTTTACCTAAAAGTAAAAGCTAAAGCCCTTACCTTTCGGTAAGGGCCTTGGTGGGGACTACAGGGCTCGAACCTGTGACCTCCTGCTTGTAAGGCAGATGCTCTCCCAGCTGAGCTAAACCCCCGATTATTTCGCCGCCCTGTCTGGCCGGCGAAAGTAAGTATATCACAACAGATACTGTTTGTCAATACCTTTTTTTATTTTTTTTTGAAAAAATTTTATCCTTTTATTTTTTGCTGTTTTTTGCCTCGCAAATCACCTTATCCAGCTTGCGAAGCAGGCTGCTTATCAGCATACCGCCAAAGTATACCAGCACAAACACAAAGCTAAGCACAAACGCCGTAGCAGCGGCGTCGGTAACGATGATATCCGCAAAGCCAAAGATAAACAGCAGCATAAGCCCGTAGTTAAGCACCAGATGTATGCCGCGTTTAACGCTACCCGGCATAGGCTTTATATCAAACAGCAGAAAGCTGAGCCCGATACAAAGGGAGTACACAAACAGCATAACCGCATTGTTTGCAAAGCGAACAGCATCCACAGGCTTGTCGCCAAGGGCAGATGCCGCCACCGCCTCCATACCGCAAAACACCAGCATAAACATAGAAAACGCAAGGGTGACAATAAAGGCAATGTCCTTTGTCCGTTTCATCCCGATTACTCCGCCAGATACTTCTTAAGGCCCTCAGGAAGCTCCTCTGCAAGGATAGAAGCAGTAATAAAGCAGTCAACGCCTATTTTACCTGCAATGTTGTCCAGCTTGTACATAAAGCTTTCAAAAGCGGCAACGTCATCACCGCAGATTTTAAGTGCGCTGTCGATAAACAGCTCGGTAATATCATAGTTGCAAGCCAGGGTACCGCAAACGAAGCCGTACAGGGTGTCTGCATCCTTGATATCGTAATCCTTGGAGTCGATAAGACGAGCCGCAGAGCGCACGTGATAGGTAAGCTTGCCGCCCCTTTCTATACATACGACGATGCCCTTGGACGCCTTTGCAGCCGCATGGATCTCGTCAACCAACATTCTTGTTTTGCCTGAACCCTGAAGTCCTACTTTAAGTTTTACCATATTCTTTCTCCTTATACTAAAGCGTATCAATTTTATCCGTTAATTCTTTTCTCAGCAGCTCATAACCGGGCTTGCCGATAAGAGCGAACATATTCTTTTTGTAAGCCTCAACACCGGGTTGGTCAAAGGGATTAACACCCAAAATGTAACCGGATATAGCGCAGGAAACAAAGAAGAAATATATAAGCTCACCCAGGTCGTGCTCATCCCTGTTGTCGTACTCGATAACAAGGTTAGGCACACCGCCCGAGGTGTGGGCGAGCAAGGTGCCCAAAAACGCCTCGTCATTTACGTCCGAAAGTTTTTGCCCCGCAAGGAAGCCAAGACCGTCGATGTCCACGGCAGTGGAGGGCACAAACATCTCCTTGCGGACGGTTTTTTGCTTAACTATAGTTTCAAACAGCATCCTTCTGCCGTCCTGAATGTACTGACCCAGTGAATGCAAGTCGGTAGACAGGATAACCGATGCAGGGAAAATACCCTTGCCGTCCTTACCCTCGCTCTCACCAAAGAGCTGCTTCCACCACTCGGTCATCATTCTGAAGGAAGGCTCGTAGCTGGCAAGTATCTCCACGCATCTGCCCTGCTCGTAGAACAGGTTGCGAAGCACCGCATAACGGTACGCCTCGTTATCCATACCCTGGTCGGCAAGACGCTTTTTCATAGCCAAAGCACCGCCCAGGAGAGCCCTTATGTCGGCACCGCAAACCGCAATGGGAAGCAGTCCCACTGCCGTAAGTACGGAAAACCTGCCGCCTATATCGTCGGGTATAACGAAGGTGGGATACCCTTCCCTGTCGGCAAACTGCTTAAGAGCACCGTGCTGTTTATCGGTGGTAACAAAAATCCTCTCCTTAAGCTCAGAATTAGTGTACCGCCTCAGCATCATATGACGCACAAACCTGAAGGCTATAGCGCTTTCCGTAGTGGTGCCGGATTTGGAAATAACGTTAACCGCTATCTCCCTGCCCTCGCAGATACGAAGAACCTCGTCCATATCGTCACCCGAGAAGGAGTTGCCCACAAAATAAATATCAGGGGTATCTTTTTTTAACTGATTGTAATACTGAGAACGCAAAAACTCAATAGCTGCCCTGGCACCCAGATAGGAACCGCCTATGCCTATAACCAAAAGCACGTCGCACTCCGACCTGATTTTGGCGGCTGCCTGCTCTATCTCCTCAAGCTCTGCCTTATCAAAGGTTTGGGGCAAATCATACCAGCCCTTAAAATCGTTTCCGCCGGGATGGGCCCTTAAACAGGCGTGGGCTGCCGCCAAGCATGAACGCATTGCGGCAAACTTACCCTGCTCAACAAACTCTGCAGCGTATTTATCAATTAGCCTAACAGACATTTCCCATATCCTTACTTACTTATTTTTATCCGTGACATAAATATACAGACCTATTATACCCTCAAATACCCCGTTTGTCAATGGCATTAAGCAAAAGACAGAAGATTTTTCCATAAAAGCCCCAAAACGAAGGAAAAGCTTATACTTTCCACCCCGTTTTTGGCATACAGAGGCACACGGCACAGCTCGCTGTCACCCAGGCTGTACACTATCTCACCCATAGCGTCACCCTCCCCTACGGGGGCGTTTACCTCCTCGGGCACCGTTACGGTGCTTTTTATCTCCCCTGCCCCCTTCTCCGTAAGAAGGGTAGGCGCCGTTGCCGTAAGGCTAAGTGCTTTTGAGGTGCCTCCCTTTACTGCCAGCTGGGGCAACTCGGGTAGCTCAGGCGTTACCAAGGTGTAGTTGGCAAAGCCAAAGTCCAGCATCTGCTTAGCCGCCGCAAAGCGTTTGTCGGAGGTGGGGCTTCCCAAAACCACGGCTATAAGGTCCATCCCGTCCCGCTCTGCCGTTGCCGAAACACAATACATTGCCTCGGTGGTAAAGCCCGTTTTCATCCCCGTGGCTCCCTTGTAAAAGCGCACGAGGCGGTTGGTGTTGGACAGCCCGAAGGAGCCGCCCCTTATGGTATCCATCCAGATGGTGGTGTAGCCGAATATCAGCTCGTGCTTCATCAGCTCCCTGGTCATAAGAGCCACGTCCAAAGCCGAGGAGTATCCGCCGTCATCAAGGCCCGTGGTGTTTACAAAGCCGGTGTTTTCCATCCCCAGCTCCTTCGCCCTGTCGTTCATAGCCGCTATAAAGCTATCCGCACTGCCGTAGATATGCTCTGCCAGAGCAACCGCCGCATCGTTGGCAGACACCACCACGAGGCACTTAAGCAGCTCGTCTACGCTCATCTGCTCACCCGGCTCCAGAAAGACCTGACTGCCGCCCATAGACGCCGCATAGGCGCTTACGGTAACCATATCGTTTATGCCGATCTTGCCCTTATCTATCGCCTCGACAATAAGGAGGGTAGACATTATTTTGGTAACGGACGCTATGGGCAAATGCTCGTTTTCGTTGCTTTTATACAGCACCTTGCCCGTGGAAGCCTCCATAAGCAGCGCCGCCTTACAGCCCATATCCCCTGTCAGATTTGCCGCCTCCTTCGCCTCGGTCCATTCCTCAAACACGCTGTAGGCGGGCGGATACAGGGGACTTTCCTCGGTAGCCGATACACCCGTACCCAAAAGGATAGACAAAGCAAGTGCAAGGGGTATAAATAAAACATTAAAGCGTTTCAAAGCACATTCCTCCGTTTTTAGCATTTACTGGATTATATGCTTGTCCCCCGGATTTTAGTACAAATAAGGAAAGCTTTTAATATGGCAACGCAGCGAGGGATTAAACAAAACAGTTGTTACGTAGGGACAAACCGCCTCTCGACGGTCCTAAACGTAACGGACAAATACCACCCTCCGCGTTTAACGAAAACGCCTTACGGAACATATGCATAAAAAATTTTACGATACGTATTCCCGTTTTGGGTTACGACTCGCATATATGCAACGCTTAGGACCGTCGAGGACGCCGGTCCCTACATTTCAACCGCAAAGTTTAATCACAATCAGCACCAACGCTTCTTTTCCGCACCCCAATCAGCACCCACGCTTCTTTTCCGCACCTCAATCAGCACCAACGCCGAGGGATAGGAAAAATTGTTCCGAATGGGCGAACAGAACCCGAAGCTGTAGCGACCTACTGCGAGTGGTTCTGTTCGTCCATAGCAAGAAAAATATGATATAAAAAGTTAAGAGTGACACCACGGTGTCACTCTTAACTACATTATCAAATCAATTTATTATTTTCTTGCGGTCGGGACTATTTTTACATCCCTAGTTGCCGGCGATTTTAGCACGGAGTGCTATATAATCCGCAGCAGAGTCGGTCTTATCGCCGTTGAAGTCAACAGCCAAAGCCGCCGCACCGGAGACCTTGGAGGTACCGGAGATAACCTGCTTCTGGAGTATATAGTCTGCAGAGGAGATGCCTGCGTCACCGTTGATGTCACCAACAACTACCAGAGCGTAGCTGAGGGTAACGGTGCCGTCAACAACAACGTTAACGGTACAGCCTGTGCCAACGTAGCCTGCTGCGTCAAGAACGGTGCCGTCTGCCTTACGGATTTCGAGATAGCTGTTGTCTTCCTTAAACTTCTTAATGGTGTCAGCGGCGGTGGTGTTTTCACCAAGGCCGATAAACGCCTTGTTTACGTCGTCCTTTTCCATACCCACGTTGTCGTTGGGAGTAATGGACTCGGGCGCCAGAGGTATACCGCCGTTTACAAGGATGTGACCCTTACCCCTGATGGTGTTTTTGTCTACGTAGACACCAACAAGGGTCAGCTTGTCGCCAACGGCAATCTTTTCGGCGTAGTTATAACCCTCATAGGTGCCGTGGATCATAAATATAAGCTTATTGCTGGTTATTTCGATAGTCTTGTCCGTGCCATTCTCCATAATGCTCTCAACTGTATACGTGCCGTCAGCATTAGGAGCAAGCATCATACCGCGCCAATACTTAAAGGTCATACCTGAGGTAAAGTCGTAGGTAAGGATACAGCTATTGGAGCTGGTAACAGTACCGTTAATCTCGTTTACGGGGATATACTGAAGCTTTGCGGGATAGCTTGCCCAAGGGCCTGCCATTACAACTGCGGAGGAGGACTTGGTATCCTTTTCGCCAACAGCGGTAACGGTAACCTTAAGGTACTTACCGGAGGTCTGTGCAGGGATGCTGAAGGAGGTACCGGTAGTAGTGGTCTCGTTAACGACGGTAACGGGGGTGGTACCGCTCATTTCGCCGTTATACTTCTCAACCTTATACTTGTAGGACTTTGCGTTGGTAACTGCGCCCCAGCTTACGTTAAGAGAAGAACCGTATTCAACGGTGCTGGCTACGTTAATGGTGGGAGCACTTGCAAGACTGCTGTTGTCGAGAGAAAGGAGACAGTACCAGTCGAGATAAAGACCGCTGGTCTTAAGATGAGCCTCGGTAACCCAAACGTCACCGGGGTAAGTATTTCTGTTGTTTGTAGGATAGCTATCGTAAATGTGGTAGGGCTTTGCTCTGCTGGGGTCGTACTCAACTATTGCGATAAAGTGGCCCGGAACGTGACCGATAGCAACGCCGCCGTTCTGAAGGTGGTTTTTAAGTCTGCTGGAGCCGGAACCCTCCCACCAACCGCTGGTGCCGTTACAGTCAAGGGTAAAGCCGTACTTTGCACCGTACTTAGCGGTAACCTTAGGATAAAGCTCAAGCCTGTAGGTACCGTCAGCGCCGCCCTTATTGTAAGCACCCAGGCTGTACGCCCAAGCCGCAACCTCGTTTACGTCCATAGACTTACCCGTAAGGCAGCCAACTGCGTTTACAAGGGAGAAGATACCGCAGCCCGTTGCACGGAGAGTACCCGTACCGTAGGTGTTTGCCGCACCGGTCCACTTGGAATCGTTCTGGATAACAATGGGGAAGCTGTAGATAGCGGAAGCCTGAGATGCGGTTATAATAAACGCAGAGCATATCATAGCAAGCGCTAAAATCAAGCTTAAAAGTTTTGTTGTTCTTTTCATCGAATAAAGCTCCTATGTATAAATTTATTACTTATAATAACACAAGCAACCATAATAATTTTACAGGCAACAGGGGCGATTGTCAACGGACATATTGACCTAAAAAGCCGGGACAATACTGTGCATTTTTACCAAGGCTAAGAAAACAAAAAAAACACCCACCCGAAAAATAGTTTTTCGGGTGGGATGCTTGCGTTTTTTTGCAAATTAGCCCTGGGAGGTTATTTTAGCTCTGAGCGCTATATAGTCAGCGGCGGAATCTACCTTGTCGCCGTTGTAGTCTACCGCCAGAGAGAAAGCACCCTGCAGGCTGGCAGTGCCTACTATAGCCTTCTTTTGGAGGATATAGTCAGCAGAGGAGATGCTGGCGTCACCGTTGATGTCGCCTCTTATTACCAAGGAGTAGCTGAGGGTTACCTCTGTACCGGAAATTACGTTTACGGTAAAGCCCGTGCCAACGTAAGTAGTATTTGTCACAGCGTTGCCGTTAGCGTCACGTATAACAAGGTATTCCTTATCCTGATCAAACTTTGCAAGAACATCGTTAGCCGTTGTCTTCTCGTCAAAGCCTTTGAACGCCTTGTTGGTTTCGTCCTTCTCTATATTGTCGTCACCCGTGGTGATTTCCTCAGGCACGCTGGGCTTAAGAGCGATGGTAACCTTGGAGGTCTTGCTGGAAACGTCGTTGGTTGCGGTAACCTCAACGATCAGCTCAGTGCCGCTTTCCTGTGCGGGGATGGTGAAGTAGTTAGCCGTTGCACCCGTTGCCTGTGCCACTACGGTAGAGCCGTTGGTAACCTTGTAGTTATAAAGGGTGGCGTTGGTGCAGGTCGCCCAGGAAACGTTGGCGGTGTTGCCGTACTTAAGCTCTGCAGGAGCGTTGATAACGGGAGCGCTTACCTCAAGGGAGCGACCGCCGTTTACAAGGATATAACCGCTGCCGTTTACCACGCCGCTGTCAAGATAGATGCCGTGGAGGGTCAGCTTGTCGCCAACGGCAACGCCCTTGCAGGAGTCGTAGCCGGCATAGCCGCTGTGTACCGCAACGAGGATGTTCTTACCCGTTATGGAAACCGTTCTTGCAACGCCGTTTTCGTAAACGGTGTTAACGGTGTAGCTGCCGTCAGCGTTGGGAGAGCACAGGAACGCTCTCCACCAGGTCATACCGAAGGTGGTGCCTATGGAGGAGGTCCATATCGTACTGTTGCTTACGCTGGTAGAGCCGTTTACGTCAGCGATAGGAATATACTCGGTAAGGCTGGGGCGAACTGCCGCAGAGCCAAGTCTTACAAGCTTAGTGGAGTCGTAGTTACCGCTGGAGCTCTTTGCCGTTACGGTAAGCTTGATGTATTTACCGCTGCTTTGTGCAGGAACGGTAAAAGAGGTGCCTGTAATGTTTCCGGAAACGATTGTAGAAGCCGCAGAAACCGCACTGGGCTCACCATTGTAAAGCTCCGCCTTATAATCGTAGGAGGTAGCGTCGGAGATAGCGTCCCAGCTTACGGAAAGAGAAGAACCGTAGTTTACAGCATCGCCGGACTTGATGTCGGGAGAGGTCATTGCAGGAGACATAAGGCAGAACCAGTCAAGATGCAATGCGCCGCCGTTGGAAAGGTGGGACTGGGAAACCCAGCAGTCACCGTTACCCGTTCCTCTGGAGGTGGTAGGATAGCTGTCGTAAATGTGATAAGCGTAGGTGCTGTTTGCATTGTAGCCTACGATGGCGATAAAGTGACCGGGAACGTGACCTATAGCCACGCCGCCGCTCTTGAGGTGGTTGATAAGAACAGAGGAACCTGCTCCCTGCCACCAGCCCTGGGTACCGTTACAGTTCATAGTAAAGCCATACTTCTTGCCGTATCTTGCCTCTACGTAAGGATAAAGCTCGTATCTGTATGTACCGTCTGCGCCGCCTGCGTTATACGCACGGATGCTGTACGCCCAAGCCGCAACCTCGTTTACGTCCATTGCCTTACCCGTAAGGTAGCCAACGCAGTTTACAAGGGAGAAGATGCCGCAGCCCGTGTCACGGAGAGTACCGGTGCCGTAAGTGTTTGCCGCGCCTGTCCACTTAACGTCGTTCTGAATAACGATGGGGAGAGGGGTAACGGCAGAGGCGGGCACTGCACTGATAACCAAAACAGAGCAGACCATTGCCAAAGCTAAAAGCAGACCTAAAAGTCTTTTTGTTCTGTTCATCGTCAAATCTCCTTTTCTATAGTGTTTTGCCATAAATATCTACTATAATGGTACACTATTATCCCGTCTCTTGCAACGGGCAAAGTGTACTAAATTTTACATCTTTTATGTGCAGTTTCAACAACCAAAAAAAGGAGCTGTAAAAACAAAGTTTTTTACAGCTCCTCAGCTTGATGACAAACCTTGTCATCAAGCTGGCAGAGTGCTGAGAAAGAGTGCAGGCAAGACGAACCGAGGCGATAACTGTACTAAGTACTGTAAGCCGAGGTTCGTTTTGAACGGAAAAACAAATATAATGCAGAAAATTCAGGGATGCCTTCCCTGAATTTTCTACTTTAGAATAATTGTATTTTGTTCTTTTTCGTGTTCTGTGCCTTTGTCAGCGGTCTGAGGAGCTGTAAAAACAAAGTTTTTTCACAGCTCCTTAAGTAGCATAATTATTTCTCTACGATAGTTACTTTTGTTATAACAGGCTGCTCCTCGTAGGGGAGTACAACCTCGTCCTCGCTTATTGCCGCTATGGCATCAACAACGTCCATGCCCTCTACTACTACGCCAAAGGAAGCGTACTTACCGTCAAGGAAGGTAGAATCCCCGTGCACTATGAAGAACTGGCTGGATGCGCTGTCTGGATGACCGGAACGAGCCATAGAAATAACGCCACGTTTGTGAGACAAGGGGTTGTTTACACCGTTAGCAGAAAACTCGCCCTTGATGTTTACGTTGCTGCCGCCCGTGCCGTTATGGCTGGGGTCACCGCCCTGTATCATAAAGCCTGCATCTATACGGTGGAAGGTAAGACCGTCGTAAAAGCCCTCCTCTACCAGACAAAGGAAGTTATCAACGGTGATAGGGGCGTAGGTGGGGTCAAGCTCAAGCTTTATAGTGCCGTAGTCCTTAACCTCCATTTGCACGTAATGCTTTTTGTCCATATCGTGCTTAAACTCCCAATCTGCCCAGGGGTCAGATGCATCGGAAGAGGTGGAGCCTTTACCGTCTCCTGCGGTGGAGGAGGTAAAGGTAGCATCCGACCAGGGACGCCATATAAGCAGCACGGTAGACACTGCCACAAGCAAAGCTATAACGGAATAAAAAACAGCCATTTTTGTTTTGGCTTTCTTTTTGGCACGCTTTACTGCCTCCTCAGCATCACGGGCGGCACGTCTTTGTTCCACTAACGCACGGTATTTTTCTTCTTTGTTTGCCATTTTTCTTTTACTCCTTTTATGTTTGTTACTTAACGCTTTCGGTAATTGCTTTAGCCGCCGCCGCTATATCCTCTTTACCAAGGACGCTGCTGCCTGCAACGAGAACGTTTGCCCCTGCCTCGTATACAAGGCGGGCGTTGTCAGCGCCGATGCCGCCGTCAACCTCAATGTCAAAGTCAAGCCCCAGCTCCTCACGAAGACTGTAAAGCTCCTTTATCTTATCCACGGCTATAGGCATAAACTTCTGTCCGCCAAAGCCGGGCTCCACACTCATAACCAAGGCAAGGTCAAGAAGCGGCAACAGCTCCTTTACAGCGGAAACGGGGGTGCCGGGCTTAATAGCCACACCGCATTTAACACCAAGCTCCTTTATAGTCTTAAGGTCTGCGGCAGGGTCAGAGCTTGCCTCCACGTGGATACAGATAAGGTCTGCGCCTGCTTCGGCAAAGTCCTTTATATAACGGCCGGGCTCGTTTATCATAAGATGGGCGTCAAAAAACATATCCGTAGCCTTACGGATGCTTTTGATAAGAGGCTGACCGAAGGAGATGTTAGGCACGAAGGCGCCGTCCATAACGTCCAGGTGCAGCCAGGGCACACCTGCGCCCTCCAAAACTTTTATTTTTTCGCCAATGGCTGAAAAATCCACAGCCAAAAGAGAGGGTGCAAGCAAAAGAGGCTTTTTCTGCATAAAACAAGGTCGCTCCCTTCATAGCCGCAAACACCTAAGGGGGTGCCGCAACATAAGATGATACAGTAAAATAAGTTGCCGCCGCTTTGCTGAAAGGAAGTTAAAAGCAAAGGATATAAACCAAATAGCAAAGGGACGGTGCACCTATATATAGTAAAACAAAACGCCTCCGCTGTCAAGACCCAAAAGTGCATTGCCACCCGTTTTGTGGGCATATTACTTTCCCAATATAGCAAATAATGCTTGACAAGTCGGTAAAAACCTAGTATAATAGCAAAGCACCTAGGGATATAGCCAAGCGGTAAGGCAACGGACTTTGACTCCGTCATCTCGCTGGTTCGAATCCAGCTATCCCTGCCAAAAATCGACAGGTTTCGACCTGTCGATTTTTTATCCATTGCGAAAGCAATGGTATATCATCACGCGGCACGCGTGTATCTCATCACCGAAGGTGTATATCATCAGCCGCAGGCTGTATTGTGCTTTCGCAATGATGATATGCAATCCCTTTGGAATTGATGATATACAAGGCTTCGCCTTAATTCGTTTGAAAAACGGTTGAAGCCTTAACGGATCTGTGTTATAATAAGCATATTAAAAAGAAACGGTGGTCAATATTATGGTTCCATATTTCAAATGCTATAAATTCAATAAAGAATGGTTGCTTGTTGAAATGATTTTGAATGTGCCGACATCAAAAATAGATTGGGGGTCCATAGTTGTTCCTGACGATACGCTCGACGAAAGCTGTTGGCAGTGTCCTTATATGGAGCAATTCTTAAACGCTGATGGAACCGAAAAATTGTGCGAAACGTACGACGAGCCGAAAGAGGCTGTTAATCCCAGCAGAATAGCGTTTTTTATATACAAAGAAAGCTCCCGTATTTTACATACGGCGTATGGTGATTTTGATTTAACAAGCGCTCAAGAATTACCAAAACGCTTAAAAAGCATTATTGACTTTGAGGAAGATTAAATTTAGTTGACCTTTTCTCTCGTTTAAGGCGAAAAATCCGAGCCTTGGTGATTTTAGTCACATAGGCTCCACAGGAGACGACGGAAAATGATAATAGAAATTGAATCTATCTACGGGGATACGTTGCTACACGGAAAGCGGCTTGAAAAAGCAGAGCTGATTAAGGCTGTTAAGGAGCTGTTGGCATCGGGTGGAGAAAGGGATTTTGTTTCTGCCTTCTGCGCACGCTACGGCTACGAGGCTATCCCCTACGACGAAAGGCTTATTCCCTGCTACACCATAGATACGGACACACACTTGGTTACCCAAACCAAGGACTGACTTTCCCTTTACGCCTGCACCCTTTTCTGCTATAATATAATAGCAAACCGACTTAATGCTGAAGGGAGACTGTTATGGATTATTCAAAAGGTGAGCTTTTTCATATTGCAACCAAAAGCGGAATATATCAGGTCTTAGGTCTATACGGTCGGGACGACAAAGGAGCTTTGTACTATTTCAGGAAGGTCTTTGACGGCAAGCTTAAGCTAAAGGTATCAAAGGCGGAATTGGTACACGAAAGCCGGATGGCTCCCATCGGTGCAAAAGTCCGGGATGAGCTGGAAGACAGCCTTTGCATACACTCCGGTTGGTAAAGGCTTATACAGCATTGAGCTTGGCAGATATTGCGACGACTTTGGCGAAAACGGTAACAAGTGTTTTCGGAAACTGCGTTTTACCGAGAAAAAAGTATACCGTAGAGAGGACTTAGCTTGAAGGAAGGGGTTAAAAGAGATGGGCAACCGTTACGAAGAGCTTGACGAGCTTATGGAGTGGTTTGAGAAAGCAAGGAAATACGCCCTTGAAAACGCCGAATATTTTGCAAACCTTAAGCCTGAGCGTGTGGTATATTCAACGCCCTCGGATTTTATTCTGGGTATCACTTGCCCTTCTTTGATTTTAGATATCGCTTACTCAAAATCCTTTATCAGAGGCAGAAAGCTGAAGCACTGCGGCGACCGCACCGAATATATGTCCTACGAATACGATAGTCAGGGCAAGCTGATAAGAATATACAACGCAGACGGTGTATTTACAAGATTTAGCTGTATTTTTGAGTTAGGCGGTTATAGCTGGGCGGTGCCCGTTTACAAATACAAGGGCAGCTATAAGGAATACCCTAAGGCAGAAATGACTAAGCACGACGACAGTGGCAGGATTTTAGTTTACGCCACCTTTGATACAGCTCAAATTTGGCTGGAAAAATATATCTATCCCGAAAACGACCCCTTTACGGCTAGCTGTCAACACTGGAATTACATTCCAAAGCTTGCATACTCGGATAAAGAAAAGGCTGTCTTCGAAACCGGCTCCCCTGCCCAACTGTGGATATACAAGCTTGACTTGCGAGACCCTAAAAAGGCCACAGGCAAATTAACAGAGTGCTATAAAAGAGACGTTTCCGCCTACAGACAAAAGCCTCAGGTTTTGCCTCCTCCTCAACTCCATATAAAATACGAGGAATAGAAGTTTGACCTTCATCGGTTTTTGAGCGGACTTTATCTGCTGTAATAACTATATAGGAAGTGCTATCTATGAAAAACATATTTAAGAAAATGCTGATTGTAACAATTTCTTGTCTTTGCGTTTTTACTCTGATATCCTGCGGTAACGGTATAAGCGGAGATGAAGCAAAGGCGTTTATCAACGACTTTTTTGCGGCTATCGTTGCGGAGGATTATACTGAAGCCGAAGCCTTACTCCACCCTGAACGACCTGCTGATTTAGAGGCCTTTTTGCTTAATATAGAAAAAGTGAGAGGCATAGATTTTCAGTCAGGTATACAAATAGAAAAGTACACGGGGGTTTCCTCCTCTGTTTACGATAGCTCTGTAAAAGGTTCAACTTACGAGTTGACCGTTCGCACAACAGTGAGAGACCGTACAGTAACATTCACAATTGAGCTTGTAAGAAACGGTAACGGCTACGGGATTTATAACTTTGATTTGGATACGTAACTAATAAGCTTTACAAAGGGATGTAAAAAACAGAGCTTTTTCACATCCCTTTGTTTTATTTTTGTAACGCTTTTGCTTTTTGATTATCTAATAGGTAAAAAGTATAACAAGGAGGTACAAAGGAGTGAGGAAATACGTTCCCTTGGTTTATGCACTTATTTTTTCCGCACTGTCTGCGGTTTTTATACACGGCTTTATTATGAGCGTATCGTGGCTTATGTTTTCCGATCGGACGTTTTTTACGGTATCAGCCTTGACGCTTGCCGCAGGAGTGGCGGCAGGAGTTTTGTTTTTCTGCAACCTGTCCCGGGTTTTGCAAAAGGAGCAATACAAGAGCATTTTTATCTTCCAAAGCATAGTTTTTCTCGTTACCCTGCTTCCCTTTTGGTATTTTGCCGAAAAGGCTTTTAAGCTGCTGATATAAAATTTGTACGTTTTATAAACCCAAAGGGTCTGTAAAAGCTCGTCCGAGCTTTTACAGACCCTTTTGCCGTTTAGTCGTATTCCTTTTCCGGCTTAGCGGGAGCCTTTTTTGCCCTTGTGCGCTTGCCGATAAAGGCACCTGCACCGGAAAACGCTTACCCTTTCCCTACTCGTACTTAAAGTATACCGTAACGGTATACAGGTCATTGTTGTAACAGTAGGAATAGGACCCATCGTTTATACGCTTATCCTCCTTGCGTGCCGCTTTGAGGACGGTAAAACAATCATTGCCCTCAACAAACAGCTTACGCATACACTCGTCGTGCAAAGCCTTGTTCTTGCACTTGAAGGTAAACATATTGCTTTTACCCTTGGCGTAAGCGGCAGCAATGCTCTTGATTTTTTCAAGGTCGTACGCATCAAGGAAGGCGCCTACGTGGTGATGATAATTTGCCTTGGTTGCAATATACCTGTCAATGTCGCCGGGAGAATAGTCCAAAAGCCTTGTACGGGTAAGCTCGTCTGTGGTGATACAGAAATAGTCAAAGCCGTAGTTAGAGTTTTTAACCGTTTGGGCCGTGTTAGACTGGTCGTCCCAGGTTACGTCCATATAGTAATAGTCTCCGTCGATTTTAACCAGGTTCCAGGCGTGAAGCTCACCCAGCTCGCCCGTTTCCTTAACAACGTGACCTGCTATCTCCGTAGACTCTATACCGCACTTATGAAGGAGATACTGCAGGGTACGGGCGTAACCCTCGCACACTGCTTTTCCGTTCAACAGTACGCCGCATACCGTACGCAGATAGTCAATCTTTGTCGAATCGGGTCCGCCAACGGACTCCTCTTTTTTAAGGGCAATAGAGTCATAGTCTACGTTTTGAATAAGCTTATAATGCAAGCGTATTGCCACGTCATAAGCGCTCATCTTATCGTCAATGCCCTCCAGATATGCCTCTGTAGCAGCATCTATACGGCGTTGCAGCACCTCTGCCTCCTCGGCGGTACAGCCGTAATGAAGCTCGTGGACGCCGTGAGGATAATGGGTAATACTCTTGTACCAGAACAGCTCGGGATGGTCATATTCCACCGCCTTGACTATCCCGGACAGCACGTCGCTGCTAAAACCGGGAAGCGTTACGTTTTCCGCATGGGCCTTGATTGCCGCCAACAAGGTGTCGTATGCCGCCTGATGAGTAGCAGCCATACGGGATTTATAATAGTAGTTGACGTTGCCGTCAAGAGCGCGGTCCGGTGCGGAGGGAACGTAGGGAGGCCCAAAGTCCTCAATCTCTACTATCTTCTTAGGCCTTACAAACTCCTCGCCTTCGCCCGACAAGCCGCCCAGCAGATACGCAAAGGGGTTGTTGCCGTAAACGGGGTTTTCCATAAGACCGCGGAGAAGCATTCTGTAGCCCTCGCCCGAGACGTGGGTGTTGCTCTCATAGTAAGCCGCCCTTGCCCTTGCCATCTCGTTATGACCAAGGAACTTAAGATACTGTATACCTACAAGAGCTATATGTCCCTCTGCCAAGGCTTCCTCCAGGGCAGGAATGTTCTTAAGCTGCCAGGTATAGGTAAGCTCTCTGGCCAAAAGCTCTGCCAGGCTTGCCATGGGAATGTCCGTTTCGACGTGAATCTTTTTCCCCTTGGTATCCACGTAGGAATACAAGGGAACGTCTCTGCCTCTGCCCGTCAAGCTGCCGTCACGCTTAAGGGTGTTCATAATCTTGACGGTGCTGTCAAAGCAAAACTCGTATTCATCGTCGAGCTTAACCCCATAGGTGCTTTCAATAAAGCGCTTAGCGGAAAGCAAGCAAGCCTGCAGAGACTTTTTGTTATTGGCTACGATATTGCCTGCGCAGGTCTTGCATATAAGTCTGCCGTCCTCCAGCGCCTTTACGTCGCCGGAGCCCTTTGCATACTTCTTGCCGCAGAAATCACAAACGTCACAAGCCTTAATCGCAGCAAGGTCACGGAAGTCGTGCTTGTGTCCGTCGTCGCCAATAATTTTTGCTAAGGTGTACAAAGGAGCAAAAGCAAAGCAAGCAGGCTCCTTATCGCTGCCGAAATACAGATAGTCGCTTGTGTCACCGCCTGCACGGTACCACTCCAGATACTTGAATACAGGGTTGAACAGGGTTTTAAGAACGTCGCTGCCCGAGGTCATCAAAACCGCCAGCACACCCAGGTCGGTAGGACAGTCCTCAATTATCATTATCTCGTGCTCGTCCTCTGCCAAGGGCTCTCTTTCGCCGCAAACGGTAAGCCCGGGGTGAAGTCTCGTAACGATATCCGCCTCGTCCTCCTCTGCCTTCTTGCGGGCGTTATAGCATACAGCCACAGAATCCGCCACGGAGGGGAACATACTTTTCAGCACCTCTCCCAGCATAACCGATGCCAAGAACATAATCTGCTCTGCCTTATCGCCAAGCTTTGCCTTGAACTTGATGCTCATTGCCAAGGCGCCACGCTCTGAGGTGCGGAGGTTATTTGCCGCTATTACTCCGTTAGAAGAGAAGGCAGGATGAGGAATCTCGCCGTAGGAGCGATAGGTTTGCCTTGCATACAAATCGTTACCCTCGTGCATGATACTCGTCTTTTGACGGACGGGCTTATTCTGCGCCAAGGTATGAGGGTTAAGCTTATAATAGCCGTCGGTAACAACCTCCATAGGCGTCCTGAACACACGGATATCCACACGCTCTACCTTAAGTCCATCCTTCTCCTCGTTTATCTCGCAATACGTGGGAGGTAAAACGTCCTCCACGGGCTCGGCACCAAACCACAGCCTGTACTCGCGACACTGGATATACTTATATACCTCGTCGTTAAGTCCGCCCACCGCCAGTCTTGCAAAAATCTCTCCCTTGGAGACGTCAATTTTTTGAATAGTATAAATAATGCCGTTGTGAAGCAGGTTTTGACCTGCAATATAATTTTGTGTAAGACGGGAGTTTGGCAGATGAAGCAACAGCTCCTCATCCTCAACCACCATTTTTATCATATTTCTTGCATTCAGCTTTTCCTGCAAGACGCCGTCTCTTTTTACAACCACGTTCTGTATGGAGTAATATTTGCCGTTATCGTCAAAGGCTCTTACCCCGTTATACTCAAAGGATGCGAAAACGTCTATATCCTTTTTCTGCGGAATACCGTAAAGCTCCAGAATGTAACGAAGAACCCCGGACACGTCAGATTTTTCCGTAAACCTGTCAAAGACAGAATTGCCTTTTGCCAGCTTTATAATATCGCTTATGGATATACCGCCGTGCATCGCCTTTATTACTATTTTTTGAGCAATTTCCCTTTCGCCGCCCTCCTTCACAGGGATTCTCTCCACCTGAGAACGAAGCCACAGCTCGTTAAGGTTGCTGTAATAATAGTCGCGAAGCATATAGGGCCTTGAGAACAGAATGATAAGGGTAGGCTTATCGGAAGCAAAGGCCATACATCTTCTTGCCAGCTCGGGCAGGTTGTCGTGGCTGTCCATCGCAATGATAACCGAATAGTTATCGGGGTTGTAATGATGGGAATTAATCCTTAGCCTGTCCTCGTCCGGCTTGTCGGTGATAAGTCCCATATTTGCCGCAATCGTTTCAGCATAGTTTTCGTAGGGGACCAAATCGTCCGCATAAATGCTTACGTTGCCTGCGCCCTGATTAAGGCACAGCACCGCCATATTCATTATAACGCCCACGTTTTCGTCAGTATGAAAATACTGAGGACAAGCCGTTACGCCATCGGCGTCGGGGGTGCCTTCAAACTTGTAACAGCGAACCAAGGTCTGGGCGTTGTAGTGCATAGCGTCGGCAGACTCAAGCTCTACGGACAGCATATTTTTTAAGATTTTGTCAAGACCTGCCGTTCTGTCGTCGCAGAAGCAAAGGTAACGTACCTGTCTGGATGCGTAGCGTGCCAGGTAGTTTTCTTTTCCGCCTCTGTTGGCCTCCTCCAAAGCGTGAAGTCTGGCAAGATGCTTTAATCTGGTGTTAAGTATGGAAAGCTGGCGGTGATACGTGTTTACCGTCTTTTGAACGTCCACGAAAACCACCGTGTCTATGCAGGAAGCAAAGGCAGGCTGTTCGGTTTCAAAGCGGGACGAGCACAGATAGGACAAGGAGGTTACAAGGATATTGCTATCGTCAACCTTTGCCTCCTCCGTGGTGCTTTTCTCGCCGCTTATTTTTACTATTTTCCAAATTGGGTGGTCGAAATCCACCGCATCCTCGCCAAAATCCTTACAATAAATACTTGATATTTGAGAAAGACCTGCGCGTATGTATTCATCCGCCGTGTCAATCTCCTTGTCGTCGTTGCAGATAAACACCACGTTATCGCCTCTGGCTATAATGATAGACAGATAGCGGAAGAAATACATAGAAAACTCTGAGAAAAAGTTGCCATTGATAGCCAGGCTGGTGTTGCTTTCAACCAGCTTATCAGTACAGGTAAGGTAAACCTCTTTTATTATCTCGGGGTTTCTTGCGTCGTGCTCCACCGCAGCAGCTATGTACTTGGTCAAGGGATGATGGTCGGTGGTAGACACATCCTCTTTAATAGCGGCACTGATATCAAGCTCGCAAGCGAAATAGTCTATAAACTCCTCCTTGACCTTGGCGTCAATAGCCGCTATGTCTACAGGAAGGTCTGTCAGGGTGGTAACGCTTGCTACCAGCTCAGGACATTCTTCTTCAACAAGCTCTATGCCGCTGAGGAAGAAGTAGCACTCCCACAGCACCAGCAACGTGATGGAGGGGTATACGTAACCCGACAGAAACAGGTTGTTTATAAAGCCGTAGGGCAACCAGGAGGCACCAAACACCGCAGGTAGGGTATACAGCAAGAATACCAGCAGGTATACCGCCGAAAGGGCAACACTGAGGAAGCCTATGATGTTTTTAACAAAAAACCACGTTTCGGAAAAGAAAAACTTTATAACTTTTCTTTCTATACGCTGGAAAAGGCTGAATTTGCCGCTTTTCTTTTCAGGCTTTACAAGACTGCGTTTTTTGTGCCTTATTCTGAGCATTTTGCTGAACAGCCTGTACAGCATACCTATACCGAAGTTTATCAGTATAACTGCCATTACACTGCAGAAATACCCCAGCCTGGAGGAGACCGCCAGCCACCCGGCAAGCCAGGATAACCAGGACAGAGAGCCTAACCAGCTTATAGCACTTCTGAGCAGATAGATTGCTACGGTAATGCCTACAGCGTACAAAATGCTAAAGGCGGCAGTCCAGAACCTTTTGTAGGTAAGCCCCCGTTTTTTGTCACGCCTGTATGTAACGTATTCCATAATGAAAGGAAAAGCAAATACGGCAAGCGCAGCAACTATAAACAGGCTTTTTAATAACAGCTTCAAAAATGTCATCTTTGCGTTCCTTTCAATTATATTTTGATGTCTGCCATTGGATCATTCCAAAAATCCGCAGGAATAATAGAGTAAAACTTTTTGTTCTTTTCGCCAACGCAAAAAGGAACGTTAAGCTCTACATCGTTCAAGCTGCCTTGCTTGTCTTCAACGATTGTTTCACATTCGATATCGGAAACAATGTTTTCTATAGCCTTTATTCTTTGCCTCATCTTTGTAAGGTGATGCTGCTTTTTCGCCTCGGCAATATCACAGCCCTCACTTAAAAGCCCTACGTCAAGCTTGTACTCGTATACCCAACGCAACGAGGGGATAATGTTGGAAAGAAATACGTCGTACAGCCTTGCTGCGTTGGCATTATCTGCAAGGATAGCATCGGATTTTTCACGAAATTCCTCCGTCGCCTTACGGAACTTGCGTTTTTGTATAGCTACCGCAATACCCGTAACAAAAGCCAAAAGCGCCAAAGGTATACCGATGGAGCACAGGGCTATAATCAAGCTGGTAGCACCGGATATTATCCGCGGCCACTGTATGATAAAGAAGGGAGCGTACACCAAAAGGGTAAAAATAAGCATACCCAAGGACGCCGCTTTTATCTTTTTAAGGCTTTTTTCTATTCGCTCTATCTTGGCGATAAACCTGTTGCACTCGTCCTCGATATCAGTTACCGCTACAGACCTGCCCGCACAAAACCTTACAAATTTTTCCGTCATAGTTTTGTAAGCTTCCTCTGCTATCTCTCTGGTGGTTTCCATAGGAGCAGTCTCTTCCTTACCTGCGGAATAATGCTTGCCTCCAAGACTAAGCAGAGCGGGAGCGTTCCTGTCAGATTTGCTGGCATAATTGGACAGCACGCGCACGGTATGCTGTTTGAGCTCCTTCAAAAAATCTAAATGGTGCTTTCTGATTTTTAAGGAATAATTTTTGTAATCATCGGGAGTAGGGTCAGGTCCGGTTATATCGTCCTGAGCCTTTTCGCAGAAGCAGTCAAAGGGCTCGTATTCATCAATTCCAAACAGAGATCTCCTCGCACGCTGTTCTTTTTTCACCTCTACACCCTCGTAGGTAATCAGGATGGGCTTGGCTTCGCCATCCTTGTCCTCGGTCTTGGTTCCGTCATCCTTATCGGCGTCGTCTTCTTTTTTCTTTTTCTTATCCTTTTTTGTCTCGGTATGGGCAACCACCAAATCACTAAGCTCACTGCCAAACTTATCAAGCCCAAATTTTTCGTGGTTAAAGTCGTCAAGGGGGGGATATAGGCCCAGCCGTTTGTCTGCACCCTCCAAGCTCGCCAAATCCTTGTTAACCGAAGTGTAAATTCCGTGTTTTTTCCTAAGCACATCGGTTATCTTTTCAGGAGAGTGCTGTATATAAGGCGCTACCGCTGCTCCGCTTTCGGAGGATGTAAATACAGTGCCACGCTCCAGACAGCCCAGCAGATAAATAACTATGTTAAGCCCACTGCAAGCACGCTCCATTTTGTTCCCCTCGCAGGCAACGCTGTCATAAGGACAAATCACGGTGCTCATTCCGCCTCTGCCCAAGTCGGCGTTGAAAATTCTACGCAGGCTCGTATACAGCTCCTCGTTTGCTGTTTCTACCTTACCGTCGATGGCAATACGGTCAAACCAGACGTTAAATACCTCTCCGTACTCAACCAGGGTATCCAAAGGCATAAGCTCTTCCGCCTTGATTTTTTCTATCTCGTGACGAAAGGCTTTCCCCATATCTGCAACACCGGATTCGGCTACAGCCTTTGCCTTCGCTTTCAGCACGTCGTCGTCAGGCATACCAAGCAACGTCAGAACCGCCTCAGCAACACCTTTGTCCCTCACTCCGCTCTCAGCGGTGCCTTTGATGCAAATTTCATGCTCTGCACCGAACATTATGAGCACGTTTTTAGGCTTTCTGCCGGTATTTTCAAGCCGGGACACCAGCGTGTGCTTCATAAAATGGGTATACAAAAGCTCCAAAGCGTGCATATACTCCTGACGCTTCGTTTCGCTTTCCGCTTCCTTTTTTATACCCGAGTAAAGCCCGTTTTCTACTAAATCAACGTATATAATCAAACTAAAGTCATTGCCCAGTTCTTTGTAGCCGTCTATCATCTCACCCATCGTGTTGGCACATTCAAGATAACCCTTTTTGTCATCCAGCCAATCAGCCAAAGGCTTTTCCAGCATAACAAGGCTGTGGTCTTCCAGATGCATATCCAAAAGAACCTGATAACTGTTTAATTCTTTTTTTGACGTATTAATAAAAAACGCGTGCATAGCAATCACCTCAAATAAACAACCCGGGGAGGGTAGCGTTTTACGCTCCCTCCTCAGACCGCTGATAAAAGCACAGAACACGAAAAAGGCAAAAATTTATATTCATAAAGAGGAAAATTCAAGGCGTTATTCCTAGAATTTTCTGCATTTTTTGTATTTTTTCGTTCAAAACGAACCTCGGCTCGCAGTACTCCGGGGTCCCCGCAAAAATGTATTTTTGTGGGGTGGCATTACAGTTTTCGCCTCGGTTCGTCTTGTCTGTACTCTTTCTCAGCACTCTGCCGGCTTGATGACAAGGTTTATCATCAAGCTGGGGGCCGACCTCACGGTCAGCCCTTTCCTTATGCTCTTCTCACCCCAGCGCCTTGCTCATCGCCGCGCCGGCGTCTGCTTTCGTTACGGCATCGAGGTGGCTGTAGATATTCGCCGTGGTGCTCATGTCGCCATGTCCAAGCCGTTTACCCTATCTTTTACGGTAAAGAATAGCACAGTTTTGACACTGAAATAACCGCAATCTTAATGCAGGGTTGCGGTTTTTTTGTTTTTGTGGTACAATTAAAGAAAAGAACGAGGGGTGTGAAAAATGAAGGACACGAAGCCTTTGCTTGACAGGCTGGCGGAAAGGGCAAAAAGCGGGGCATGTACCTATTATAAAATAACGCTTGTTGAAAAGGGAGTCAGCCAAACGGTGGTGGTAACCCCTGCCAACGGAGCGCAAAACAGCTATTCCGTTGCCAAGGCCTTTACCGTAACAGCTATCGGGATGCTGGTGGACAGAGGGCTTCTTCGGGTAGAGGAAAGGGTTTGCGATATCCTGAGGGAGGTGTTGCCCTCCGGCATAGACCCTCTGTGGGAGCCGATGACGGTGCATCACCTGCTTACCCACAGTGCCGGCTTTGCAGGCGGAAGCCTTGACATAGACGCCGAAAACCAAACGGATATAGCAGGTGAGGACTATCTGGGCTACCTGTTTGGCACGGGGCCCGAATACGCTCCCGGTACCGAAAGACGATACGGAGACGCCGCTTATTATTTGCTGTCCAGAGTGTTCAGCGCAAAAATCGGTGAGAAAATGGACGACTATTTACTGCGGCATTTGTTTTTCCCCTTGGGCTTTCGCGAGATGGCGTGGAGCAAATGCCCCAAGGGGTACCCGATGGGAGCCACGGGACTGTACGTGTACACGGAGGACCTTGCCAAGCTTGGCATTTTGTATCTTAACCGAGGGGTATACGAAGGAAAACGGCTTCTTTCGGCGGAGTGGGTTGACACCGTGTTGAGGGAGGGCTATGAATTTTCAAGGACCCCTGGTGGCGGCTACGGCAAAGGGGGAATGTACGGTCAGATGCTTGTGTTTTATCCCGAGCAGGGCAGAGTGCTTGCCTACCATTCCTTTGGCGGTGAGGGGCTTGTTTCCTATATGGATTCCCTTGCCAAGCCGTAAACAAGGATAACGTATATAACGGGGACGGGTGTCCTCTTGTAAAACCATAGCTTGGAGGGCGTAATATGGAATACAGAAAATTACCTCGCGGTAATGAAAACGAGAAATTCAGCGTGCTTGGTCTTGGTATGGGCGGTATCGGAAAGACGCCTGCAGAGGAGATTGAGGCAATTATCCGCAAGGCTATAGATAACGGAATAAATTTTTTTGACCTTTGCACGGCAGGTGCGTCCTATGCGCCTATTGGCAGAGCCATCAGAGATTGCCGTGATAAGGTGTTCTTACAGGTGCATTTCGGCGCAGTATACGACGAAAATGGTGAGTACGGCTGGTGCCGTGATTTTGACACCATAAAAAAGACCTTTATTTGGGAGCTGGAGCAGCTTGGCACGGACTACGTGGATTTTGGCTTTTTGCATTGCGTGGACGATGACGAGGATTACGGCAAGCTCTGCGAGATAGGCGTTTTGGATTATATCAAAGAGTTAAAAGCTCGGGGCGTTGTCCGACACATAGGCTTTTCCTCCCACACTCCGAGGGTGGCTAACCGCATCATTGATACGGGGCTTGTGGATATGATGATGTTTTCGCTGAACCCTGCTTACGATTTTGAAAAGGGTGACGAGTACGGCATAGGCTCTGTGGATGAACGCTTTGGGTTATTCTGCCGCTGCGAGAGGGAAGGGATAGGCATTTCGGTTATGAAGCCTTTCTTTGCAGGTCAGCTTCTTTCTGCCGAGCAATCACCCTTCGGCGTAGCCCTTACCCATAACCAATGCCTGCAATACGCCATAGACCGTCCGGGCGTGCTGACCGCAGTACCCGGTGTTCAGACTATGGAGCACCTGGATACCCTGCTGGGGTTCCTCACTGCTACTGACGAAGAAAAAGACTATTCTGTTATCGGCAGCTTTACAGCCGATACGGTTACAGGCACCTGTGTTTACTGCAACCATTGTCAGCCCTGTCCTGCGGGTATCGATATCGGACTGGTAAACAAATACTACGACCTTGCTTTGGCAGGGGATACCATAGCCGCAAACCATTATACAAAGCTGTCCGTAAACGCCGCGTCTTGCCTGCGCTGCGGCCATTGTGAGGACCGTTGCCCTTTCTCGGTGAAGCAAGAGAGCCGAATGGACGAGATAGCAAAGTATTTTAATAGCTGAGGGCAAAGGGCGGTCACAAAACAAAGCTTAAAAGAAAAACGCCATTAAAAGCCTTTACAAAGGCAAAAACATATGCTATAATAACGAAGTTGTATATATTTGCGGAGGTTTTTATGAAATTTAACATCAAAAGAGCATTCTCTTTGCTTTTGGCATTGAATATGGTTTTTTCCATTGCCTTTGAGATAGGCGCACCCGTTAATGCCGCTACTTACCGCACAGGTGCAAACGGTGCGTCTTCTTCCTATAAGGCGGGTAAGTATTACTCTAATTATCAGCGTGTTACCCTTACGGGTGACGGCGTTACCGACGTTTTGGCTATCGCCCTCTCCCAGACAGGCTACGAGGAGGGCAACTCCACCAGCGCCATGGGCGGTACCGCAGGCGGTAGCAGTAACTACACCGAGTACTGTTATAATATGGGCGACTGGGGTGCCGGATACGGCGGCAGTGACTACCCTTGGTGCGCTACCTTCGTTTCCTGGGCGCTTTACCAGTCCCGTTGCTCTGACCAGATGGGTTATGACGATTGGTGCCGTAAAAACACAGGCAACAGTGCGTATATATGGTGTGAGGTTAGCTGCTCTCAGTGGGCAAACCAGCTCAGAAGATACGGACGCTTTAAGTATTCCGCCCAAAACGGCGGTACGTACAAGCCTCAGCCCGGTGACCTTATATTCTTTGACTGGGAAGGCGGCTCCTCCGGTGAGGATCACATAGGCATCGTTGTTTATTCCGACAGCTCCAAGGTTTACACTATAGAGGGTAACACCAGCGATGCTGCAGGTCTTGAGGACAACGGCGGCGGTACTTATTTTAAGTCTTACTCCTTAAGCTACGGCTACATAAGCGGCTACGGCGTGCTTCCTTACAAGGACGTGTCCTCCGTTCCCGCTATCGACTACAGCGGTACTAACCCCACCCCCGGTCTTTACGTTGCCACCAACAGCTCTAAGTACGTTTATACCACCGAAACGGGCACTGCCTACAACTACACTATGCCCCGTTTCACTATGTTTGAGGTTACAGATATTTGCTCCAACGGCAGACTCAAGGTTAAGTATACCTCCGGCTCTACTACGGTTACAGGTTATATCAAGAACAACACCGACAGAGTGGTGCAGATATCCTCCACCCAGATAGACGGACTTGACAAAGCAGTTGCCGCTGCAGACGCTATCTATTTTGGCGACTACAGTGAAAGCGTTCTTTCTCTTATCCGTGCAAAGTATGCCACCGCCAAGAGTCTTCTTGCTTCCTCTACCTCTACCTATCAGCAGAAGAAGACCTGTGCAGACGAGCTTAACGCTCTTATCGCAAGAAAGGGCGAGGGCACTCTTGTAAGCGAGGGCTGTTACGTTACCGCCTTTAACAAGAAGGTAAGCAATGCAAACTGCAATATCTTTACACCCTCCTTCGGCACCATTACTGCCGATAAGGCTAACCATAAGTGGACCACCAATATCATCGCTAAGTACGATGCAACGGAAGGGGCTTACGTTATAAAGGCCATCGACGTTTGTCCCGGTACAAGCGTTACGGACGTTACCATAGCGTCTGACGAGATACTTATAGCCGTGCATCAGGATACCACCAACAGTGCTTGTAACAGCCTTAAAAACGGCAAGTATATAGGCGGCGCCAAGCTTGGCGACGTTCTTACCTTTGTGGGCGCCGACCCCAAAAACGGCACCATAAGCTGCGGTGCCTATTTCACCTACGAAACCCGCAGTATCCCCGGCGACGCCAACGGCGACAAGATAATATCCTCTACCGACTATATTCAGGTAAAGAGTCATTGTAACGCCTCCGCCCTTCTTACGGGCGACGCCCTCAGAAGAGCAGACTACAACGGCGACGGTGTAGTTTCCAGCGCAGACTTTATTGCAATACGCCAGGCTTGTGCGACTAACTGAATAACGTAAAAATAAAAGACTGCAAGCGTATCCAAAGGGATATGAATGCAGTCTTTTTTGTATAAAAGGAGTGTAATCGTCCCTGTGACAGGGCGTTTTGTTTTGCGACGGCTTGCAACGCTTCCATCAGGCGTCTGTTTCTTTGAGAAGACTATTCAAAGCACGGATAAGCTCTCGGTACCCTTTGGGAAAGTTTTCCGAGCCGTCGGCTTTAACCGTCAGACCTTCGTTGACGGTAGCCTTAAAGCTGAACATCGTACCGTCCCGCACGTGCTTGGGATGCTTACCGTGGAACCCGTCCCAACGGAGCACGTTACAGGAGTTGAGCAGGGCAATGATAGCCTCCTTATCGCACACGACGCTTTTTTCAAGGACCCTCTCCCTGTCTAGGGAATAGGTGATACGGTAAAGGGAGAGGGTGGTAGGCTCTCCTCTTAAAATTTCGTATTCCGTTGTTTCACGCATTCTGCTCAGGCGGAGCAGTATTTTGTCAAAGGAAGTAAGCCTTTCGTCTCTTTGACGGCTTATTGCATTGATCAGCTTTTTTATAAACATCATAGCCCCTCACCAAATTGTAATATAAAGCTTAAGAATAAGACAATTATATCATGAAATTTGAAAAAATCAATAGACTCCAAAACAGCTCCCTTGTAAAGGACAGGAAAATATGGTACAATGTTATAAAACTAAGGCAATATTGATACTGATTACAGAGGGAATTGATAATGCAGATAAGGAAAATAAAGGGAAATTTTACGGTATGCAAGGTATTGGATTATACAGAGGTGGATTTTAGCGCAGACTATTGCTTTATCGGTAAAACGGATAACGAAAGCTCTCTAATATGCCTGACCGAAAACGTTCCCGAAAACACAAAGGAACGGGTAGACGGCTGGAGGGCGTTCCGTATAGAGGGCAGTCTGGATTTTTCTATGATAGGGGTGCTGGCAGAGCTGTCCCGTGTTCTGGCAGAAGAAAAGATAGAGCTGCTGGCAGTTTCTACCTACGACACGGACTATATTTTCGTCAAGGCGGAAAAGGAAGCAAAGGCGCTAAGCAAGCTTGGCGAAAAGGGCTACGGAGTATTGGATTAAAGAGGGAAAGGGCATTTTATGTTCGTCAGAGTTTTTGACAAGAAAAACAATACGTATTATAAGTCTATGGTATATTCAACGCTGGGCGTGGGTTGGTTTTTGCAGTACCTTGTATTAAACCCTGCTACCGATGCCTTTGAGTTGGTTGACTATCTGGACAAGAGCCAAGAAAACGCAAAGCCTCTTGTGGAGACAATCCAGCTCGAAAGTGAGGACTTTAAGCTTTATCAAGGGGCAGAGCTGCTTAAGTATAAAAGCTTTTGCAAGGAAAAGGGAATTGAATATACCGACGTAAAGCAAATGCGAGGATATGCAGACGTGTGCGAGAACTATGCTTTTCTTGCGGAGCTTTTAAGGTCAAGGTCCGTGCCTGTCAAGGATTATAATATTTCCCTTCGCCAGCCTAAGGACGCTGCGGAGTGGAATTACGTTCTTACACAAGAGGATGCTGATAGCTTTATGGAGAAATTCGCAGGCTTTCACGACAGCACTCTTGAAAAAATAAGTTATTCGGAAAACAACGAAACAGCCCAAGTTAATGCAGTTTTTGACAACACCGGATGGTACGGCGTGGCAGAGCTATGCTTTGAGGGAGTCCAAATGCTTAAGATTATGCCTGCCGGCTCAAACTGCTCCAGAGAGATTTTTGACGCCTCCTTGATTGTTGAAAACGAAAGTGTATTCTGGGCAGACTCTTATATGGAAAAAGCCGACCTCTCCTATGAGGGCAGTATTATCCAAGCTCTTAGCTTAAAATGGAGAAGGATTTAATTTCGCTTTGGCGTGTAAAGGCGGTGAGAGAAGCTTGAAAAGGAAAGGGTGTCTTCTTTCTGTGACCTGTTTGCAGAGGTATATACCGCTTACAGGCAGGACGGCTTTGAGTTTAATCTTGTTTTTGATAAGCTGATTAATATGGAGTATTATAACGACACCGTGGATATAGGGTTGGAGAAAAACGGACACGAGTTTTTGATTGAGACAGATGAAAAAAGTTTTTCAATCATTGTTGACGAGGAGACAGACAAAGCCGTGGAAGCGGAAATCCCCCTTACGGATATGTCTACGATGGACGAGCTGTACCAAAGGGTAAACGCTTTTATTGAGGAGCATTCTCGGGAGAGAAAGGGTTAAGCTATGGTAATAGAGCATCATAAAAACTATACGGCTTGCAGTCCTTGTGCCAGCCCTTGGACAAGCAGGTATTCGGGGGGAGAAATCGAATACGTGCAAGTCTGTTTCAATGCCGAGGGGGCCTCTGCGGACGTAAAGGTCCGTTACAGAAAGGGCGAGGAATACTTTTGGAAATGTAAATACCTAAGCGCCTACCATCTTAGCCAGTACGGTATAGCGGTATCCTTTGACGGCAGATTTGTTTTTGCTCAAACTTGGGAAAGCGGTCTGTTTTGCCTTGATGCCAAAACGGGCAAGGGCGTTTGGAGGACGAAAAGCAAACGGGGCGTAACAAGTGTTTTCGTAAACGATAACACGGTGTTGTGTCACCAAAGGGAGAGGGCGTTACAGCTTATTGATATTAACACCGGGGAAGTTGTCAAGGAAAAACGCCCTGCTACTGCATACGGATTTACCTCTCTTGACAACCGACATATAATATGCCGGATCGCAAAACGGAAATGGGAGATTATACAAGCCGAAACCCTGGAGATAAAGGAAGCCTTTACCCATAAGGAGTTTACAGACTCTCACACCGACTATGTGGTAAACCATATCAGCGTGGTTGAAAAGGGCGTAATATGCGTAAAAGGCTTTACCAACGTGTGGGACGAGTCGGTAACCCCACCCAAGAGACTCCCCAATTTGGAATTTGAAAACTACATTAAATCAGATTACCTTGCAAATCTATAAAGCAAAATCCCGAGGCGGCCGCCTCGGGATTTTGCTTTATAGATTTGCAAGGTAATCTGATTTAATGTAGTTTTCAAATTCCAAATTGG
>JAZSQJ010000044.1:0-34574 GCA_045537905.1 Eubacteriales bacterium
CTCCGACTTTTTCATTTTTTAATTTTTTTGCTTATCAGCCAAAACAGCAAAACCGCAAGAGCCACGCCTATGCTATCTATAAACACATCCGTCACCTTGGCTCCGCGGTGGGAGAAGATCTGTATAAGCTCGTCGGCACAAGCGGCAGTGATACCAAAGAGGGAAGACAGCACAAGGCTTTCCTTCAGGCTTTTACCAAACAGATACAGCACGAAAACGCAAATAAGGGTAAGCACAAAAAACTCGGTTATATGGGCACCCTTACGGACGATAAGCTGGGCAAAGTACTTTGTATCCTCTATACCGAGGGCATCCAGCAAGGGCTTTAACAGGTTTTCCAAGGGTGCGCTTTGGGCGGAGGATACCACACGGCTTTTTGCGGAATTGGAAAATATAAACGTAAGCCACGCCACACCCGTAACCGTAAGGAATAGGGCGGCTATTCTCTTTTTCACAGCTTTGCTGCCTCCTTAAGCAGCTCCTTCGCCGCTTCGATGGTGGCGTCGCCAAAGCTTATGCCGCCTATAATACGGGCAAGTTCCAGCACACGCTCCTCTTCGCTAAGGGCACTGACAAGGCTTTTCGTTCTGCCGTCCATCTCGTGCTTGCTTACAAGCAAATGGGTATCAGCCAAAGCCGCTATCTGGGCAGAGTGGGTAACGCAAAGCACCTGCCTGTCCTCACCCACTGACAGCCTCTTAAGGGCAAGACCTGTTTTTTGGGCGGTTTTGCCCGATATACCCGTGTCTATCTCGTCAAACACCATTACGGAAACGCCCTCTTTTTCAGCCAGCGCGGTCTTAAACGCCAGCATAATCCTTGCCAGCTCACCGCCGGAGGCTATCTTTGACAAAGGCTTTGGTGCCTCCCCTGCGTTGGGTGCAATAAGAAGCTCCGCCTCGTCCATACCCCCTGCCTGAGGCTCCGTTTCGGTAAAAGCAACCTTAAAGCTTACCGAGGGCATATCCAGCTCCCCAAGGCATTCTGCCACACGCTTTTCCAGCCTTACCGCCGCCTCTCGGCGTGTTCTGCCAAGAGCCGTGCCTTTCGCCAGAAGCTCTGCCTTACAGGCGGCTTTTTCTGCCTCCAGCTCCTCTATATATTCGTCGCTGCCCTCTATCCTTGCCAGCTCCTCAAGAAGGCTGTCACGGGCAGTTAAAAGCCCCTCGTAATCAGTGCCAAACCTACGCTTAAGCTCCGATATAAGCTCCAGCCTTTTTTCTACCTCGTCAAGCTCAGCCGCCGCACTGTCCGCATCGGTAGCGGCATAGTCCTTCAAGGTGTCGGCAATATCGTCTATCTCACACTTAACGCTGTCAAGCCTGTCGTAAAGCTCCCTTGCCTCGGGCAAGTCGTCCCTCAAAGCCGCCAGTGCGTTCATTGCGGCGTAAACCCTTTCGCTTGCCGCCCCCTCCTGATTATACAGTCGGTCAAAGGCGCTTCCTGCGTTGCCTGCAATCTTCTCAGCGGCACGGAGCTTTTTCCTCGCCGTATCCAGCTCCTCCTCCTCGCCGCTCCTTAGCTTCGCCTTCTTAAGGGAGGCAAGCTTAAACTCCAGCATCTCCTTACGGAAGGAGGCGTCTGCCGCCTTTTCTTTTTCTGCCTCTATCTTCTCTGCCAGCTCGGTATATCTCTTGTAGCAGGCACGGTAGTCACCAAGGAGCGTATCGTTGCCTGCGTAGCTGTCTATAAGGGGCAGATGCTTGGTTTTGTCCGCCAAAAGCAGGGTGTCCTGCTGACCGTGGATGTCAATAAGCAGCTCCGACACGGCGCGGAGTCTGGAGGAGGGAACCTGTCTGTCTCCAATCCTTGCCACACTTCTTCCGTCGGCAGAGATCCGCCTGCTTAAATACAAGGCACCGTCCTCGTCCGGTCTGACCCCCAGGTCTGCCAGCTTGTCCAGAGTGCCTTGGTCAAAGTAATCAAAGCAGCCCTCTACGAAGGCGTAGCTCTCACCGCTGCGGATAATCTCCTTGTCGCTCCTTGCTCCGCAAAGCAGGGAAAGGGCGTCCAATATAATGCTTTTGCCTGCCCCCGTCTCACCCGTAAGCACGGTGAAGCCGCCTGCAAACACCAGCGTATTTTCTTTAATAAGCGCCACGTTTTCAATGTGAAGTGACGATAGCATAGCACACTACCCCTTTATTTCAAAAGCCTTGAAAGCTGTTGGCATATCTCCTTGGCGTCCTCGTTGGTGCGGGCAACGATAAACATAGTATCGTCCCCTGCCAGGGTGCCCACAACCCCCTCAAGGTTCATAGCGTCCACTGCCGCACCTGCCGCACTGCCCATCCCTGCATAGGTCTTGATAACAACCATATTACAGGCGCAGTCCACACGGTAAACGGTCTCGGTAAATATAGTGCCCAGCTTGGCGGCAAAATCATCGTCGTTAACAGACAAAGCGGCAGAATACCTGTAGCCGCCGTTACCGTCCGCCGCCTTAACTATCTTAAGGTCACGGATATCTCTGGAAACGGTTGCCTGGGTGGTATCAAAGCCAAGCCTTTTAAGATGGTCAAGCAGTTCCTCTTGAGTGCGTACGATCTCCCTTTGGATAAGGTCAAGAATGGCTGCGTGGCGTTGGGATTTTTTCATCAACAAAACACTCCCTTCGTTTTACGGTGTATCAGCCCTTGCCAAACTTTTGGTACAGGGTGTTACCGAAAGAATTGTTCTTAAAGCGTATAAGTCTGACCTTTTTGTCGGAGCGGCTTATGGAAACCGCCAGGTCATTATCGTTCAGTCTGAAATAAGAGCGTCCGTCCACCGTAACGACCGCCTCTGCGTGCTTGGCAGAGGGAACGTTTACCTTAATGGTGGAGTCGGGTCTGAACACCAGAGTACGGGCGGCGTCCAGAGAATGGGAGCAAACGGGGGTAACGCTAAGCAGCTCCAGCGTGGGGTCTATAACGGGACCGCCTGCCGCCATAGAGTAGGCGGTAGAGCCCGTAGGAGTTGCCACGATAATGCCGTCTGCCCTGTAACGGCTGACTAGGTTGCCGTCACAGCTTATGGTAAAGTCTGCCAGCCTGGAAACGATACCTCTTGTAATAGCGGTCTCGTTAAAGGCACGGGCAAAGAAAAGCTGTTTGCCGTTTTTGCCTATGCTTACGTCCAACAGCATCCTGTCCTCAACCCTGTAGTCACCCGTACAAAGACGCTCCAGGGTTTCAATCTCGCTTGCCTCCAGCTCGGTAATATAGCCTACGTGGCCAAAGTTGACACCCAGCAGAGGCGTGCCTGTTTCTGCCGCACGCTTTGCCGCGCCGAGAACGGTGCCGTCACCGCCAAAAACGATAACCACGTCGCAAACGTCGTAAAGCTCGTTTTGCGGTAATGCCTTTATCCTGTCGTTAAAGGCGGAGAAGTTGGAAAGGCGACCCTCGTCGGTGTAAACCTCAGCCCCGTTCCGTTCCAGTATCTCTGCGGCGGCAAGGGCGCATTTAAGAGCGCCTGTTTTCGTTATATTGGGTATCAGCGCCGCTTTTCGTATCATCAATATAATCAGCCCCTATTGCTTATAAAAAAGCGTTAAATATTCGGTATTTCCCTTACTGCCCTTGATGGGGGAGGGAATAGTTTGCTCCACCTTAAAGCCGTTATCCTTAGCGGCAAGGTCAATCTTAAGTAAAACCATTTGTAAAAGGGAACCTTTTTTGTCCTTTACAATACCCTTTTTGCCCACGTTCTCCCTGCCCACCTCAAACTGAGGCTTAACCAGGGTGATCATAGGCGTGCCTGCCTTGATAAGACCTGCTATTGCAGGATAGATAAGGGTTTGGGATATAAAGGAAACGTCCATAACCACGCCGTCGATAGGCGTGTCAAACATATCAGCGCTAAGAGTACGGGCGTTAACCCCCTCCATTACCACAACTCTGCCGTCCTCACGCAGGCTGGGGTGTAGCTGGTCGGTACCCACGTCCACGCTGTAAACCTTGGCGGCACCGTGCTCCAGAAGGCACTGGGTAAAGCCGCCTGTAGAGGCACCTATGTCCAAAAACACCTTGCCCTCTATCTCGGGCTTAAAGGCTTCGATAGCCGCCCGTAGCTTCTGTCCTGCTCTGGAAACGTCAACAGGGGTATCCAGATTAAGGGAAAACTGTGCCATAGGGTCAACAAGCTGGGACGGTTTTTCTATAGGCGTACCGTTTATAAGGGCAAGCCCCTCTTTAATAAGCTCCCTGGCTTTAGTGCGGCTTTCCGCAAAGCCTGCCTCACAAAGGGCAACGTCTGCTCTTTTAAGCTCCATATTTTCTAAACTCCCGTTTTATTTATAATCTCCTCGGCTATCTGCTCGGGTGCAAATCCGCACTCCTCAAACAGCCTGCCCGTTTCCCCGTGGGAAACGAAGCGTTCATCCACGGCACGGATGATTATATTTCTGCCTGCGGAAAGACCTCTTTCCGTAAGCAGTGCCGTAATATGCTCGGCAAAGCCGCCGCACTTAACACCCTCCTCCAAAAAGTAAAGGGTATCATAGCCGGCAATAAGCCCCTCAAAGGTCTCCGCCTCAAGGGGTTTAAGCCTCAGCACCTTAATAACTCTTACAGATATATCCTTTTCGTTTACAATCAGCTTTGCCGCCTCTATAGCGTTATAGGCGGTCCTGCCGTAGGTAATAAGGGCTATCTTTTTTTGACCCTTGCCGAAATCCGCATAGGATACGGTACCGCAGCTACGGAAAACACTGCGGTCGTAGCTCTTTTCACTGCCTCTGGGGTAACGGATAGCGGTAAGCCCCTTAAAGCTAAAGGCATCGCCAAAGGCAATTTCCATATCCTCGTAGCTCTCAGGCGACCAAAGGGAGCTGCCCGGAAGCTGCAGCATAAAGCCCACGTCAAACAGACCGTGGTGGGTAGGGCCGTCCTCCCCCACTATTCCTGCTCTGTCCAGTGCAAGAATCATAGGCAGACCTTGCAGTGCCGCATCGTGTATAAGCTGGTCATAGGCACGCTGGGCAAAGGTGGAGTACACCGCAAATACGGGGTGCATACCCCCTGCAGAAAGACCTGCCCCAAAGGTAAGGGCGTGCTCTTCTGCAATACCAACGTCAAAAAACCTGTCCTTATACCGCTCCGCAAAGGAGCTAAGCCCCGTACCGTCGCACATAGCGGCAGTAATGGCGCAAAGACTACCGTCTGCCGCCCCTTGCTTTACCATTATGTCACCGAAAACAGAGGAAAAGCCACTGCTTTCCTTAAATACACCGCCCTTGGGTACGCCGTGATATTTCTCGGGCGACTCCTCAGCAGGGGCAAAGCCCTTGCCCTTAAGAGTGCGTACGTGGATAATACTGCTTTTTTTGTCACGCATTGCGTCACGAAGCACCGCCTGCAGGTGGGATATATCGTAGCCGTCAACGGGTCCGTAGTAGTTAAGACCCAGACTTTCAAACATATTGTCACGCCACACAAGACGCTTTACAAAGTTTTTTACCGCCCTTGCCGCTACGGTAAGGGGTCTGCCCACAAGAGGGATAGCGGCAAAAAAACGCTTAAGCTTATACTTAAAGCCCAGATATCTGGTGCTGGTGCTAAGCCTTCTCATATAGCGGTTGATACCGCCCACGTTAGGCGCTATAGCCATCTCGTTATCGTTGAGGATAACTATAAGCCGCAACTCCTGCTCGGCAATATTGTTAAGTGCCTCGTATATCATACCGCCCGTAAAGGCGCCGTCCCCTGCAACGGCAACGGTAAAGCTTTGCTTGCCTGCCAGTGCGTCTGCCGCCGCAAGGCCTACCGCCGCCGACACCGAGGTGCTGGCGTGACCTACGCCAAAGCTGTCGTGCCGGCTTTCTGCCCTTTTGGGGAAGCCCGACAAGCCCCCGTAGGTGCGTATGCTGTCTATGTCCTTGTATCTGCCCGTAAGCATCTTGTGTACGTAAGCCTGGTGACCAACGTCCCATATTATCCTGTCCTCGGGCGAGTTAAGTACCGAGTGCAGGGCGATGGTAAGCTCCACCACGCCAAGGTTAGAGGCAAGGTGTCCGCCGTTAACGGGCACTATCTCAAGAAGCTTTTCTCTTACCTCGTCAGCAAGAGCCTTAAGCTCCTTAACGCTCATCCCTTTAAGCTCACCGGGGCCTTTAATGTCTTTTAGTATACTCAAAATATATCTCCGTAAATATGGACTTTGTTATACAAGCCCCATATCTATTATACACTGTTTTTTCACTTTTTCAAGGGTTTTTATGCAAAATATGTATATTAATACTCTCTGCAAAGCAAATATTCACAAAGTCCCTTAAGGGTCTCGCCCGTCTCTCCTCCGATAGCCTCCGCCCTGCTTACGGCGCTTTTTGTAAGTGCCTCCGCCTTAAGCCTTGCCTTTTCCATACCTGCCCTTGTAACGTAGGTGTTCTTTTCTGCCGCCGCATCCTTGCCCACCGTTTTACCCAGCTTGCCACCCTCTGCGGTGGCGTCAAGTATATCGTCTATTATCTGAAAAGCCAGTCCTATCTCCTCTGCCATAGCAACGGCGTTTTCGGTCTGGCTGTCAGTAGCACCTGCGGCAATACAGCCAAGCTCTGCCGCCGCCTTTATCATAGCCGCCGTCTTAAGCAGATGGGTCTTTTCCACCGCCTCAAGCTCTACGGCACGCTTTTCGCAGTACAAATCCAGCTCCTGCCCGCCGCACATCCCGTCCATACCTGCACAGTCTGCCAGCACGCTTACGGCTCTTGCGTTCTGCTCTGCCGTGCAAAGGCTGTTCCCTGCAATAGCGCCAAAGCTTTCTATCATCAAAGCGTCGCCTGCCAGTATGGCGGTGTACTCATCAAACTGCTTGTGGTTGGAGGGCTTGCCACGTCTCAGGTCGTCGTTGTCCATGGCGGGCAGGTCGTCGTGGATAAGGGATGCGGTATGCATAAACTCAAGGGCAGCCCCGTAGGGAAGCGCCTTTTCCGCACTGCCGCCAAAGGCCCTGCACGTAAGCACGCACAGATAGGGGCGTATCCGTTTGCCCCCTGCAAAAACCGAGTACTCTACAGACTCCTTAAGCCTTTCGTAGCCCTTTCTGTCCACGGCTCTCCGTTCCAGTATTTTTTTCATCTCCGCCTCTACAAGGAGGGCGGTTTCCTTCAGTTCCTTTTCTATGCCGTTCATCTTAAATACCCCTTTTCTTTTTACGGAAGGCTAGCCCTCGTCACCAACCTTGGTAACCTTTTGCTCCGCCTCGGTAAGCACCTTTTCGCAGTACTCCACCAGGGTCTTGCCTTCCTCAAACAACGCCAGGGTCTTATCCAGGGGAGCCTTGCCCCCTTCTATCTCACGAACCACTGCCTCAAGTCTTGCAAGGGCACTTTCAAATGTCATTTGTTCCATATCTCTACCTCGTCTGCCGTAGTTTTAACCCTGCCGTCTGCAAACCGCAGCTTAAGGGTGTTACCCTTTTCTATCTTAGCCGCCGTAACAACGGCGTTACCCTCGGCGTCAAACACCGCCGCATAGCCACGCTCAAGAACAGCCAAGGGGTCAAGGGCATAAAGCTTTTCCTTAAGGGAGTCAAGCCGCATACCGTATAGCTTAAACCTGCTTGCGCCTGCACTGCCAAGCCTTGCTTCAAGGCCTCTTACCGTCTGTCCCTTGATGGCTAGTGCGGATTTTACTGCCGTGCCCATCCTGTGGGACAGGTCTGCAATACGCAGTCTCTTATCGTCAAAGCCTGCGGTAGGAGAGCGTAGAGCAGGCGACGCCGCCAAGGTACTAAGTAAGCGTTTTTCGTTGGCTATACGCTGTAACAAAAGGCTTGTCATACGGCTTCTTGCGTTTTCAAATCTGCGTAAAATATCCGCCCTGTCGGGAAAAACTATCTCTGCCGCCGCCGAGGGTGTAGGCGCCCTCAGGTCTGCCGCAAAATCGCACAGGGTAAAGTCCGTCTCGTGGCCTACTGCCGATACCACAGGTATGCGGGAGGCGGCCACCGTCCTCGCCAACAGCTCACTGTTAAACTCCCACAGCTCCTCAATACTGCCGCCGCCTCTGCCGATAATGATAACGTCAACGGGGCGTTTGGTGTTAAAATAGCGTACACCTGCCGCCAGCATCTCAGCCGCCCCTGCTCCCTGTACCAGGGAGGGGTAAATTATAAGCTCCGCCGCAGGGAAACGCCTGCCTGCCACGTTGATAACGTCCTGTACAGCCGCCCCCGTTGCACTGGTTATAACGCCTACGTGCATAGGTATCTTGGGTAGCTTTTTCTTTCGTGCCGTGTCAAAAAGCCCCTCTGCCGCCAGCTTCTTTTTAAGCTGCTCCAGAGCAACGAACAGGTTGCCCTCTCCCTCTACGGTAATGCTGTCCGCATAAAGCAGGTACTGACCCCCTGCAGGGTATACGGAAATACGGCCGCTGCATACGACTGTCATACCGTTTTCAGGCTTGAAGCTAAGCCTTTCGGCGTGGCTACCGAACATCACCGCCTTAAGCACTGCCTCCTTGTCCTTCAGGGTAAAAAACACGTGCCCTCTGCCCGAGGGGGCAGAAACGTTTGACAGCTCACCCTTAACGCTTATTTTCCTTAGCTGGGGAGACGCCTCTATGTAGCTTTTTACAAAGCCCGTAAGCTCGGCAACGCTGTAAATGCGTTCCATTACTGCTCCGCCTTAACGGTGGTGTAAACGCCGCCCAGAACGCCGTTGGCAAAGCTTGCGCTTTCGGGGGTGTCGTACTTTTTTATAAGCTCCAGCGCCTCGTTTATAGCTATCTCCGCCTTCATATCGGTAAAGGTAAACTCATAAATACAAAGCCTCATGGCGGTCCTTGCAACCTTGCTCAAGCGCTCACTGCGCCAGTTGATAAGGGCGCTGTCAAGGAGGGCGTCAATCTCACCGATTTTAGCCATAGCACCCTCAAAAAGCCCCTTGCCGAAACCGCTTATTTTAAGCTCTCTTGCCTCACGGGCGAGGGAAAGGGTCTCCTCTACGGGGTCGTCCTTGAAGTTCTGTTCAAAAAGCAGTATAAAAGCCGCTTCTCTTGCTTCGGTTCTCGTCATATACACACCTTCTCTTTATAAATAAAAAGTCATTGTTTTTGCATAAACTACCAATTATAAAGTATATCAGCAAACACCCCTATTGTCAAGGCGAAAAGGTGAAAGTTTGTGTGCTAAGCTATTGCAAAACGCTTAAAAATATAGTATAATATGATGAATACACAGGTTTTGCCGCGGGCTTTCTCGCCCCCGGTGACTGAAATTAGGTTTATTAATAAAAAATATAAAAGGAGTTTGTGGATTTTAGTTATGAAAAAAGGTGTTTTTGGCGGCGAAAATAAGCCCGTACTTGTAATAGTTATGGACGGTATCGGTGAGTGTGACAGGGAAGTGGGTAACGCAGTTTATGCGGCGCGCACTCCTAACCTTGATATGCTTGCAGAAAAGTGTATGAAGTTTTCTCTTAAGGCTCACGGTACGGCAGTAGGTCTCCCCAGTGACGACGATATGGGTAACAGTGAGGTTGGTCACAACGCTCTCGGCGCAGGTCAGGTTTTTGCACAGGGCGCCAAGCTTGTTTCCCAGGCTATTGAAAGCGGCAGAATGTTTGAGGGCGACAGCTGGAGGTCCGCTGTAGACCGTGCAGTAAAGGGCGGCACTCTCCACTTTATAGGTCTTTTCTCCGACGGTAACGTTCACTCCAATATCAGCCATCTTCAGGCGATGGTAGAGCGTGCTAAGGCAGAGGGTGTAAGCCGTGTCCGTATCCACATCCTTCTTGACGGCCGTGACGTTGGTGAGACCAGCGCTCTTGAGTACGTTGACCCCTTTGAGGCTTTCCTTGCCTCTCTTAATGATGCTTCCTTCGATGCACGCATTGCCAGCGGCGGCGGCAGAATGACCATTACTATGGACAGATACGAGGCTAACTGGGCTATGGTTGAGGCAGGCTACAACACCCACGTGCTGGGTGAGGGCAGAGGCTTTGCTTCCGCCCGCGAGGCTGTTGAGACCTACCGTAAGGAAACGGGCAAGATAGACCAGGACCTTCCTGCCTTCGTTATATGTGAAAACGGTGCCCCCGTTGGTACTATCGAGGACGGCGACAGCGTTATATTCTACAACTTCCGCGGTGACCGTGCTATAGAAATATCCCGTGCCTTTGAGGACGAGTGTGTTCCCTTTGAAAGAAAGCGTCGCCCCGACGTATTCTTTGCAGGTATGCTTGAGTACGACGGTGACAAGCACATTCCCTCCCACTACCTTGTAGCACCTCCCGAAATAAGCAATACTATGGGTGAGCTTCTTGCTTCCAAGGGTATCAGACAGCTTGCAGTAAGCGAAACCCAGAAGTACGGCCACGTTACTTATTTCTGGAACGGTAACAGAAGCGGCTACTTTGACGAAAACACCGAGGAATATATTGAGGTTCCCTCCGACGTTGTTCCCTTTGAACAGCGTCCCTGGATGAAGTGTGCGGAGATTACCGACATACTTATCGACAAGCTTGAAAACGGCAACTTCGGCTTCCTCCGTGTAAACTTCCCCAACGGTGATATGGTTGGCCACACAGGCAGCTTCGAGGCAACCGTCGTAGGCGTTGAGGCTCTTGACCTTTGTCTTGGCAGGATACTTGCCGCAGTAGACAGGGCAGGCGGCATTGCAATCATCACTGCAGACCACGGCAACGCCGACGAGATGTACGAGATAGACAAGAAGACGGGCAAGGCAAAGCTTGGCGAAAGCGGCAGACCCAAGGCAAAAACCAGCCATACCCTTAACCCTGTTCCCTGCTATATATATGACAGCTTTTACGGTGATAAGTACAGCGCTAACGAGGGTGCGTTTGGTCTGGCAAACGTTGCCGCAACCGTACTTACCCTTATGGGTGAGGACGTTCCCGAGATGTGGGAAAAGAGCATGATTACCCTTAAATAGCCTGCTTGCTTTTCCCCTGCTTTTAAGAAAGGATAGGCGATACCTATGTTAAGAGACATTCTGTTCAGCGGTGATATTAAAAACACCATAATAATACTGTTGCTTGAGATACCGGTTATTATGATTTCGCTTTCCCTGCACGAGCTTGCCCACGCTTACACGGCATACAAGTGCGGTGACAGCACGGCAAAGGCCTTTGGCAGGCTTACCTTCAATCCCATAAAGCATCTTGATCTGATAGGTACTTTGTTTTTGTTTTTGTTCGGCTTCGGCTGGGCAAAGCCCGTGCCTGTAAATATGCGTAATATGCGTAAGCCCAAGCGTGATATGGCACTGGTGTCTCTTGCAGGCCCCGTAACCAACCTGGTCCTTGCCTTCCTGTTTGGTGCAGTGTATATGCTGATGTGGAAGGCGTCTCCCTGGGATGCGGCTGCAGGCATATTTATGGAGGAGCTTTCTGCCGTAGGTATCGTAAGCATCATAGCATATCTGGGTATGATAATAAACGTAGGCTACGCTATGTTCAATCTTATTCCTATCCCTCCTCTTGACGGCTCCAATATACTTCTCAGCGTGCTTCCTCAGAGGCTTGCTGTAAGATACGTGGGCATCCGTCACTACACCCACTACATCTATCTGGCTATAATTGCCCTGTCCTGGGTATCTCCCCGCCTGCTTGATATACTGCTTACCCCCTTCCACTGGCTGTGTGAGACGGTGAGTATGCTTATATGCCTGCCCTTTAAGCTTTTGTTTACAGGGGAAATGGGTACGGCGGTTTATGAGACGGCAACCTGGTTCTTAGGCTAGTATGGAGGCGCTTAACTTAAAAATAGAGCATTTTGAGGGTCCTCTTGACCTTCTGCTGGCTCTTATAACCAAAAACAAAATTGATATATTTGATATCCCTATAGCTGAAATAGCAGACCAGTATATGGCGCATATTAACAGTATGAAGGAGCTTAATATGGAGGTAACCAGCGACTTTATACGTATGGCGGCAGAGCTTATGCATATCAAGTCCAAGATGCTGCTTCCTGCCCCGCCTGAGGCGGAGGACCCCCGTAGGGAGCTGGTTGACGCCTTGCTGGAGTTTCAGCGTGCCAAGGAGCTGGCGGCGTTTTTGAAGCTGCAGGGAGAGGTGTATTACGACAGGTACACAAAACAGCCCGACGAGGGTGACGGCATCTACACCAGAGAGCACGCCGTATCCCTGCTGACCGAGGCTTTTGAGCGTATCAAGCTGCGCAAGCAGCGGCTGCCTGAGGAAACGGTGGAGCTGTTTGAGAAGTTTGAGAAGGAAAAGTACTACACCGTAAGCGAAAAAATAGTATTTGTTATCCGTTTTTTGTACCGGATGGAGCAAAAGGGCGAGCAGGTGGAGTTTCTTCAGCTTTTTGAGGACAGCCACAGCCGCAACGAGATAATTGCAACCTTTCTGGCTTTGCTGGAGCTGGTAAAGGGTGGCAGAGTTGACGTAAAAAAACGCAGGAATGATCTATTTCTGCTTTTATCCAGAAAACATACGGAGGGTAAAAAGTGACGCTGGTAAAAAAGATGGAAGCGATGCTGTTTGCAGTAGGCGCACCTATGACGGTGGAGCGTATTGCGTCTCTTACGGGGGAGACTCCGGAGGCTATACACTCGGCGGCATCGGAGCTTGAGTCAAGGCTTTCTGCCGAGGAAAGCGGTATACAGCTTATAAAAATTGAAGACGGCTACCAGCTTTGCACCAAGCCTGAAACGGGTGATATCGTTAAAAAAGCCCTGGAGCTAAAGAAGGCGCCTCCCTTGTCCAAGGCTAATCTGGAGGTGCTGGCGATAGTTGCCTACAACCAGCCCGTTACCCGTAGCTTTATCGAGCAGGTCAGGGGCGTAGACTCCTCCTTTGTCGTTGCAAGCCTCCTTGATAAGGGGCTTATTGCAGAGCGGGGACAGCTTGATGCGCCGGGCAGACCTACTCTCTTTGGCACGACGGACGCCTTTTTGCGTTGCTTTGGACTGGAGTCTCTTGCAGACCTTCCCGAGACCGAGCTGCCCAATCCCGAGCAGATAAGTCTTGAGGACAAGGCTGAGGCAAAGGACGCAGGTGAGGCAAAGGAAGGGGACGGCAGTACGGGTGATGGGGAATGATTTTTCTCTACATTCTGGGCGGTATTTTGCTGCTTCTTCTGTTGGTCTTGTTTCTCCGTCTGGGGGTGCGCATCAGCTATTACGGCGGCGCTCCTGCCCTTGGCGTCAAGATAGGATTTTTGTACTTTGAGGATATACTGGATAAATATAAGCCCGACGGTGAGGAGCTTGAAATAAAGCCAAAGCTAAAAACCAAAAAGAAAGCAAAAAAGAAAAAATCGGGGGGCAATCCCAGTATAAAGGACGCCCTGCCCGTGGTAAAAACCGCACTTTTGCAAATACTTCGCCGTTTCAAAAAATATGCAAGGCTGGATATGTACAGACTAAGGATAAGCCTTGCAACGGAGGACCCTGCAAAAACAGCGGTGCTGTACGGCGCTCTTGCAGGGGTAGTCAGCGGAATGCACGCCGCCGCTATGTCGGTAAAAAACCGTAGCCGCCGTGAGGGGGATATATATACGGAATACCGTCCCGACTTTTATGCGGAAAAGCCTGATATAGCCGTAGATATCGGCATATCTCTCCGTGTGTGGCAGATACTTGCCATTGCGCTGGCAGGCAAGCGCGGCTATGATAATTATAAAAAGCTACCGCCAAAAGCGGTAAAGGATAAGAAAGGGGATACAACAAAATGATGGATACTCCTATGATAAGTCATATGATAGAAACTGCCCTTAACAAGATACGCTCCGTGGCAGACTCCAACACTGTTATCGGTGAGCCTATACACCTTAACGACCGGGTAGTGGTACTGCCTTTTTCCAAGGTGAGCGTAGGCTATGCCGCAGGGGGCGGTGATTACAGCGGTAAGAAGCCCGAAACTGCCGATAAACAGCATTTTGCAGGGGGTAACGGTGCAGGTATCTCCGTAACGCCTCTTGGCTTTATTATCGTAAACGGCACGGACGTGCAGGTGGTTGACCTTAAGGCACCCGTTGCAGCGGCAAGCCAGGCAGGGGATAACCCCGTAAGCAAGGCGGTAGAGGGCATAAACACCCTTATCGACAAGCTGCCCGAGATATTTGCCAAGCTTAAGGGGCTTAAGAATAAGCCTGCCGGGGAAACGGCTGAGGAAACAGGCGAAGAAAGTGCCGAGGAAACAACTAAGGCATAGTCATAAAAACAGCCTTTTTGCAATAAACTGGTTGCAAAGAGGTGTTGTATACAGTGAAAAAGGTATTATTGGCGTGTTTATGCTGTCTTGCGGCGTTTGCTCTTATCTTTGCGTTTTTCGGCGGTGATACCGGGACGGAGCAAAGGACGCCACCCCTTGTGGTACAGGCTTATGCAGGCAAGGGCGGGGTAGAGATATGGGCACAGTCTGCCGCTTTGTGTGAGGTGGAGACGGGCCGTATACTCTTTGCCCATCAAAAGGACGTACCCTTGCCTATGGCATCCACCACCAAGATAATGACGGCGGCTATTGCCATTGAATACGGCGATATGGATAAGACCGTAACGATAGGCAAGGATGCCGTGGGGATAGAAGGCTCCTCGGTTTACCTTATGGAGGGTGAGCGTTTTACTCAAAGGGAGTTGCTTTATGCACTGCTTTTAGAGTCGGGTAACGACGCAGCCGTGGCGTTGGCGATAGCCGTTGCGGGCGACACGGCAAGCTTTGTGGAGCTGATGAACGCCAAGGCAAGGGCTTTGGGACTTAAGTTCACCTGCTTCAAAAACCCCCACGGACTAAGCGAGGAGGGGCACCAAACTACCGCAGAGGAGCTGGCACGGATAACGGCGTACGCCCTTAAGCTGCCCTTGTTTGAGGAGGTAGTGTCTACCCTTTCCATCACCCTTGAGGGGGAGGGACACACGCCCAGGTATCTGGTAAACCACAACAAGCTCCTTCGCAGCTATAAGGGGCTTATCGGTGTAAAAACAGGATATACCTTAGCGGCAGGCAGATGCCTGGTAACGGCGGCAAGGCGTGACGGTATGACCCTGGTTGCCGTTACACTTAACGACCGTAAGGACTGGGATGACCATACGGCTATGCTGGACTACGGCTTTTCCGCCTTCCGTATGGAGCGTCTTGCCTCAGTGGGAGAATGTGCCGCAGTGCCTGTAACGGAGGGGAAGGAGCCCTCGGTGCTGGCTGTTTGTGAGGAGGACGCATACCTTTGCACCCCTACGGACAGCAGTATTACAAGGCTGTACGATATAGAGGCGGTAAAGGCTCCTGTAAAAGAGGGTCAGATTATAGCCGCTCTTAAGATATACGAAAACGGCACCCTGGTAAGGGAGATACCTCTCAGGGCGAAAAAAGACGTATCAATAAAGAAAAAAGGTTTATTTACAAAGCTATGGAACAAATGAGATTGCAAAAATATATGGCGGACTGCGGACTTATGTCCCGCCGTGCCGCAGAAAAGGAAATAGAGGCAGGTAAGGTAACGGTAAACGGTGTGGTTGCCAAGCTGGGCGACAGCGTTACCGTAGGCAAGGACAGGGTGATGTACGGCGGTAAAAGCGTTGTTTACAAAAAACGCCTGCTGTACTATCTGGTAAACAAGCCTCAGGGCGTTGTTACCACTATGAGTGACGAGTTTGGAAGGGCAACCGTCCGCAGCCTGCTTCCCGATAAGGAGCGTGTTTACCCCGTTGGCAGGCTGGATAAGGACAGCGAGGGTCTGCTTATTTGTACCAACGACGGCGACCTGGCAAATAAGCTTATGCACCCCTCCTTCCATCTGCGTAAAACCTATATAGTAAACGTCCGTGGCTTGGTGGAGGGCAGTGCCCTTGACAAAATCCGTGCAATGCGTGAGCTGGAGGGTGAGAGGATTGCTCCCGTTGAGCTAAGCCTTGTAAGCCGTAACGAAAACGCCAGCGTGCTTCGCTTTGTGCTAAGCGAGGGTAAAAACCGTCAGATACGCCGTATGTGTGAGGCTTGCGGTCTGTCGGTAATGCAGCTTAAGCGTATAGCGATAGGACCTCTGAGTCTCAGCGGCCTGGAGATAGGTGCCTGCCGCCGTATGACGGAGCTGGAGCTTAAGGCACTTAAGGCGGCAGTGGAAAAGAAGGTGGCAAAAAAATGATAAAGGTAACGCCTGTAATGGATGCAGAGGAGATAATGGCGCTGTGCGAAAAAGAGGGCATAGGCTACGAGGATAACTCTCTTTGCTACTATATATATATAAACGGTATACTTGGCGGAGTTTGCCTGTTTAAGTTTATAAAGGGCGGCGGCAGAATAATAACTCTGCGTAACACCAAGGGTACCGAGGACAGGGCTGCCCTGGTAATAGCGGGCAAGGCTTGTCTTGACGTGATTGAAAGACACAGCGGCTTTGACGCATATTTTGAGGACACAGACAAGGTGCTGGCAAGAGCCCTTGGCTTTAAGGAGAAGGAGGGGAAGGAGTACCTTGACCTGCACGGCTACTTTGACGGCTGCGGCGGTTGCGGCTCCGATAAAAAATAGATGATAACTACAAAACAGCGTGCGTATCTACGCAGTATCGCCAACACTACCGAGACTATAATGCAAATCGGTAAAGGCGGCATAACCGAAAACCTTGTTAAAACCGTAAGCGACGCCCTTGAGGCAAGGGAGATAGTTAAGCTGTCGGTTTTGGAAACCGCACCCTACACCCCTAAGGAGTGTATGGCGGAGCTTGTACCTCTTCTCGGCTGTGAGGCGGTACAGGTAATAGGCAGAAAAATAGTATTATACCGTGAAAGTAAGGAAAACAAGAAGATAAATCTTCCCGACTGATAGCCTATGGATAACATAATCGGACTTTACGGCGGCACCTTTGACCCGCCACATCTGGCGCATCTTTCCGTAGCCAAGGCGTTTTTAAGCCAGTTTGACAGGGCAAGCCTTGTAATAATGCCCTGTCTCATCCCACCCCACAAAACAAGGAAAACAGGCGGTGCGGAGGCTATTCAAAGGCTGGCTATGGCAAGGGCGTGCTTCGGCTCATTGCCAAGGACAAGCGTATCCGACTTTGAGATAACAAAGGAGGGCACCAGCTACACCTATCTTACCGTACAGCACCTTTTGGAGACAAACGGAGATGCAAAAATCTGCCTTATAATGGGGCAGGACAACCTTGAGATAATGGAAAGCTGGCGTGAGTACAGGTATCTTCTGGACACCTGTATCATAGCGGTAGCCCTCAGAGGGGACGAGGAGATAAGCCCCGTAGTGGAAAGCCTCAGGGCAAAATACGGTGCAGATATAAGGGTCTTGCATACGGAAAAAAGCCCCCTGTCCTCTACGGCAATAAGGCGGCTTGTTCGTTTCGGTCTGCCCTTTGACAGGGCTGTTACAAAGGAAGTTAGGGACTGTATAATCGGAGAGGGGTTGTATTCTATGACCGACACCGCAATACCTATCAGGGAAATATACGATTATATCAAGCTTCTGTCACCCCGTAGGCTAAGCCATACCTACGGCGTGGAAAAGGCGGCAATAATGCTTGCCAACAACCATTATCCCACTCTTGACAGGGTGCTGGTAAGTGCGGCGGCACTGTTGCACGACTGTACCAAGGAAAAGGACGCAGAGGGTCACAAGGAAATAGCCGAAAAGTACGGCGTGGTTTTTGACGAAATAACCGCCTGCACCGTTAAGCTGCAGCACGCAGTAACGGGTGCGGCAATAGCGGAGAGGGAGTTTGGTCTGCCCGAGGCGGCAAGGGCAATTCTCACCCATACCACTGCGGCGGCAGATATGGACCCACTGCAAAAAATAATATATATGGCTGATTTTATTGAGGAAAACAGGAAGGACGAGCTTTGTCTTGCCGTAAAACGGTATTATTTTGACCGCCTTAAGGAGGACAGAGCAAGGGCTTTGGACAAAACCCTTCTTTTTGCGTTGGAGGAGGGCATAAAGGTCCTGGAGCAGGAATGTAAAACGGTGCATCCGCATACACTTGAAGCAAGAAATTTCATAAAGGAGTGTCTTGCGGATGAAAATGATAGTTGGAGGACTGAGCAATAAAACAAGGATAGGCGCCGTGTGTATGACCTTGCTGTTGCTGGCATCGGTTTTGACCCTTGCCACCGTTGCCTACCAAAAAAGCAGACAGGGCGGTGCAGACACCGGCTCCTATCTGTATCAGGTCTACGGTGAGCAAAGCGGCGAGACGGAAAAGGGAGATAAGCAGGACAGCACCCATACCGTGCTGGTTTTGGGTAAGGACTTTGACAGCAACCGTACCGACGCCATAATATGCGTAGCCTTTAAGGGGGACGGCAGTATCTCCACCCTGCAGATACCGAGGGACACCTACGCCGAGGACGGTGACTACAAGGGCAGGATAAACGGTCTGTTGCCCAGATACCGTGCCGAGGCTATGGATAAAGGTGATACCGACCCTACCCATAGTGCTATCCATAAACTAATGGAAAAGCTCCGTTCAGACCTTGGCATAAAATGTGACAGCTATCTGTTTATGGACAGTAAGGCGGTTGCCGCCGTTACCGATGCCCTTGGGGGCGTAACGGTGGAGATACCTGCCGATATAGATTACACCGACAAGGACAGGGAGATTGATTTACACCTTAAGGCAGGCAGACAAAGCCTTGACGGGGCTACTGCCTCCCAGTTCGTAAGGTACCGCCAAGGGTATCTGCAGTCGGATATGGGTAGACTTAACGCTCAAAAGCTTTTCGTGGCGGCACTGCTTGACAAGCTGCAGAACACGTCCTCCCTCAGCACGGCGGTAAGCCTTGCCGCTGCTATGGCAGACTATATTAAAACCGACCTTAACGCCGAGGATATTACAAAGCTTACCGCGAGCCTTTGTATGGCAAAGCCCGAGGAGGTGCTTATGTACACCCTGCCCGGGGATGGGGTTAAGCTTGGCAGCGGCAGCTACTACGGGGTCTTTGCCGACAAGCTGTGCGAGATACTTGAAAAGGGCTTTGATATCAAGGCAGAGCCAAACGGTCTTACGGTACAAAGCTTTTCAGGCAGCGGCGGCTACAGAGACACCGAGGGAGTAAGCCTTGCCACCCTTCTTGAAAAGGGTATGGCAATCCCCGTATATTCAGATAAAAAATAACTTATATAAAAAGTGTTCTTAAAGAAAGGACTGGCAAAAATGACAGAAAAAAACCAAGCCGCCCTTGCGGCAGAAATCGCAAAAATTGCAGAACAGGCTCTTGAGGACAAAAAGGGTATGGACGTAACCGTGCTTTCCGTGGCAAGTCAGACCGTACTGGCAGACTATTTCGTTATAGCAACGGGCTCGGTAAACACCCACGTAAAGGCACTGGCAGAGGAAGTTGAGTTTAAGCTTAAGCAGGCAGGTCACGAGTGCGGCCATATAGAGGGTCACGGTGATTGGGTGCTTATGGACTACCACTCTGTAATAGTTCACGTGTTCACAAAGACGGCAAGAGAGTTCTATAAGCTGGAAAAGCTGTGGGACGGTGCAGAGGCAGTTGCCATTGACGAAGAATAAATATAGCTTGAAAGGATAAATCAAAAAATGAAGTATCAGCACAAGGACATAGAAAAAAAGTGGCAGGACCGTTGGGACGAAGCCAAGGCCTTTGCCGCAACTAACGATAAAACCAAGCCTAAGTATTACGCATTGGTTGAGTTTCCTTATCCCTCGGGCGCAGGTCTCCACGTAGGTCATCCCCGTCCCTACACCGCTTTGGACATCGTTTCCAGAAAACGCCGTATGGAGGGCTGGAACGTGCTTTACCCTATGGGCTGGGACGCATTCGGTCTGCCCACGGAAAACTACGCTATAAAGAACAAGATGCATCCCCGTACCGTTACCGAAAACAACGTCGCCCGTTTTAAGGGTCAGCTTAAGGCGTTGGGTCTTGCCTTTGACTGGGACAGAGAGATAAACACCACCGACGAAAAGTATTATAAGTGGACCCAGTGGATATTCCTTCAGCTTTTCAAAAAGGGTCTTGCCTATAAAAAAGAGATGAACGTAAACTGGTGTACCTCCTGTAAGGTAGTGCTTGCCAACGAGGAGGTTGTTTCGGGCAAGTGTGAGCGTTGCGGTGCCGACGTTGTCCGCAAGGCAAAAAGCCAGTGGATGCTTAAGATAACCGAGTACGCTGACAGACTGGTTGACGACCTTGACACCGTTGATTATATCGAGCGTGTTAAGCTGGCAGAGCGTAACTGGATAGGCCGTTCCTACGGCGCAGAGGTTAACTTTGAGACCTCCAAGGGTGACAAGCTTAAGGTGTTTACCACCAGACCCGACACCCTTTACGGCGCTACCTATATGGTAATAGCTCCCGAGCATCCTTATATCGAAAGCTGGAAGGACTCTCTTGCCAACTACGACGAAATAATCGCCTACAGAGAAGCCGCCGCAAGAAAGAGCGACTTTGAGCGTACCGAGATGGCTAAGGAAAAAACGGGCGTTAAGCTGGAGGGTGTTACCGCCATTAACCCCCTTACGAGTAAGGAAATACCCATCTTCGTTTCCGACTACGTACTTATCACCTACGGTACGGGTGCAATAATGGCAGTACCTGCCCACGACACCCGTGACTTTGAGTTTGCTAAGGTGTTCGGTCTGCCCATTATCGAGGTTGTTGCAGGGGGCAACGTAGAGGAGGAAGCCTTTACAGACGTAGAAACGGGCATTATGGTAAACAGCGGTATCCTTAACGGTCTTGAGGTTAAGGATGCTAAGCTTAAGATTATAGAATACCTTGAGGAAAAGGGCATAGGTACCAAGAAGGTAAACTACAAGCTTCGTGACTGGGTATTCTCCCGTCAGCGTTACTGGGGTGAGCCTATTCCGCTCGTATGGTGCGACTGCTGCGGCTGGCAGCCCCTGCCTGAGAGCCAGCTGCCCCTGACCCTTCCCGAGGTTGAAAGCTACGAGCCTACCGATAACGGTGAGTCTCCTCTTGCCAATATGACCGAGTGGGTAAACACCACCTGCCCCAAGTGCGGCGGCCCCGCCAAGAGGGAAACCGACACGATGCCTCAGTGGGCAGGCTCCTCCTGGTACTTCCTCAGATACTGCGACCCCAACAACGACGAGGCCTTTGCCTCCAAGGAAGCTCTTGAGTACTGGATGCCCGTTGACTGGTACAACGGCGGTATGGAGCACGCAACCCTCCATCTGCTTTACTCCCGTTTCTGGGCAAAGGTGCTTTATGACCTGGGCTACATCTCCTGTCCCGAGCCTTATCTTAAGCGTACCTCCCACGGTATGATTCTGGGCGAGGACGGCGAAAAGATGTCCAAGTCCCGCGGCAACGTTGTAAATCCCGACCACGTTATAGAAGAGTTTGGCGCAGACACTATGCGTGTTTACGAAATGTTTATAGGCGACTTTGAAAAGAGCGCCCCCTGGTCTACCGACAGCGTAAAGGGCTGCCGCCGTTTCCTTGACCGTTTTGCCGCCCTTACCGATATGGTTAAGCCCGGCATTGACGCAGAGCTGGAGAAAACCCTGCATAAGACTATAAAGAAGGTTACCTCCGATATCGAGGCGATGAAGTTCAACACCGCAATCGCCGCAATGATGAGCCTGCTTAACGATATATACAAGGCAGGCGGCGCAGATAAGGAAACTCTTAAAACCTTCTGTCTGCTCCTTTGCCCCTTCGCTCCCCATATCGCAGAGGAGTGCTATGAGCTTCTTGGCGGTAAGGGTCTTGCGTCCCTTGCAAAGTGGCCCGTATACGACGAGGAAAAGGTTAAGGATAACAGCATAGAGATCCCCGTTTCCGTAATGGGCAAGTTTGTTGCTACCGTTACCGTTCCCGCCCTTGCCGACGAGGACAGCGTTTACGCTATGGCCCTTGCCAACGAAAAGGTTGCCCAGAGAATAGAGGGTAAGGAAGTGTTTAAGAGGATTTACAAGGCAGGTAAGATGCTCAACCTCCTTTGTAAGTAAACGGTAAAAACAGTCCGGACCACGGAAAAAGAATTAAATAATTAATCGTAGAAAAAGTGGCAATAAGCCACTTTTTCTTATCTATACTATATTTTCCGCTTTGGACGAGCTTCACCTCGCAGTACTAAGTACAGCTTCGGTTCAGTTCGCCCAATCCAAACAGTTTTTCCTCGTTTAGGGCAAGGTTTAATCAAACGGTAAAAACAGTCCGGACCGCAGAAAAAGAAATAAATAATTAATCGTAGAAGAAGTGGCAATAAGCCACTTTTTCTTATCCATATTATGTATTTGGTTTTTATCCTCCGCCGCATAACACGTTAAACCGACGTAATGGTTGTTGATGAAACGGGACGGTTATTTTGTAGGGACAAACCGTCCTCGACGGTCCTAAACAAAACGGGTAAATACCACCCACCGCTTTTAACAAAAACACCTTACGGAATGTTTCGCAACAGATTTGATGATATGTATTGTCGTTTTGGGTTACGCCTCGTATATATGCTACGCTTAGGACCGTCGGGGACGCCGGTCCCTACACGGTGCAAAATCTTACGCCCCATCAAAACCGCAACACCGTGGTAACGAATATAGACAACGCCACAAATTATGATTAAACGGGACGGTTAAAATGTAGGGACAAACCGTCCCCGACGGTCCTTAACCAAGGACCCTGTACAAACAATTGCATAGCGGTATTACGTATCGGTTAAGCCTGGGTAAACGTGTAAACAATCCTCCCGAACAAAGTGTAAACAATCCTCCCGAACAAAGTGTAAATAATCCTCCCGAACAAAGTGTAAATAATCCTCCCGAACGAAGTGTAAATAATTTCCTTGTATATTCCGCCTCTGTCTGCTATAATATATGTATTAATAGAAGGAAGAAAAGCTATGAAAACAAAAAAACTGACCGTGGCGTTTATCCTTGCCCAGCTTGTTTTATATATATTGATACTGACCCTGGAGGGTAAGGCTTTAAGGCTTTCCGAGTTTGGCTCTATCGCCCTTTGCTTGCTGTTTACCCTGATAGTAAAGGGCAAAACCAAATATTTGTTACCTCTTGCTATGGCGTTTACCCTCTCTGCCGACTTCTGTCTGGTAATCTGCTCGCCCGTCCGCCGTCTTGAGGGTATGCTGTTTTTCCTTTGCGTACAGGCTGTTTACGCCTTTATACTGCACGGGCAAATAAAGAAAAAAGCTTTAATTTGGTGCCGTGGGTGCATAAGCGTCCTTGCCGTAGCAATATGCCTTTTTGTTCTTGGTAAAAACACCGACGCCCTTGCTATGGTTTCCCTTTGCTACTATGCAAACCTTTTGTTTAATCTGGGTATGGCTTTTGCCTCCTTTAAGAAAAACGCCCTTTTCGCTATAGGACTTCTCTTGTTTTTGCTTTGTGACACGGTTATAGGTCTGCAGGTGGCAAGCGGTGGGTATCTGGACATAGCTCGGGGAACGTTGATATACGGCATAATAAACGCTCCCGTAAACCTTGCGTGGACGTTCTATTTGCCCTCCCAGGTGCTGCTTGCTCTCAGCGATAAGGGAAAGCGCTGATACGGTTATAAACGCCTTTTGTTTTTATGCAAAGCAAGGGGCGTTTTTTGTTTGAAATCACAATAAACCGCTTATGTTTCTGTTGATTTTGGCAATTGACTTTTGAAAAGATATGATATACAATCTAATGTTAGGATAGAGTGCTTTGATGGAGTATTGTGTCCGATTACAGCTAAATTTAATATAAAGGTGTAATATAGCTAAGGATAGAACTATGACGGAAAAAGATTTGAAAAAATTAAGCAGAATAGAATTGTTGGAGCTGCTGATTGAACAAACTGAGGAAAACCAACAGCTTACCGAACAGCTGCGCTCCCTGCAGACCCAGTTGGCAAACAGGCGTATTACTATAGAGGAGTCCGGCTCTATTGCAGAGGCAAGTCTTAAGCTTAACGGTGTATTTGAGGCGGCACAGGCGGCGGCAGACGAATATCTTGCCAACGTACGCCGTGGAGTGGAGCGACAGGAGGACCTTGTAGCAAAGGCAGAGGAGCTGGCAAGGGTAAAGGTAACCCAGATGATAAGCGAGGCAGACGAGCGATGCCGTAAAATGGAGGACGAAACCGCAAGAAAGTGCGATGAGATGACCCGTAAGGCAATGCGTGAGGCGGACTCTTACTGGGCGCAGGTATCCTCCAAGCTGGACTCCTATCTTAAACAGCATAGCGATTTGCGTAACCTGCTGACGAGAGATTTTCCTGCAGTAGGCTCCTCGGGCTTTAAGGCGGATGAGGAATAATGGGCAAAATGAAAGACAAGGGCAAGCCTACGGTCAAAAGCATCGAGGCGGAGCTTAAGAGGGTAAAATACCGCAAGCGTTATCTGGCGGTAATCCGCAGCACCGTCTATGCACTGATAACGGTGGCGGCTGTGGCGGCGCTTATTGCAACGCTGTGGATGCCCGTACTGCAAATTCACGGCAATTCTATGGCACCCACCATGGAAAACGGAGATATACTTGTTTCCGTAAAGGGTAAGGAATTTAATACGGGGGACATAATTGCCTTTTATTATAATAATAAGATACTGGTAAAAAGGGTCATAGCCACCCCGGGTGACTGGGTGGATATGGACGAAAACGGCAACGTGTCGGTAAACGGCGTGCTTTTGGAGGAGCCCTACGTAAAAGACAAGGCCTACGGCGATTGCGACCTGGAGTTTCCCTATCAGGTGCCTGCCGCAAAGCTATTTGTAATGGGCGACCAAAGAAGTGTGTCAAACGACTCCCGCAATAGCCAGCTTGGCTGCGTGGGGGACGATCAGATAGTCGGAAAGATAGTGTTCAGAGTATGGCCTCTGCCAAGCTTTGGCACTGTAGGATAAAGGAAAGCTGAAAGTATGAAGCGAGACGTGCTGCGACAAGCGGCCAGGTACAGCAAAGCTCACAATCGAATAAAACGCTGGCACCGTGTCGTAGCAGGTTTTGCGGCGGTGGTGGTATTCATTACTACCTATGCATTGATACTGCCTGCCCTGACACAGGAGAGGGAAAGCTTTTGCGGTATAGAGCCTCACACCCACGGGGAGGAGTGCTACTATACTCCCACCAGGGAGCTAAGCTGTACCCTGTCACTCCATTCTCACAGTGAGCAGTGTCGGGACGGTGAGGGTAAAACGGTTTGCGGCTACGCCAACTTTGTTATCCACACCCATAACGAGCAGTGCTATAACGAGGCAGGACTGCTTGTATGCCGTTTGGCGGAGATAGGGCTCCACAGCCACGGGGACGCCTGCTACGAGATGGGCGACGGCGAGGAAAAGACCCTTAACTGCGAGGCCCCCGTTTACAGCCTCCATACCCACGGCGAGGGCTGTAAGGACGGTGAGGGTACTCTTGTTTGCGGCAAGGAGGAGCTGGGTGAGCATATCCACGGCGAGGACTGCTTTACCGAGATAAAGGAGGCAGAGCCCGTGCTCCGTTGCAACAAGCAGGAGCATAGCCATAGCGAGGACTGCTATACCGACAGGACCAAGGACGTGGAAACCGCCGAGGCTTGGGAGGCAACGCTACCCAAAAACCTTACAGGCGTATGGGCAGAGGACGTGGTAGCCGTTGCAAAGACCCAGCTTGGCTATTACGAAAGCTCGGTTAACACGGTGGTAGACGAGGAGGGCAATACCCACGGCTACACCCGTTACGGCGCCTGGTACGGTGCTACCTACGGCAAGTGGGATGCCAGCTTTGTTTCCTTTTGTCTGTACTACGCAGGCGTAAAGAGAGAGTATTTTAAGTTTGAATCGGACAGTAAGGCGTGGATAGAAAGCCTTAAACGCTCCGGTTATTATAAAGAGGCTTCGGCGCATACACCTACCGAGGGCAGCCTTATCTTCTTCCGCAGCGGCGGCGGAGACAAGGCGGTATACACCGTGGGCATAGTTGCCGCCCTTGTTCTGAACGAGTCAGGGGAGGCGGTAGGCGTTAAGGTGATAGCAGGCGACTTGGGCAACCGAGTACAGTATGCAGAGTATCAGTTAACGGATGAAACGATAGTAGGCTACGGCAGGGTAGATGCCGCCTACGAGGAATATAAAAACAGCACCCCCAGAGAGCATAGCTATACCGATGGGGACGTAAGCATAAAGGCGGTGTACTATCCTGCCGCAGGTATACCTCAGGGGGCAGAGCTGGTTGTAAAGCCCATTGACAGTAGCCTTGCGGAGTATGAGGATTGCTACAAGCAAGCCGAGGACAGGCTGGAAAAGGCAAACGGCGAGGTAAAAACCGCTTTGATAAAGGACTTTAAGCTGTACGACATCAGCTTTTATCTGGACGGTGAGGAGATACAGCCTAACGATACGGTGGATATAAGCGTAAGCTTCCCCACGGAGGAGCATACGGAGGCAACCGAGGTAACGGTGCTTCACTACGTAGAGGATAAGGCTACCGTTCCGAGGGTGCAGGACTGCAAGGCAGAAAACGGCACCCTGACCGCAGACTTCGAGACGGAAAGCTTCTCCCTGTTTGCTATAGTCACCTCGGAGAGCTTCGTAAATAATATAGTAAGCCTTAACAAATACAGCGTAACCTCAAATTCCGGGCTTAGAGGACTGGCGGGCAGAGCCTACGCCATATCCAACGGAAGCTACGCCCTTAGCGTAGACGAAAACGGCAACCTTATTACCGTACCCATAAGGGTACAAAGCACGGGAGCCATAACGGCAGACGAAACTCTTTGCCGTTGGACTCTCACAAAATACAGCACTTCCCTTTATAGCTATGATTATTATGTAAGCACTACGGTGGACGGAACTACCTATTATTTGAGTCTATCGGGTACGAGCCTGCAGCTTACAAGCTCCACCTCCTCAAGGACGAGGTTTACCTTTGCCTACACTAGCGGCAACGTTACTGCAAAAAGCGGTAATTACTACGTTCGTATCGGCGAAAACGGCGTAAGCGTAAGTACAAGCAACACAGGGACTGCAGTGCTCAGCTTACATACCAAGCCCACGGGTGAGTTTACCGTAAACTTTGACGGTCAGATAGGTCTGCCCCAGTATATGGGTAACAATGTGCCCCACAAATACCGCCTGGCAGAGAACCTTTCGGTTACCACCACCAACGGCGGCTACGTTACCCTGCCTGCAAGTATGACCCTGCCGGGCAACTACCCTATGAAGCTGAACGGCTGGTACGATATAATAAATATGGTGTACTACGACAGCTCTATGCTGGGTAAGCAAATTAAGGTAACTAATAATACGATTTTCTATCCCGAGTGGATAGCGGAGACCTACGATATAGGTCAGAACGTGGACGTTGTTACTAACCAGCCCGAGACCGGCGACTTTATAACAACCACGGTCTTTGACTATAACGAGCTGTTTAATACGCACAGCTCCACCTATAATCCCGGCACCGATACGTGGACCTTTGACCCCAACAGCGAGCTTGGCTTTATCTTCTTTGACTACCTTGACGTTGGCAATATAGGTAATATTGCGGAAAAGGATGCAGCGGTAAACGGCGTAACGGTAAATGAGGAAAAAACCGCAGGTACCCGTGGTGCAAGCACCAACTTCCCGGGTACGATAACACCGGGTATCGCTAACGAAAAGAGGCTGAACGCCTTGTTTGGTGAGGACCCCGTAGCAGGGCGTATCTCCTTGGGAGAGGGTGACTGGCTTTACAGCTTTGACCCGGAGATAGGCTTTTACTATTACAACAGTGCGAAAAACGCCGCCTCCTATAACCAAAGTGAACAGCGTTTTTACGTATACGATTACACGGTTAATATCGACAGCCAAAACAGCTTGAACGACTTTTTGCCCTTCAACTACGGTAAAAGCACCTACAAGGAGAAGGATAACGAGGCAAACTACTGGTTTGGTATGAAGAGCGAGATAACCTTCTACCTGCCCGAAAACAGCGGCAGTCCCCTTAATATTGCGGCAGACGGCAAGACCGATATGCAGCTAAGGTTCTCCGGGGACGACGACGTTTGGATATTTATTGACGGACAGCTTGTACTTGACCTTGGCGGCGTTCACGACGTTGTTTACGGCGAGGTTAATTTTGCTACAGGCAAGGTAAAAACAGGTCAGGCGATAGACGCAGACCATATAGCCGACAACACCGCAGACAGCTATGCAGGTATGCCCGGTGTAACGGGTACGGCAGGCGTAACCGTTTCCGACCTGCCTACCGAGCTGGAGGGCGGCAAGGAGCATACCATAACCATTTATTATCTGGAGCGTGGCTCCTCCCTTTCCAACTGCTCTATTTACTTTAATCTGTCACCCTCCTATTCCTTCGAGCTTACTAAGCACGATAAGGACACGGGTGAGGTTTTGCAGGGAGCAGAATTCCAGGTGTTTGACGACGAGGAGTGTACCCAGCCGTCTATACTCTATGTAACGGCAGAGAACGGTACCCTTGTAGAGGTCGTTGACAAAACCTTCGTTACCGACGAAAACGGCAAGATAATATTCTACGGCTTGCTGCTCGGTAAATCCTATTATATCAAAGAGACCAAACCGCCACCCGGGTACTCTGATATGGACTACTACGTCATCCGCATAAACCTGTCCGAGCGAGGCGAGGTGACTTACGTTGCTCTGGACAGCAACGGCGGTAAATGGGTATATGCGGACGCCTATATCTTCTCCTCCGAGGATGGCGAGCACCGAGTCGAAATTGACGTTTACAACGGCAATAATGACGAGCTGTTTATAGGCGGTGAAAAGAAGCTGTACGTAGAAAAGAAGTGGGCAGAGGGCAGTGAAAACACGCCCGACAGCGTAACCCTTCGTCTGTATGCTAACGGCGAGGCAACCGCCCGTACGATAGTCCTTGACGCCTCCAACGGTTGGAAGGGCTTCTTCTACTCCCTTAAGGAAAAGGACGACGGTGGCAATGAGATTGTCTACACCGTTAAGGAGGAAAATCCAAGTCCCGGTTTTGGAGACAGCTACTCTGAGATAGTGGGTGAGGAGATAACCCTCGGTGAGGAGGTGCCTGCCCATTGGGAGCAGACCACCTATCTGGAGGACGGATTTACCTACCGCTTTACTATGCCAAGCTATTACGGCTGGGCAATCAAGGGCATATCTGGCTCCGAATCTATTGAGCCTGCCGTGGTGGACGACAACAAAAAGGACCAGCTATGGAAGGCAATAGCGGTAAACGGCGGCTTCCTGCTGCAGAACGTAGCCTATACCGACAGGTATCTGGGTGTAGGTGAAAACGTTGTAGGCACCACGGACACCTCAGGCACCCATGCGGTGATGAACCTGCGGAACGGATATCTGGTGTCCAATCAGAACAGATACGTTCAAAAGGGTGCAAAAACCACTATTAACGGCAGTGGCTGGGGCTATTACGGCGTAGGCACCCAGGCGGAGGCAACGCCTATAACCGCCCATAAGTGGGTGGAGGCGTACAATACCACCGTAAGAGAGCCTGTTCCGGGCTGGCTGGTAACCAACACCCCCTGGGACGAAACCATGTCCATCCCCGTTGAAAAGCTGTGGGATGCCACGGTAAGCGAGGGGCACAAGGAGGAGGTAAACGTAAACCTTTACCTTGTAAGCACGGGCACCGATGCAAGCCTTAGCTACGTAGACAGCCTTACCCTCAGTGCAGAAAACGGCTACAAGGGCAGCTTTGAGGAGCTGGCATATCCCGAGGAGGGCAGCTATTACTGCATATGGGAAGTAACCGACAAATTCAAACCCAATTACAGCGGGGAGACGGTCAGCATCTTCGTTGACAACGCCTACCACGACGCTCAGCGTGTAACGCTGGACAGTCAGGGTAAGGCGGCAACCGTCAGCATAACCAACACCCTGCTGGTGCTGCTGCCCGAAACGGGGGCGGCAGGCACGGAAACGTATACTGCAGCAGGCACACTGCTGTTGTTTGCAGGCGGCTTTGCTTTGTATAAACTAAAAAGCAGAGGGGAGGCAAAATCCCCCGAAGCATAAAGAAGTTGTACCCCAAAAAGAAAAAATAAAAATAAAAAAACAAAACAAAAAACGAAAGGACAAAAACCATGAAGAGAACCAGAAAAATCACAGGCGTTATCCTTCTCGCACTTGCTATGCTCGTTAGCATAACAGCTTCCGCATTTGCTACCGACATCACCATCAACGGCGGTGCAAACGGCTCCGAATATGCGGCTTACAAGCTCCTTGACGCAACCGACGGCGGCGACGGCAAGTACGCTTACACTCTTAACGAAAAGTACAGTGCTATTCTTGCAAGCGTTACCGGTAAGACCGAGCAGGACGACATCGTTGCCTACATCAACGCTCTTACAGGCACTGATATCCAGACCTTTGCCGATGCTGTTTATACAGCAATCGTTGCAGCAGACCCCGCAATCGCTGCTGACGCTAACGCTGCTGATGCAAAGTTTGAGGGCGTTGCACAGGGCTACTACCTTATCGCAGAGACCAAGGTAGGCGACACCGCTGATACCTTCTCCCTTGTTATGCTTGACACCGCAGGTCAGGACAGTATTGTTGTTGACACCAAGGAAGATAAGCCTTCCGTTGAAAAGAAGATAGAGGAAATTAACGACACCACGGGTGAAAGCTCCTGGGGCGACCACGCTGACTACGACATCGGCGACAGCATCAACTACCGCATTACAGGTACCGTTTCCAGCAAGTATGCAGACTACAACAGCTACTTCTACAGCTTTGTAGATACTATGGATGCAGGTCTTACCTACAACGGCGACGCTAAGGTTTACATAGTAAACGGCGACGACAAGACCGACGTTACCGCAAGCTTTATTATCAAAAACCAGATGGACGGCGAAACCCTTATCGGCTTTACCGCTTCCTCCAACCTTAAGGAAATCGCAGATGTTACTATCAACGCCGACACCACTGTTGTTGTAGAATACACCGCTATTCTTAACGAAAACGCAGTTCACGGCGGCAGCGGCAACGAAAACGAAGTATACCTTGAGTACGAAAACAATCCTTATCACAATGCAGACGGCAACCCCGCTACCCCCGACAGACCCGGTGATGAAACTCCCGAAAATCCCGATGACGACACCCCCGGTGTTACTCCTAAGGACATTAACGTAGTATTCACCTTTATGGCAAGTGTAGACAAGGTTGACAAGGACGATAACGCTCTTGCAGGCGCAGGCTTTACTCTCTACAAGCAGGTTATGGGCGAGGCAGAGGGTGAAACTCCCGCTACCGCTGATTGGGTAGAGGTTGAGGTTATCGCAACCGCAGGTACCACCACCTTCACCTTTGAGGGCCTTGACGCAGGTATCTACAAGCTGGTTGAGACCACCGTTCCCGCAGGCTACAACAAGTGCGACGACGTAATCTTTGAGGTTGCCGCAAGCTACAATACCGAGGTTGATCCTCCTGCTCTTACCGCACTTCAGGTTAAGAACGAGGCAGGCGAGGTAATCTCCGGTGATGACGAAACCGCTTCCTTCAACGTAGACGTTACCGCAGGTACTGTTTCCACCGATATCGTTAACCTTTCCGGTACAGAGCTTCCCTCCACCGGTGGTATCGGTACTACTATTTTCTACATCCTCGGTGCAATCCTTGTTCTGGGCGGTGTGGTAGTTCTTATCGCAAAGAAGAGAATGAGCAACGACTAATTAACCCCGGTTTACTTCATTGCTCACTTTGTTCGTAAGATGATTTTAGCGAAGGGGCTGTCTTACTGAGGCAGCCCCTTCTTATCAAAATACAGCAGAAAGGAGACTCTGAGATGAAAAAGCATTTTTCAACCCTGCTTATAATACTTGTAATTCTTCTCGGTGCGTCCTTGCTGCTGTATCCCACCGTAAGCGATTACTGGAACTCGCTGAGGCAGTCCCGAGCCATAGCGGACTACGTGGATAAGATAAACAATATGGACGAGGATAAGTACAAGGCTATCCTTGAGGAGGCAAGGGAGTACAACGCCCGCCTTGCGGCAACCCCTCATACCCTTATCCTGGACAAGGAGCAGAAAAAGATATACAACGAACAGCTTAACGTAGCAGGTAACGGCATAATGGGGTACATTGATATCCCCGATATTTCCTGCCACCTGCCCATCTATCACGGTGTAAGCGACGATGTGCTACAGATAGCGATAGGTCATATGGACGGCTCGTCCCTGCCCGTAGGCGGTGAAAGCACCCATACGGTGCTGTCGGGGCACAGAGGGCTTCCCTCGGCTATGCTGTTTACCGACCTGGACAAGCTTTCCGTAGGGGATACCTTTATAATAACCGTCCTTAACGAGGTGTTTACCTACGAGATATACGATATAGCCACGGTACTGCCCTATGAGGTAGACGGCTTGAAAATAGAGGCAGGCAAGGACCTGTGTACCCTGGTTACCTGCACTCCCTACGGCGTAAACTCCCATAGGCTGTTGCTCAAGGGCAAACGCATAGAAAACGCGGCAGAAACCCCCGTGCTTCACGTGGTGGCAGAGGCAAGCCGTATCCAGCCCTTGGCGGTTATGCCCGTGATAGCCGTACCCATTTTGCTGGTGTTTATCCTTATTTTATTTATAAAGCCCAATAAAAACGGTAAAAAGTCGGTTTAACCCCTTGTATTCCTTAAGGAAATAGTGTATAATGTGACAAATTTAATAATTCTGTGTGATGTTTACAGGAGATTGCCTTTAAGGCAAGCTGAAGGAGTAACACTCTCAGGCGTCCGTACGGATAGGGACTGTAAATTGACAGAGCTTTGGAGAAGCCCGTGGAAAACGGGTGCCGAAGGTGCAAACGCCACTGCTGCGTAATCTCTCAGGCAAAAGGACAAAGTATGAACGTAACCCTTGTTGGGCGTATTTTTTGTGCTTTTTTGCGGCGGAGGCGTACTTACACCTCTGCTGTATTTTTTTGTAATAAAATAAAGGAGATATAAAAATGAGCGAAATTCTAAAAGCAATTGAAGAAGTCAACTCCGTCATTTACGATTACGTCTGGGTAAGGATAGGTCTGTATCTTCTTATAGGTGCAGGCGTAATTATGACCCTTTCCACAAAGTTCTTTCAGGTAACACACCCTGCCCATTGGTGGAAGAACACCATAGGCACGGTGTTCAAGAAGGACAGCTCCAGCGTTAAGAACAACGACAAAAGGGCAATATCCCAGTTCCAGTCCCTTTGTACGGCTCTTGCCGCTACCATCGGTACGGGTAACATAGCAGGCGTTTCTGAGGCTATCGTTATCGGCGGTCCCGGTGCCGTGTTCTGGATGTGGGTTGCCGCATTCCTCGGTATGATGACAAACTTTTCCGAAAACGTGCTTGGTATCTACTACCGCCGCCGTAATAAGGATGGCGAGTGGTCCGGCGGTGCTATGTACTACCTTGCCGACGGTCTTGGCAGTAAAAAGGGTATGAAGGGTATCAGCAAGGTTCTTGCCGTGCTGTTTGCCGTTTTTGCTATCCTCGCCTCCTTCGGTATAGGTAATATGAGTCAGGTTAATAAGATTACCCTTAACATCGACTCTGCCTTCCTCGGCGGTGTTGACCTGGGTGAGATAGGCGGTATATCCGTTGTTCATCTTATAATCGGCGCGGTTTTGGTTATCCTTGGCGGTCTAATCATTCTTGGCGGTCTCCAGCGTATCGCCTCCTTTGCAGAGCGTGTAGTACCCGTAATGGCTATTATATACATCATCGGCGCTCTTATAGTGTTCTTCGTAAACTACGATATGATAGGCGCAGTGTTCGGCTCTATCTTCCGTCTTGCCTTTGATGCAAAGGCAGTGGCAGGCGGCACTATCGGTACCGTTATAGTACAGGGCTTCAAGCGCGGCGTGTTCTCCAACGAGGCAGGTCTGGGTTCCTCCGTAATGGTTCACTCCTCCTCCAACGTTAAGGAGCCTGTAAGACAGGGCATGTGGGGTATCTTCGAGGTGTTCTTTGATACCTTCGTTGTTTGTACCATGACTGCATTCGTTGTCCTTTCCTCCGGCTTTATCGACCTACAGACGGGTGCTCCCATCGGTGCGGTTGACGACGCTACCCTCGTTTCCAAGGCGCTCGGCGGCGTGTTCGGTATCGGCGGCGAGCTGTTTGTTGCAATAGCGATGCTGTTCTTCGCCTTCACCACCGTTCTCGGCTGGTCCCAGTACGGCTCCAAGGCTGTTGAATACCTCTTCGGCCTCAAGGGAGCAAAGATATACAAGATAATCTTTGTTTTAATGATAATCTCCGGTGCGGTAATGAGCTCCTCCCTGGCGTGGGATATTTCCGATACCTTCAACGGCCTTATGATGATACCCAACCTTATAGCGGTAGTTGCTCTTGCGCCGCTGGTTGTAAAAATCACCAACAACTACGTAAACCGTAAAATCAAGGGCAAGGACGAAAAGGCTATCCTCTCCTACGATGCCCACATCCAGGCAGAGATGGAAGAAGCACTCAAAAACTCTGACGACTAACTAGGGATGTAAAAATCGCCCCGACCGCAAAAATTGAATTTGATTGATTAAGAAGTAGTTTAGGGTAACACAAGAATGTGTCACCCTAAACTCAGACCGCTGACAAAGGCACAGAACACGAAAAAGAACAAAATACAATTATTCTAAAGTAGAAAATTCAGGGAAGGCATCCCTGAATTTTCTGCATTTTATTTGTTTTTTCGTTCAAGACGAACCTCGGCTCGCAGTACTAAGTACAGTTTTCGCCTCGGTTCGTCTTGTCTGCACTCTTTCTCAGCACT
>JAZSQJ010000041.1:0-37767 GCA_045537905.1 Eubacteriales bacterium
AACCTCGGCTCACAGTACTCCGGGGTCCCCACAAAAATATATTTTTGTGGGGTGGTATTACAGTTATCGCCTCGGTTCGTCTTGCCTGCACTCTTTCTCAGCACTCTGCCAGCTTGATGACAAGGTTTGTCATCAAGCTGAAGGGGCGGCAACAGCCGCCCCTTATCGGTGCAATATGAAGAATTTTAAGAAACATCTACTTCCCATAACCGTTTTGCTGTTGGGTAGCGGAATACAGGCATTCGGACTTTACAACGTACACTCCGTTGCGAACGTAAGCGAGGGTGGCGTGCTGGGTCTTTGCCTTCTGTTTAACAACTGGTGGGGACTGTCGCCTGCGCTAAGCGGCTTTGTGCTTAACGCCGCCTGCTATATATTCGGCGCCAAAGAGCTGGGCGGTCGGTTTATACTGTACTCTGCCGTGGCAAGTCTTGGCTTTTCTGCCCTTTACCGTGTGTGCGAGTGCTTTCCGCCCCTCTTTCCCCAAATTGCAAACTATCCCCTCCTTGCCGCTGTAGTAGGCGCCCTGTTTATAGGCGTTGGCTGCGGTATCTGTGTCCGTGTGGGCGGTGCCTCTTGCGGGGACGATGCTCTGGCTATGGGGATAAGCAGTAAATCAGGCATTGACATCAAGTGGGTATATCTTATAAGCGACCTTACGGTTTTGGGACTTTCTCTCAGCTATATACCCCTTACAAAAATTATGTACTCTCTGCTTACGGTTATACTGTCGGGGCAGATAATAAGTTTTTTACAAAAAAAGAAAAGTGAGGAATAGTTATTATGAAAAAATGTTTGCTTGCTGTAGCTTTGTTGCTTGCCCTTTGCCTTGGGGCTTGCAACGGCGAAAACAACGCCGTATCAAGCCTCCCTTCAAGTGAGGACTCTGACACGGTACAAAGCAGCGGAGAGCTTACAAGCACTGATGAAAGCAGTGTAGAAACAGGCATTACCGAAGAAACAGCCGAAGAAACGACAGAGGAGACTACCGAGGGCGAAAGCACCGAGGCAGTATCAGAGGATGCAAGACAGTATCTTTCTTTTACTCCCCACTACGTAAGGACGGGCTACGACGCCAGAGAGGACCTGCCCTATGGGGTTATGCTGGACTCTGCCGCAGAGCTTACCTCCTATTACCTTACCCACAAAAGCTCCTCCGGACTGTACGATGACTTCAAAAAAGCCATAAGCGCCTATGACGTGGAGTTTTTTGGAAACAAGGTTGTTGTTCTTGTTGCTCTTATGGAAAACAGCGGCTCCATCAAGCACGAGGTTAAGGAGGCGTATCTGGAAGACGGCGCCCTTATTTTGGATATTAAATGCGAGATACCGCAGGTAGTTACCGACGATATGGCAGGCTGGCATATTATTATTGAGCTGGACAAAAAATGCATCACCGCAAAGGATAATATAGTTATTAATTTCAGTTATTAAACCGTATACAACAAAAACGGGTTGCGCGAGGCAACCCGTTTTTGTTGTGTGTATGTAACGATAAAAGGATTATTGCAATTCAAAAACCAGATAGTCGTTTGAAGGCTCTCTGCCCGAAACGTGGACATACTCTACGTCCAGATTAACCTCGTCTATATCATAGCTCTTGTCTACGGGCGCCATAATAAACCAATAAGCCATATCGTCGGTTTGCATTTGAGGAGCATACGCCTTAACAAGCACTTCAAGGCTGTGCTTGCCGTTTTCCTCCTTAAGAGTAAGCTTTGTCAGCTCAAAGTGTACAGAGCCGCTACCCGACTCCACGGGGACTATAAGCAGGTTTTCCTTGGCAAAAAACTTTTCGTCAAAGTCCTCCATAACCGTCTTGAAGGGAGGTACGTGAGGACTGGCATAGCCGTGATCAAGCTGATAGTTGTCTTTGTATTCCTGATAAAACGCCTCCAGCTCCGCTACGCTTGTAAGCAGTACCGGCTTTGCATCTCGGTTATCCCAGGAGGTACGCAGGTTTCTTGCCTCAAAGCTAAGCTCGTTTGCCTTGTTCTCTGCCTTTTTGTAGCTTACGTTAAATCTATCCTCGTTGAATATCTTTTTGCTGACGGTAACGGGGATATGCCAGCAGGCGGGAGTACCCTCGCCCCCTGCAACCTCTATTTCCTCTACAACTATTTCGATGCTTGTTACACCTAACTTTACATCGTAAAGACCTGTGGTTTTGAACCTTACGTGCTGAGTGGGTGCGCTTGTTACTATCATTACGACCAAATAATTATCGAAAAAATGAGGCTTAAAATAGTTTAACGACGCATTGTAATAGGTGTTATAGCTGTCTATACCGGGAAGCTTTGCATCGTAGTCATAGCCGCTGGTACGGATATACTCCTCATACTCCTCGTAAGTGCGGATTATATGCACCTCGGGGAAGGTTTTGCTTTTCATATCACTATGGGGTGTATATCTTGCCTGCAGGCTGTGAAACAGGGTACCCGAATAGGTGGCGCCCTTCTTTACGTTTATATGCTCGGGTGCTACGTCATAGCTCTTGTCCAGCTCTATAAACAAGCTCCAATACACCATGCTGAAATCATCGTTCCAGCCGTCCTTGGAAAAGTTTTCCAGAACCACGTCAACGTACCCGTCTCTCTGTGTAACGCTGTACACCTTGTTTCTGGTAGTATCGTAATACTCCCTTATGAGGATAAGCAAAAGAATATTATCCTTAAAATACTCCTCGTCATACAGCTCGTAGGCGTTAAAGCTTACGTAAACCTCGGATTCTTCAAGGGTGTAGCCGTAATCATCCAGCTCGCCGTTGTCACCGAGATAGGCTCTCAGCTCCTCTACGCTGTGTATTACCAGCTTGTAGCCCTCATCGGGTACCCTGCCGTGGGTTTCGATATGATTTTCGGGAATATACTTTGTATATTTTGCCGTTACCGTTTCCACGGGCTCATCCTCTGAGGAGTCCTCGCTGGCAGGCTCATCCTGTGAGGAGCCCTCACCGGGTTCTTCGCTTGTATCTTCGCTTGTTTCAGCACTTGCTTCCGTGCTTTGGGCGGTGCTTTGCTCTTTGCTTGTATCCTTGCTGTTTTCCTTTTCTGTGGCGTTACCACTGCAAGCGGAGAGAACGAAGGACAGCACCAGTAAAAGACTTAAAAGGACAGATAAAGTTTTTTTCATTTATTCTCCTCCTTCCCCAACTTGCTATGCATCTACGGTGTTGTCGATGTCTATAATGTTTGTGTTTACGTTTATTTTATCGGGTGTTACGTCATAGCTTTTGTCAAGCTCTATAAACAGCGTCCAGTACGCCATATCATCTGTACGCATTGCGGGAGAGTAGCACTCGATAAGCACGTCAAGCTCCTCGCCGTTTTTGGTAACGCTTTTTACCCTGTTTCTTATACTGCCGCTGGGCTCCTCTATAAGAAGAAGCAGGAGGATGTTGTCCTTAAAATACTCCTCGTCGTATTCATAGTAGGGATAAAAGGGGATTACAGGCTCCGGTGCGTCCAAGCGGTAGCCGTAATCGTAAAGCTCGTGCCGTTCACCAAGATAGGCTCTCAGCTCCTCTACGCTGTGTATAACAAACTTGGACTGGGCAAAGCCGTAGGGCTCTACGGGCATATATTCATCGGGAATATACCTTACGTATTTTGCGCTTACATTTGTATTTTCTTCCACAATGCCTGCATCGTATTTAAGGATAGCGGCGGCATCAAGGTTGTTTGTGATACCGTCCTCGTTATAATCGCCGTTTTCGATGCTGTCGTTAATGCCTGCATCGTACTTTAACACATTGGTAGCATCAAGGTTATTAACCTTACCGTCGCCGTTGGTGTCGCCAAGGAATATGTCTGCCGCCACTGCGGAAACAGCCAAAAGGCTTAGCGCCACTAAAAGGGATGCCAGTATTCTTACGCTCTTTTTCATATCCGTTGCTCCTTTCTTATGTCTGTTTGTCCTGCACTTAATCCCACGATATGTAGTTTATTTCGGGAACAGCTCCATCCAGGTAGGCGTGGTAAAATCTGCTTACTCTCATCGCAACGAAGTTGTAATCATAATCGGAGTCTGGCACTTTATTATCAACCACGATATTCAGCTTTGCTTCACCGCCGCTTTTTACGCCCTTAAGGTTTACGTCGCCGTAGCATTTTTCGTTCAGTGCAAAAAGAACTAAATATTCACCGCCGAAAAAGCCTTCGGCATAATCCTTCTTGCATCTGTTGAAAAAGGCAGCCGCCTTACCGTTCTTGTCAAGAAGAGCACCGTAGGTTTCGAGATAAGCGTTAAGCTCTTCCACGCTTTTTATAACAACAGGCTCGGTCAAAGGCTCTAGGGTGTCGAAATCTCCAAGGTCATAGGTGCTCATACCGTAGCGAATCGCAACCGTAGAGCTATCGTTGGCAATATCTTCAAATTCGGCTCTGATACCCGTCATTTTCAGCTCAACTCTGTCTGCGGCGTAGTATTTACTTACTAAAATCACATAGTAGTAATCCGCCATACAGCCAGGATAGGTATAACCGTATATTGACCCCGGATAGCTGTCCATTTCTATTCTTAACACGGTACCGTCTCTTTCTTGACAATGGTAAATACCTTCGATGTCAAACCGCATCGTGGGGTAGGGCTCCCTTGTGGTTATAGCAACCGCATAGTACCTGTCAAAATCAATTTCTTCCGATTTCAGATCCCAGAGAGCCTTATTTGCGCTATAGCTTTCAAACTCCTCTGCAGAATTAAGAACGGCAACATCAATAGGGTAGTTGGGGTAATCATCCCCTTCGTAAACGGCATCTTCGTCAAGTTTACAGCCGCTGTATGATCTTTCGCTCAGTTCCTTCTCAACGGTAGAGAAGGTAATATCCGCAGTGGACTTTGACATATCCGTAGCCTTACCCATAAAGATAGGAGTGTTATAGCTGTCCTCAACTATCATATAAACAAAGGGGCGGTCAAAGCGAATGGTATTTACATAATCGGGACCGGGCCCAGTGGAAGGAGGAGTTGCTATTATGGTGGCGGCGCCCGCCTTGGTGCCTTTGTTGTTAACCTCTATAAAGGTTTTGTGTAAAATCTCACCGATATATACACCGCCTTCGTTTATATTGGTAAAGTCTGCTGTAAAAGGGTTAAAGGCAACGCCCATTCCCATTTCTGTAAGGACTTTTTGCAGGGTTTGGGACGACACGCCGGAATCAAAGGCGAAGGCAGGGAAAGAATAGCTTAAATTAACCGCCTTTGCGCCGGATATCATAGAATTTATCCGATTACCGTTCAAGGATGCTATGAGAGCGTTAAGTCCGTTTTTATCCTTGGGAAGCAAAGCCACAAAGGAATACCCGTCCTTGTACTTTTTAACTATGCCCTCTGCAGTGGAGGTTTCTATATACTTTACGTCTGCATCTATATCAAAGTAGTCGGGCAGACAGCTGCCCGAAAGATACATAACGTCGGTAGTACTGCCGTCGGCGTTGGTAAAGGGGCGTTCTTGCTGATCGGGATCTATGGTAAATCCACTGTTCCACTTGGCGTCAAACAGCAAGGCGTTTACCATAAGCAAAACGGCTTTATCGGGAATCCTTTCAAGCATATTTTTTATGACACCGTCGGTGTTGTTTTCAATCCAGCTATTAAGCTCTTCTGCGGTTTTTTCCGTAAAAGGAGCCATATACGCATCCGCCTTATAATAGTCGGCAAGACACTGCAAAAAGCCCTCGTTAACCCCAAAGCCGTCCTTTATCCAAGCGGAATTGCTTATGGAAAGGCTGGCGTTCTGTGAGCTTGGCAGGCTTTCCACATAGTTTGAAATGCACTTGTTGAAATACTCGATGGGAATGCCTCCAAGGGCTTTTTCCACAGCCTCCTTCGTTTCGCCATCTGCGCCGTTAGCTATCATAGACAAAGCAAGCATTACGGAAAGGGGGGATATAAGGGTGTTTTCTCCGCTGCTTGCACAGCCCTTAAACAGCTTTGCCGCAAAATTGGAGTATGCTACCACAAAGGGGTTGTTTATTACGTTGTTATCTACCTTATTGGCAGAGAGGGTGTGCATAAGGTTAAGAGAGCTGCCATCATCGGGCATTTGAGGAGAAATCAAATTATAGTCGTACTCAGGCTTAATGTCTTCGTTAGGGGGCAACACTATATCACCCGGGTCGTAAGAACCATCGTCGCGACTTTCATCCTCGTAGGGATTGTCATCCTCAGACTCTGCATCCTCAGACGCATCTATGGAGCCATCCCCGATAAACCCACCGGATTCTTCCCCCCCGGACCCCTCAGACCAACCCTCTTCAGAGCTCTCAATTCCCGGTTCGGTGGAAGAGACCGAGCCGTCCTCTGTATCGTCGCCGCCAAAAGAGCTATTGTCGTTTGACTTATCGTCGGTAACACTGCTGTCAAAGGGAGTTTGGATAACGTAGTTCCCGTCGTCCTCATCCCCGGGTGTTGCAAATATCACCGCCAAGGTTGCCGCTATCATGCACAGGCAAATCACTGCCGCCACGATACGCTTGTTTATCTGTTTTTTGTGATTGTAATATCTGGCGCTTCTGGCTTGAAGCTCTTTTTTTACGTCGGCTTCTGTTCTTCTCACGGTTGCCACCCCTCCTTTTCTAAAGCTTTACGCAGTAAGGCTTTACCTCGGTACAGCATATTGTCTACTTTTTTCTTGCTGCAGCCAAGAGCCGATGCAGTTTCCTCGTAGCTTAGCTCCTCAAGATAAACAAGATGCACCGCAGTGCGGATATCTTCGGGCAGACTTGACAAGGCGGTATTAAGACAGCGGCTACGCTCACTGTCCAGCACCGCCTGCTCCAGACTGTTACGGTCTGCCATATCCTCGGCATCCTCCGTAAGCATAGCTTTGCTACGCTTCTTTAACACGTTTACTGCCATATTGTGGGCTATTGTGTACAGGTAAGTTTTTAACGAGGTTTTGAAATTATAACGCTTTTTATGTATGATAAGCTGTAGCAGGGTGTCTATCGCCACGTCCTCTGCGGCGTGGATATCCTGCAAATAACGGTCAGCAAAAAAGGTCAGCCTATCAAAATACATCCTTTGTATTTCATCAAAAGCGTGTTCGTCACCATCAAGATAACGGCGGTAGCTACTTTCACCGTTGTCCATCCGTGTCACCACCCTTTTATTCTTCTTTACATCCATTATACAACTAAAAAGGCGTTTTTCCTAGAAAAAAATTAAAAAAAAGCAAGACGTTTTTTAAGCCTTGCTTTTTTGGGGAGAGTTTACGCACACCTAGTTTTTATTACGCTCGGTGCCAGCAACTAAACGCTCTTAATCTATTGACATTATAATATACAGCCTGCGGCTGATGATATACACCTTTGGTGATGAGATGCACGCTTACGCGTGATGATATACCATTGCTTTCGCAATGGATAAAAAATCGACAGGTCAAAACCTGTCGATTTTTGGCGGAAAGACAGGGATTCGAACCCTGGGTGCGCTATTAACGCACACACGATTTCCAGTCGTGCGCCTTAGACCAGCTCAGCCATCTTTCCAAACATATATTGTCACTACCCTCGGTAGCAGAGGTTATTATACCACAGCCTTTGCCCTATGTCAAGCACTTTTTTATTTATTTTTTGATTTATTTCCGTGCTTTTCCTTGACAAGTATTTATAGACAATGATATACTGCAAAAAAAGGAGTAGCTTATGAAGCTTAATGCTTTTGCCAAATTTTTTCGCAAATATTTTTTTGCTCCGCCTGAATGTATTTTTTGCGGAAATGAAAATTGCAGTGCCCAGACTCCTGTTTGTGATAAATGTTTTAACTATTACACGACCTTTGTTAACGAAAGCTGTGCCGATTGCGGTGACAAGCCTATAGATTGCAGCTGCTTTACCGTCAAGAACTGTGCCGCCCATTTTCATTTGTTTAATTACGGGCATCCTATGATGCGTAAATTGATATACAGATTCAAGAGCAGAACCAACAAGGACGGTGCCCGTCTTTTTGCACGGCTGCTGGTGGAAATGATTGACGTCAAGACCGCCTCTACCCTCTCTTTTGACTGCATAAGCTTTGTACCCAGGAGCAGAAGCGGCAAACTCAGGTACGGCTTTGACCAGGGGGAAGAGCTGGCACGGCAGTTTGCCGAAATACTTGGCGTGCCCTGTGAGAGACTGCTGGTAAGCGCGGGTAAAGCTACCGAACAGAAGCGACTGTCCAGAGCGTTTCGGGGAGTAGCGGCAAGAACCAGATTTGACATTAACAGAAAATCCATAGCAAAGGGGAAATTGCCTTACAAAAACGTACTGCTGGTGGACGACATCCTTACTACGGGCTCCTCTATGGGGGAATGTGCCCGATTGCTGAAGGAAAACGGTGTAAAGCGTGTGTTTGCCGCATTTATTGCCCGTACACCGTCTGTGCGGAGGTAAACACCCGAAGTGCCTTCTTAAGAGATAGAGATATACATAAAACGTTCAGGGTAACACGGCTTTGTGTTACCCTGAACTCAGTCCGCTGACAAAGGCACAGAACACGAAAAAGAATAAAACACAGTTACTCTAAAGCAGAAAATTCAGGGAGGACATCCTCGAATTTTCTGCATTTTGTATTTTTTCGTTCAAGACGAACCTCGGCTCGCAGTACTCCGGGGTCCCCACAAAAATATATTTTTGTGGGGTGGTATTACAGTTTTCGCCTCGGTTCGTCTTGTCTGCACTCTTTCTCAGCACTCTGAACTGCTTGTTGATTTAACCTTTGCCGTCTTACATCGCCCTCACAGCTCGGAAGCGTCGTAAGCCTTATAGCCTTCTCCAAATATTTCCGTTGCTTTGGTTACTATCATAAAGGCGCTGGGGTCGGCTTCACGCACAAACCTCTGTACCAAGGGCAGCTGTTGCTTTTTTACTACGCACATTACAACCTCTTTGTCCTTGCCTGTGTAGGCACCCTTTGCGTGGATAAGGGTAACACCCGTTTCCAGCTTGGTGAGCAGAAAGGCAGATATTTCCTCCTGCCTGTCGCTTACTATATATATAAGCTTGGCGCTGTCCGAGCCGTACAGCACCCTGTCCAATACCACGGTTTGAACCGCCAGGGTTATTATGGCATAAAGCAGTACCTCTATCCTGCCGAAAACAAGAGTTGATACCAGCACCGTAAAGCCGTCTATAAACCAAAACATAGCGCCTGTTTTGATGTGGCGGTATCTGGTACGCAATACCCTTACGATAACGTCAGAGCCCCCAGTGGTTGCACCTGCACGGAAAACAAGACCTATACCCAGGGACACAAAGGCACCACCCAGTATGCTTGCCAGCATAAGGTCCTCCGTCAACGCCTTGCCGTAAAGCTTGAACAGGTCGATAAACCAGGAGGAAAGAGCCGTAGCAACGACGGTGGATACAAAAAACCTGCCGCCCAGCTTCCACACTCCCAGCAGCATTATGGGTACGTTTGCCAGCACTATCATCGTGCCCGTGCTGATTGGGGTGAAGCCGAAGGCTCCCTCTATTCCGTAGTTGATAGCTATAGCCAAGCCTGAAATGCCTGCAGGGGTTAAATTGTTTGGGTCTAGAAACATAGCGATGCCAAAGGCGTATATCAAACAGCCCGTTATAATCAGCGCTGTATCCGTTAATAACTTTTTGTATTTCATAAAACTGCCTCCCGGGTAGCTATATCTACATTATATACGATTATATGCGTTTTTTCGCAAAAGTCAACCGCTTACCATGCCTGCAAACAGTAAACTTTATTCTTAAAATGCCAAATACCTCTTGCAAAATTCGGCAATATTTGTTAAACTAGCTTTGTATTGCAATAGGAGGATTTTTGTTATGGCTAGGGTTGGATTTAATAATGAGCTTTACATAAAAAAGCAATCGGAACACATAAGCAAGCGTATCAAGGACTTTGGCGGCAAGCTGTATCTTGAGTTTGGCGGCAAGCTTTTTGACGACTATCACGCATCCCGTGTGTTGCCGGGCTTTGTGCCCGACTCTAAAATCCAGATGCTTCGCAGTATGTCAAACGACGTTGAGATGCTTATAGTTATAAGCGCTGACGATATCGAAAAGAGCAAGGCTCGCTCTGACATCGGCATCAGCTACACAGCAGACGTGCTTAGGCTGATCGACGCTTTCCGTGATATGGGTCTGTTTGTTGGAAGTGTGGTTATCACTAAGTATACCCGTCAGCCTGCCGCTGATGCATTCAAAAACCGCATGGAGCAGTTTGGTATAAAGGTTCACCTCCACTATCCCATCCACGGCTATCCCAATAACATCTCCTATATTGTAAGTGACGAGGGCTTTGGTAAAAACGAGTATATTGAAACCTCCCGCCCCTTGGTGGTGGTTACTGCGCCCGGTCCCGGCAGCGGTAAGATGGCTACCTGCCTGTCCCAGCTTTATCACGAGTACAAGCGCGGTATCAAGGCAGGCTACGCTAAGTTTGAAACCTTTCCTATCTGGAACCTGCCCTTGAAGCACCCCGTTAATCTGGCTTACGAGGCGGCTACCGCTGACCTTAACGACGTTAATATGATTGACCCCTTCCATCTGGAGGCATACGGAGTTACCGCCGTTAACTATAACAGAGACGTGGAGGTTTTTCCCGTTCTTAACGCTATATTTGAGAACATCGAGGGTAAAAGTCCTTACAAGTCTCCCACCGATATGGGTGTAAATATGGTAGGCTTTTGTATCGAGGATAACGATACCGTTATTGCCGCCGCTAAGGAAGAGATTGTAAGGCGTTATTTTGCCGCCCTTTGCGAAAAGAAGAAGGGCACCGATAACGGCAACGCCGTACAGAAGATAGAGGTTATAATGCGTCAGGCGGGGATTACCGTTAACGACCGTGCGGTTGTTCCTGCGGCAATAAAGCGCTCGGAGGAAACGGATGGACAGCCCGCCGTTGCTATCAAGCTGAGGGACGGCCGTATCGTTACGGGTAAAACCTCGGAGCTGCTTGGCGCGGCAAGCGCCGCATTGCTTAACGCCGTTAAGCTGGCAGCAGGTATTGAGAACGAGGTGCTGCTTATTCAGCCTGAGCTTATTAAGCCTATACACAGCCTTAAGGTTGGTGTGCTGGGCAACAAAAACCCCAGACTGCACACTGATGAGTTGCTTATTGCCCTGACCATCAGTGCAACCGCCAACGAGGTGTCCAGACAGGCGGCAGACGCTCTGGCACTGCTCCGTGGCAGTGAGGCTCACTCTACCGTTATTCTCTCTCAGGTTGACGAAGATATCTACCGCAGACTTGGTATCAACCTCACCTGTGAGCCTTCCTATCAGACAAACCGTTTGTTCCACAAATAAGGACTTGACGTTATGAACTTAAAGGCGCAGATAATGAACGAGGAGGCTATCGGTCGCTCTCTCAAACGAATGGCACACGAGATATTGGAACGTAACCGTGGCTGTGATAAGCTTTGCCTTATCGGTATCCACAGCAGGGGTGTGCCTATGGCAAAACGGCTTGCGGAAAACATAAAGGCTATTGAGGGCAAGCAAGTGCCCTGCGGCACCTTGAACATCGCTCTTTACAGGGATGATATAGACAGCTATTCTGAGGCTTTTGCCCTGTCCGAGACGGAGATTCCCTTTGACGTCAGGGATATGAACGTGGTTTTAGTGGACGACGTTGTTTTTACGGGCAGAACCGTAAGGGCGGCAATGGATGCTATTATCACTCGTGGCAGACCTGCCACCATACAGCTTGCCGCCTTGGTTGACCGAGGCCACAGGGAGCTGCCCATTAAGCCTGACTACGTGGGCAAAAACGTACCTACCTCCAGGGAGGAGATTGTGTCTGTTAATTTCATTGAAATGGACGGCAAGGACTGTGTAGAGCTATTCGGCACGTAATAAATCACCCCGATAAGCCCTGCGGCCTCCGGGGAACCCCGACAAACAAGAAAGTAACGGAGCTGTAAAAAACATACAGCTCCGTTCAGACCGCTGACAAAGGCACAGAGCACGAAAAAGAATAAAATATACTCATTCTAAAGTAGAAAATTCAGGGAAATTTTCCCTGAATTTTCTACTTTTTATTTGTTTTTTCGTTCAAAACGAACCTCGGCTCACAGTACCCCGGGGTCCCCACAAAAATATATTTTTGTGGGGTGGTATTACAGTTATCGCCTCGGTTCGTGTTGCCTGCACTCTTTCTCAGCACTCTGCCAGCTTGATGACAAGGTTTGTCATCAAGCTGAACGGAGCTGTAAAAAACATACAGCTCCGTTCAAACCGCTGACAAAGCTAAAAGTCGGCGGTCTTTTTTTTGCAGACCATTCATTATCGTTTTACAGAATTACAGACCCTTGATTATATACTCGCTCAGCCTGCCTACCTCCTTCGCCTCACAATAGGCGGTTACGGTAATGCTTCCGTCGTCGTTGTACACGGTGTCCGCTATCTCGGCAAAGGAATAAAGGGCGGAGATTTTGCCTGCGGCATGGCCGGGAAACAGAAAGGTTATTTTCTGTCTGCCGCCACGGACCTCTTCCTCCAGTGCCCCTATAAGCTCGGGGATGCCCTCCCCTGTTTTGGCAGATATCTCTATTACCCCTGCAGGGATAAAATCCCCCTCTGCCTTGTTATCCATTTTGTTATACACACGAAGGGTTGGCTTGCTTTCACCGCACAGCTCCTCAATAAGGGCGTCGGTAACCGCTTCCTTACGCTTACGCTCGTCAGGGTCCTCGCTGCCGTCGGTAAGGTGGATTATTATATCTGCATACCTTAGCTCATCCAGAGTGGACTTGAACGCCTTTACCAGGTGGTGAGGCAGTCTGTCGATAAAGCCTACCGTGTCGGTAAGCAACAGCTCTACCCCGTTTTCCGTAGTCAGCAGGCGGGTGGTGGGGTCAAGGGTAGCAAACAGCTTATTCTCTGCCAGTATGCCTGCGTTTGTAAGATAGTTAAGCAGGGTGGACTTGCCGCTGTTGGTATAGCCAACTATGGCGGCGTTTTTTATTTGCTTTTTGTCACGGGCGGCACGCTGGGTTACACGGGTACGCTCCATCTCCTTAAGCTCCTCCTCCAGGGCGGCTATACGGCGTTTAAGGTGACGGCGGTCGCTTTCCAGCTTGCTCTCACCGGGACCTCTTGTACCGATACCGCCGCCAAGACGGCTAAGCTCCTTGCCCTTACCCGTAAGACGGGGAGCAGTATATCGGAGACAGGCTATCTCTACCTGCAGCTTGCCCTCACCCGTTACGGCGTGGAGGGCGAATATATCAAGGATGAGCATAGTGCGGTCAATTACACGCACCCCTATAAGCTCCTCCAGATTGGCAAGCTGGGAGGGTGACAGCTCGTTATCAAAAACAACAAGGTCTACGTCCCCATCGTTCTCAACAAACTCCGCTATCTCCAAAGCCTTGCCTGAGCCTATATAGGTTTTTGCGTTAGGCTTGTCCATATTCTGGATAACGGTTGCAACGGCAACGCCCCCTGCCGTGCTAAGCAGGTTTTCCAGCTCGCACAGGGACACCTCGGTATTTTCGCTGTCGCCCGTGCAAAGAGATACAAGAACCGCCCTCGTCTGCTTGTTTTCCTCGGTGCTGATTATAGTATTGTCAAGTGCCATAAGCAAAAACCTCCTTTAATTTTTTACAGGATAAAATTTGAAAGCAGCACATATAATATGTGCTGCTTCTCAGTGTGTTACTTAACCAAGATTGTACTTCTTCTTGAACTTATCAACGCGTCCGCCGGCGTCAACAAACTTCTGTTTACCGGTGAAGAACGGATGGCACTTGGAACAGATATCAACCTTAAGATCGCTCTTGGTAGATATAGTTTCCATTTCTGCACCACAGGCACATCTTACTGTAACCTTATTGAGCTTTGGATGGATGCCTTCTCTCACTTTAACTTCCCTCGCTTCCTACTAGTATCTTTCTTTTCACAAACTGTAGTATATCACAGTAAAACCAAAAAATCAATACCTTTTTGAAAATTATTTTAACACAAACATAAGTGTTACGCAAGCTACCTCGAAGAGCACGAGAACCACGCTTTGCGCTATGTTAAGCTTTTTGATTTTGACGTTAAGTATAAAGGCTATACCTACTGCAAACATTATTACGTCGAATACCAGATTAAGCACCCAGAGGGTGGGGATAAGCGTTTTAAGTATCAGCAGCAGGGGCATAACCAAACAGGAAAAGGGTACGGGTACGCCTGTAAAGCCTTTCATATTAAGGTCGGGTGTTTCCTCGATTGCCTGGGTGTTGAAGTAGGCAAGGCGGATAGCCGCACAGGATGCATAGAGTATGTATACAGCCACGTCGTACCAGGACTTAAAGCCGCAGAAATAGCAAATCACAGCAGGAGTTACACCGAAGGATACCATATCGCATACGGTGTCTATCTGGATGCCGAAAACCTTTTCCTTACGGGTACGGGCACCTGCACCACGGGCAATGCGTCCGTCAAACATATCGCAAAGGCCCGATATCAAAAACAAACAAACCGCAAGCTTTATTGCACTGTCTGTACCCTCGCCTGCTACAAAGCAGGCTACTACCGAGCAGGCAAGACCCAGCAGGGTAACGAAATTTGCCAGATTGTATACGCCTATAAACATAATAATTCCCCTTTTATTCTCAAATTTTTGCTTTTAGCTGTACTTATTAAGTGCTCCAAGAGCGGTGTACAGCTTAACGTAGCTTTCGTGTCGGGTGGCGGAAATGCTTCCCTCTTTTACCGCCCGGATAACCGCACAGCCATCCTCCTTAAGATGGGTACAGCCACGGAAGCGGCAGTTGCCGAAATGGGGGGCAAACTCTGGAAAGCAGTCGAAAACCCCTGTTTTGTCTTCCACGCCCAGCTTATCCTCGTCAAGCATGGTAAAGCCCGGTGTGTCTGCTATAAAAGTGTTTTCCTCTACCGCAAAAAACTCTGTGTGCCTGGTGGTGTTTTTGCCACGGACTATCTTACGGCTAAGCTCCCCCGTCTCTGCGTTAAGACCCGGATACAGGGCGTTGAGCAAGCTGGACTTGCCTACGCCCGAGGCACCTGCAAACACTGCCGTTTTGCCTCGCAGGTAGTCCCTCAGGCTGTCTACGCCCATACCGCTTACCGCACTGAGGCTGAAGCATTTGTAGCCTGCCTTGCCGTAGGTTTCCGTTAATACCGCATCTGAGCCTAAGTCGCACTTGTTTATGGCAAGAACCGTTTCTATCCCTGCCTTTTCCGCCATAACCGTTAGCTTGTCGATGTTATATGGATAGGGCTGGGGCGAGGTGGCGGCTACCACTATTACGAAAGCGCCTACGTTGGCTACGTGAGGACGGGTAAGGTGGTTTGTCCTTGGCAGGGCGGCGGTAATAAAACCGCTGCCGTCCGGGTTAAGCTCTATCTCCACCCTGTCCCCTGCAAGAAGCCTTACGCCTCCCTTACGGACACGGCTGCCTGCACGGCACGCCACGGAAGCCTTACCTATCCATACGGAGTAAAGCCCGTTTTTTTCCTTAATTATAACGCCATTACTCATATTATTCATCATCTGCACTGTTTATGCCCGACTCCTCACTGAGAGGACGGGAAACGGTAATCTCTACCGTCTCACCCATAGGTATCTCCTCCCCGTCTGCATAGGACTGTGCTATTACAATGCCGGGCTCGTGCTCGTCGGTTTCCTCATAAACAAAGGTGTAGTCGCTGATGTTTGCACGGAGCATAGCGTTTTCCGCCTCGTCGATGCTAAGCCCCATAACGTCCGGCATAAGCTGCTTGGGGCGTTCCTTGCTGACAACTATGTCAACGGCTGTCCCCACGGGAAGAACCGTGTCCTCTTCAACGGACTGCTCGATTACGGTGCCGTTTTCTTCCTCGCTGATACGCTGAGTTACCTCACCCAAGGTAAGACCGAGGGCACCTAAGGTCTTTCGTGCCTCCTCCTCGCTCATACCCAAAAGGTTTGGCATTTTCGCCTCGCTGTTGGGGATAAAAACGTAAATGCTTAGCTTACTGCCTTCCTCCAAGAGGTCGCCATCCTTAAGCTCTACGCCTGTTTCGGTGTACTCAACACGAAGAACCTGGTTTGTGGTGGCAAACTCCATTGCCTCCTTGCTTATCTTGGAGCTGGTGCCGTGCTCGGGCCCTACGTTGATAACCTTTATATCGTTTATACCCCAGGACTCCAAGGTGCTTTCTACATACCTTTTGGTCATAAGCACCTGGTCACGGTAGATGTTTACACGGGGGCCCTTGCTTATGGTAAGCTCCAGCTTGGTGTAATACTCGCTGCCGTCAGGCTTGATTACCGCACCGTGCTTTGACTGCTCCAGTATCTCGTTTTTAGGTCTGTTGCTGTAGACTACGGTGACGTTCTCGTCCAGTATCTTTATGCCGTTGTCCTCACCTCTGCCTGCGCCCGCCAGCAGATTTGCCTTAAGCTCCTCGTCATATATCTGACCTACCAGGTCGGGGATATACACCTCGTCCGCCTTATTGCTGTCGTCCAGGAACACGGGTACAAAGTAGCTTTTGAGAAAGAAGATGCCCAGCGCAACCAGCACTATCATCACCGCCAACCACACGCCCGCTATTATGGGGAACATACTGTGGCTGGAGCCGGTGAAGATGGAACGCTTTTCCTTCGGTTTCTTTTTTGGAGAAGCGCTTTTTGCCTTTTCTGCGGCTTTTTGCTTTTCTTCCTTCTTACTGGTGAAAACCGCCTCGTCCACGCCTAAATAGGGTGTTATATCGTCGATTGCCGAGGTTTCGATATTGTCAAGATTTACTGTGTTGGGAGCTGGGGCAGCCTCATTGCTGCCCGAAATAAAAACCAGCTCTGCATTATTATAAAGCATTTCCAACGCCTTAAGCATATTGTGGGCAGAGGAAAACCTTGCCGTCGGGTCCTTTTCCATAGCTTTTATTATTATCTGGTTAAGCCCCTCGGGAATAGCGGGGTTTACCTTAATAGGCTCTACCGCCGTATCGTTTACCTGCATCATCGCCACGTTAAGGGCGTTTTCGTGCACAAAGGGCAGCTTACCCGTGGTCATCTCATAAAGCAGAATGCCCACGGAGTACAGGTCTGCACGGAAGTCGGTAGGCTTGCCGCTGGCTTGCTCCGGACTGATGTAGTACACCGTGCCTATTGCCTTTTCACCTACGGTAAGGGCAGAGGCGTTGGGCAGCTTTGCAATACCAAAGTCCGTTACCTTTATCTCGCCCGATTTGTTTAGCATAATGTTCTGAGGCTTGATGTCCCTGTGTACTATGCCCTTGCTGTGGGCGTGCTCCAGTGCCCTGAGTATCTGGATGGTGTAGAAGCTTGCCTCCTTCCAGGAAAGCACCGTTTTGCCGTCTATATATTCCTTAAGGGTGATGCCGTCCAAAAACTCCATTACGATATATTTCATATCCGTAAAGATGGCTACGTCGTATATGCTTACTATGTTTTTGTGGGATGCCATGGCAACCGCCTTGGACTCGTTTATAAAACGCTGCTCCATTGCCTTGTCGCCGTTGAAGTCGGAGTTGAGTATCTTAAGCGCCACAAGTCGGTTCATCAGCAGGTCCTCTGCCTTGAGAACCACCGCCATGCCGCCCTCACCCACTACGTCAAGTATCCTGTAGCGTTTATCCAGCACCTTGCCCACGTATTCGTTATAATTATCCATCGTCTTCCTCCTTTTCCAGAAGTATAACTGTGATATTATCGCCGCCGCCACCGTTTTTTGCGGCTGAAATCAGAGCGTGTACCCGTTTTTTTACGGTAAGCCCCGACGTTAAAATCTCCTCCAGCTCGTCCTTTGCCGTATAGTTTATAAGACCGTCGCTGCAAAGCATAACAGCGTCAAAGTCCTCTACCACGAAAAAGTCCGGCTCTATATTAAAGGATGCACCCAATGCCTTGGTTATAAAGTTGCGGTGAGGATGGATCTCTGCCTCCGTGACACTTATCTTGCCGCTGTCTACCAAAAACTGCACGTAGGAGTGATCCTTGGTGACCTGCTCCAGACTGCCTGAGCTTATGCGGTAAAGCCTGCTGTCGCCCACGTTGGCTACGTACGCCTTGCCCCCCCATACGAAAACGGAAACCAGCGTCGTGCCCATACCCTTAAGGCTGCTGTCCTTAACGCCTCGGTTGATTACCGCATCGTTTGCCTGGTCTATGGCAGAAAGCATTGCGTTTTTTATTATCTGCGGTGTGAGGCTGTCATAGGATTTGCCTATCTCCTTAAACAGTATATCGTTATACACGCAAACCGCAAGCTCGCTTGCTACGTCGCCTCCGTGGACACCGCCCATACCGTCACACACTACTGCGGAAACATAGTCGCCGCATTCGGATATGCTGAAGCTGTCCTCGTTGCGTTTTCTTTTTTTACCTCTGTCGGTTTTGCCGTAACTAATCATTTATATCACCTGTTTTAATTCTGCTCGGTATGCTCGTCCCTGAGCTGCCCGCAAGCGGCAGATATGTCCGCCCCCAGCTTGCGGCGCACTGTTGCAGTGATGCCGTAGCTTTCCAGCTTTTTTACAAAAGCCTCTGCTCCTTCACGGCCTGTACGCTTATAGTCTCTTTCCTTTATCTCGTTTATGGGTATAAGATTTACGTGGCATAGGGTGCCTCTGAGCTTCTTGCCCAGCTCCTCTGCCAGTGCCTCCGTATCGGTAACGCCAGCTATCAAAGCGTACTCAAAGCTGATGCGTCTGCCCGTTTTTTCCTCGTAGTCCTTGCAGGCGTTAAGCAAGGTATCTACCGAATACCTGTTGGCTATAGGCATAATAGTCTTGCGAAGCGCATCGTTAGGTGCGTGCAGGGAAACGGACAGGGTTATCTGCAGCTTTTCCTCCGCCAGACGGTATATGTTATCAACCAGTCCGCAGGTGGACAGGGAGATATGCCTATGACCTATGTTCAGTCCGTTGGGGTCGTTTACCAGCCTTAAAAATTTAAGTACGTTATCGTAGTTATCCAGCGGCTCGCCCATCCCCATAAGCACTACGCCGCCTACACGCTCACCCGTGTCCTTTTCTGCCGCCTGTATCTGGGAGAGCATCTCTGCCGCTTTAAGATTACGCTTAAGTCCCTTAAGGGTGGAAGCGCAAAACCTACAGCCCATACGACAGCCTGCCTGGGTGGATATGCACAGGGTATTGCCGTGCTTGTAACGCATAAACACGCTTTCTATATACTCCCCATCGTTAAGACGGAACAGATACTTTACGGTGCCGTCTATGGCGGAGACCTGCTTACGCTCTATAGCTACGTCGGGTATCTCGCAGTTTTCTTTTAACTTGTCACGCAGGGTCTTGGGCAGGTTGCTCATACCGTCAAAATCGGTATATGCACCGTGCAGCCACTTAAAAACCTGTGCCGCCCTGAACCTTGGCTGTCCCAGGGAGACCATAAAAGCCTCCAGCTCCTTGGGTAGCATACTTTTTATGTCAGTCATATTCTACGCCTTTTCTAAAACCGCTATATAAAATCCGTCGTGGTTTGCCTCGGTTGGTAAAACGGTACGGCTTTCTACTATACGTGCACCGCATTTTTCTGCAAAGGGAAGCAAAACACCCTGGTTTTCGTCCTTGTTAATACTGCAGGTGGAGTACACCAGCCTGCCGCCTTCTTTAAGATAGCCCCAAGCGTTTGCCAGTATTGCTTTTTGGGTTTCTATCAAATTTGCAACCGTGTCAAGGCTTTTGTACCTTATCTCCGGTCTACCCTTGATGGCGCCTATGCCTGAACAGGGCACGTCACAAATAACACGGTCGGCTATACCGTTAAGCTCTTCCCTTGGCTTTCTTCCGTCGTGAGAGTGGGTCTCTACGATATGTATCCCCAGCTTCTCTGCACTTTTTTCGATAAGGCTAAGCTTGTTTTCGTGCAAATCCATACTTATAAGCCTGCCCTTAGCCTCCATATCCAGTGCCGCGCCCAGGCTTTTGCCCCCCGGACAGGCACAAACGTCCACTACGGTGTGACCCGCTTTTGCATCAAGGGCGGCTACCGCCTCCTGGGAGGAAAGACCCTGCACTATGGCAAGACCCTCGTTTACAGCCTGCAGTGCTATATCGGCACCGTTATTTATAAGCAGTGCTTTGCCCTTTTGCTCTACCTCCGCACCCCTTGCACAAAGCTCCCTTGCCAGGGTCTCTGCATCGGTTTTAAGGTTGTTTACCCTGAGGCACAGGGCGTTTCTGTCATAAAAGGACTGCATTATGTCTACTGCCCTTTCGGGGTACTGCTTCATAATAAGGGAGTAGATATCAGAGGAAAGGGACAGCCTTACGTTGCCCTCCGCCTTGGTATCCAAAGCCTTTGCAAGCTGAGGCTTGCTGCGGCAGGCGTTACGCATTACCGCATTTACAAAGCCCCGTCTGCTTTTATTTTTTACGAGAGCAACGCTTTCGTTGCACGCCGCCATATCGGGCACGTTCATATAAAACAGCTGTAAAAACCCCAGCCTTAAAACCGCCAGAAGCTCCTTATCTATGCCGTTTATTTCCCTGCCTGAGGCGGTGCTTATAAGGTAGTCCAGTCCGTACAGCCTTTCTATAACGCCGTTTACAAGGGCAACGCAAAAGGCACGGTCTACCCCTGTTAAGCCGTATTTGTTTATGGCGGTGCTTATCTCTATATTTGAATAGGCGCCTTGCTCACACACACGGCGTACCGTGTGGAGGGCGCACTCTCTTGCCTTGTCACCCATATCAGTCCCTACGCCTGTTGTTTGCCATCATGATATAACGAAGCAGGACTATAAGACTGCTTGCCAACGCCGCTACGTAGGTAAGGGCGGCGGAGGTTAACACCTTTTTTGCACCCTTAAGCTCGGTTTTATCCATTATACCCTGGGTCTTAAGAGCGTCAAGTGCCCTACGGCTTGCATCAAGCTCGGTAGGAAGGGTTACAAGATGGAAGGCAGTGCTTGCCGAAAAGAGGATAATACCCGTCCAGATAAGACCCATAAAGCCAAGAGCAAAGCCGATAAGCAATATTATCATAGAAAACCTTGAGCCGAAATTTACGGCGGGAACCATAGCCAGACGAAGCTTTGCAGGGGCGTACTCCTTGGCGTACTGAACTGCATGGCCTGCCTCGTGACAGGCAACGCCTATTGCGGCAACGGAATGGCTGCCGTAAACGCTGTCGGAAAGGGATATCACCTTTGTTTTGGGGTTGTAGTTGTCGGTAAGGTTACCGCTTACCCTGCCGATGCTTACGTCATAAACACCGTTAGCGTGAAGCACTGCTTGTGCCGCCGCCTCTGCCGTAAGACCCCGTTTTGCCCTTACTGCCGAATACTTGGAGTAGTTGCCCTTTACCATAATGCTGGCAAAGACGGACAACAGCGTTGACAGAATAAGCAAAATATAGGTCCAGTCAAAGGACACGGGCCCATAATATCCGTGGTACATATACATAAAACCGCTCCTCCTTATCAGAGCTTGTTACCCGCCAAAAAGCTTGCCGCGCTCATAGCACGCTTGCCCTCGGGTTGGATGGTGGTAATGATTACACTGCCCTCTCCGCAGGCTATTTCTATGCCATTGTCCGTAGCAGATATAACACTGCCTGCTTCGCCCTTGCCCTCGCCGAGAAGGGCGGTAATAAGCTTAAAGCGTCTGCCGTTTATTACCGCAAATGCCGAAGGATAGGGGGAAAGACCCCTTATCTTATCGTATACCGCCTTAGCGTTCCTACTGAAGTCTATTTCCGTTTCACTTTTTTCTATTTTTGCCGCATAGGTAGCAAGACTGTCGTCCTGGGGGGTACGGCTGTGCTCCTCTGCCGCCAAAAACTCACATATCGCATCGGCACCGAGAACCGACAGGGCGTCGTGATACTCACCTGCCGTCATAGTGTCGGGGATGGGCATACTGCGTACAAGAATCATATCGCCCGTATCAAGCCCCTCTGCCATATGCATAACCGTAACACCGCCTACCGTGTCACCCTCCATTATCGCCCTGTTTATGGGGGCGGCGCCCCTGTGCCTGGGTAAAAGGGAGGCGTGGATGTTTACGCAGCCGTGTTTTGCGGCGTTCAGTACCTCTACGGGTAAAATCTTGCCGTAGGCGGCTACCACTATATAGTCGGCGTTTTCTGCTTTGATTATCTCCTGTGCCTCCTCGTTCCTGAGGCTTTGGGGCTGGTACACCCTTATGCCCTTTTCCATAGCAAAGGCTTTAACGGGGGTGGGTGTAAACGCCATACCTCTGCCACGCTGTTTGTCAGGCTGGGTTACTACCAGACTTACGGTATGACCTGCCTCACATATACGCTTAAGGGGCTCTACCGCAAAATCGGGGGTGCCCATATATACTATCTTACAGCTTTTCAATCTCTTCCTCCGTCAGCATACGCAATACCTTGTCTGTAAACAGCACGCCGTCAAGATGGTCCAGCTCGTGACAGAAGCAACGGGCAACTATGCCCGTACCCTCTGCCTCGTAGCTCTTGCCGTTACGGTCCAATGCACGGACCTTTACGTAGGCAGGACGTCTTGTTATGCCCCATCTGCCCGGAACGGAAAGGCAACCCTCTACCTCCTCCTGCGTGCCCTTTGTCTCTATTATCTGAGGGTTTATAAGCTCCAGCACCTGTTCCCCGTTGTCTACCAGAACGACACGGCGTAGTATGCCCACCTGCGGTGCGGCAAGTCCTACCCCGCCGGAGAGCTTAAGGGTCTCCTGCATATCGTCAAGAAGCTGAATAAGTCTGGGGCTTAGCTTTTCTACAGGTCTTGATTTTTTTCTAAGAGTTTCCTCGGTATCGTTTAAGATATTAAGTATTGCCATTTTGTCTCTCTTTCCCCCGTTATACCATTGTAGGGTTTATATCGATATCAAAGGCTGCTCCGTCCTTTTTGGGCGGTGTAAAGCCACACACCAGCTCACGGAAAAAGGCACGTGTCGCCTTGCTGTCTTTGTATTTGACTATTATTTTACTGCGGTAGCGGCCGCCGATTTTGAATATGCCCTCCTTGTAGGGGCCCATTTTCAAAAGCTTAAGCTCGTTATTGCTTTGTGCCCTTTCCTCAAACAGGGCGGAAAACAGTGTTGCCGTTTCCAAAGCCGTTTCCTCACTGAGGGCAGAAAAGCTGAAAACCGCTATATCGCAAAAGGGTGGGAATGCAACTGCCTTCCTAAGCCTTATCTCACTATCGTAAAACGCCCCGTAGTTTTGCCTTGCACCCAAACGAAGGGTCTGGTGAGTGGGGTTATAGGTTTGCACTATGGCACGGCCCTTTTTGCCAGACCTGCCTGCCCTACCTACCAGCTGGGTTATAAGGGAAAACATACGCTCCGGCGCACGGAAGTCGCTCATATACAGAACGCTGTCCGCCATAACCAGCCCCACAAGGCTTACACGGGGAAAGTCCAATCCCTTTACAACCATCTGGGTGCCGTAAAGTATATCCGCCTCGCCCCTGCCAAACTCGCTAAGTATCTCATCGTGGGAGCGTTTTGCGGTGGTGGTATCCATATCCATGCGGAGAGCACGCCCCTCGCCGAAAAGCCTGTCCAGCTCGTCCTGTAATAGCTGGGTGCCGTAGCCGAAATAGCCTATATGGGCACCGCCGCATTCGGGACACTTTACGGGTTTTTCCTCGATATGGCCGCAGTAGTGGCAGATGAGCTTGCCTCTTCTTACCGCATCGTTGCTGTAGGCGTGATAGTTAAGGGACACGGAACAGCGCGGGCAGGTGAACACCGTACCGCAGGAACGGCATCTGAGAGCGCTGTTGTAGCCACGCCTGCCTAAAAACAGTATTGCCTGCTCACCCTTTTCAAGGGTCTCTTTCAATGCATCTTGAAGCTTTTTACCTATCAGGGAACCCTTTTCTACCTCTCGGTCGGCGGATATATCCTCTATCTCCACGTCGGGCAGCTCTATACCGCCGAAGCGTTCCTCCAGCGTAAGCAGGTGATACACCCCCGACTTTGCTTTATAATAGCTTTCCACCGACGGGGTGGCTGATGCCAGCAGCATCAAAGCACCGTGTCTTGCACAACGGAAGCGGGCAATATCCCTTGCGTGATATTTTGGCGTTTTTTCTGATTTATATGTATGCTCCTGCTCCTCATCCATAACAATTACGCCGATATTACCAAGAGGAGCAAAGACGGCAGAACGGGTGCCTATTACCACCCTTACCTCACCCGTTGCTATGCGGTTGTAGGTATCTGCCCTCTCGCCCGAGGACAGTCGGGAGTGGATTACGGCACATTTATCGCCGTACTCGGCGTAATAGGTGGCTATCGCCTGAGAGGTTAGACCTATCTCGGGGATAAGCACTATTGCACTGCGGTTTTGACGGAGTGCCTCGTTTACAGCCTCCAGTATCAGCTTGGTTTTACCGCTGCCCGTTACGCCGTGAAGCAGGCAAGCCTGGGGCTTGCCGCTGTTCATATAAGCGACGATGCTGTCTCTTACCTCTTTCTGGTTGTCCGACAAGGTGTAGGGCTTTTTTTCATAGTCTGCGGAGGTGTACGCCAAACGCTGTACCCGTTTTTCGTACAGGCTGACATATCCCTTGCCCTGCATTGCACGAACCGTGGCAGAGGATACGCCTGCATCACGAAGCTGTGCCATGGATTTGTCACCGTCGGCAACAAGGCTTATAAGCAAGCGTTGCTTTGAGCCCTTAAGCTCCCCGAAAGGCGGGGTTGCTTTGACCCAAAGCTCTGTTTTTATATTGCTTTTTTCCTCTACCTCGCTATGACGCAAAAGAGCTCCCTTACGGCAAAGGGCAGCCGCCAGACGCAGACCCTCCTCCCCGAAGGAACGGAGTATATCGGTAGGGCTTGCCTTTTCCCTGGCACGGACGAAACAGTACAGCTCCTCCTCCGTGTCAGAGGGCAAGGCCGTATAGTACACGTTGCTTTTTATGTTGGAGCCTGCAGGCAGCATCAGCTTAAATGCGGCACCGTGGGTGCAAAAGCATCTGTCACTGATGAACGCCGAAAGTGCCGCCGCCTCCTCAGGGTTGGCAATGCCATAGTCCAAAAGGTCAAGGATAGCCTTTATTTCACCCTCTGCCTCACCCTCTGTAAGCTCCGTAACAAAGGCGCTTTGCCTTCTGTTTGACCTGCCAAAGGGCACGACGACAAGACTGCCTACATTTACCCCCTCGGCTAAGTCCTCGGGGATGCTGTAGGTATACGCCTTGTCAAAAGCTAGGGTTGTATCCAGAAGACGTACCTTACAAAGGCGCATATTACTCAGCTATTATCTTGAACTGACCGCTGTGGAGCTTGTCTACTGCTATGCTTACAGACTTTTTGCTGCTTTCCTCTATGCTGACAGTTTTGTCGCCCTCTTTGTTAAGCAGGTCAATATTGTTCTTATAGGTAACGTAGCGTGCACCCTTTGCGGTAGCTATTACCAGCATATAACGGTTTACATCGTTGTTTGTTAAGTCCTGTATGGATGGATAAAGCATAGTATTTTTCCTTCTTTCAAAGTAATTATTAGTTAGATTTATTGTGATAGGCGTTTATTGCCGCCATTATTTCCTCTGCCGCCTGTGCCGCCCCGTCGTCACGGTTGATTATACAAAGGTCATACTTTGGCATAAGAGCCATTTCCTCTGCGCCCTTGGCAAGACGCTTTTTTACGGTCTCCTCATCCTCGGTACCTCTGCCACGGAGCCTTTTCTCAAGGGTCTCCATATCGGGGGGCGCTATAAACAGCAGCAGGGCGTCGGGCGCATTTGCCTTTACCATAAAGGCGCCCTTGGTTTCTATCTCCAGGATAACGTGCTTGCCCTGACAGCGTAGACCCTCCACATAATCACGAAGGGAGCCGTAGCGGTTATCGCAATACTCTGCGTGCTCTAAAAACTTATCCTCCTTTATACGGCGGAGAAAATCCTCCTCGCTTATAAAGAAGTAGTGAACGCCGTCCACCTCACCCTCTCGGGGTTGCCTTGTGGTGGCGGAAACGGAAAGAGCGTAGTTTTCGTTTTCAAGTACGTAGCGGAGAACCGTGCCCTTGCCACAGCCCGAGGGGCCTGATACTACCGCCAGTACGCCTTTTTTATTGCACATACGCCTTTTGCATCCTTTCCTGTATTGTCTCCGGCTCCTCTGCTGTGAGAACCGTATGCTCGCTATCAGTTATTATAACCGCCCTTGTCTTTTTGCCGCAGCTTACGTCTATTACCCTGCCTGCGTTTTTGGCATCCTGCACCATACGCCTTACGGGTAAGGACTCCGGCGAGAGGACGGCTACCACTCTGCCTGCGGAAACGTAGCTGTTACCGCCTATATCAACAAGCTTCATATTCTTATGCACCTACTCTATGTTCTGTATCTGCTCTCTTATTTTTTCTATCTCGCTCTTTGCCGCTACTACCGCACGGGCAATGTCCACGTCGGAGGACTTGGAGCCTATGGTGTTTACCTCCCTGTTTATCTCCTGTACCAGGAAGTCCAGCTTCCTGCCTATGGGACCGCTTTCGTTAAGTATGGACTCAAGCTGGGTAAAGTGGCTGTCAAGCCTTGCCAGCTCCTCATTTATATCCGCTTTGTCTGCAAAGATTGCACACTCGGTAAGCAGTCTGCCCTCATCGGGGTTAACGCCCTCAAGCAGCTCTCTTATGCGGCTAAGCATCTTTTGCTTGGCACTTTCCACACTGGCAGGAGCCAGCTCCTTAATAGTACTGCGGAGAGAAGCGGTCTGTGCGGCGTGCTCCCTTATATCAGCCACAAGCTTTTCCCCCTCGGTGCTGCGCATAGCACTGAACTCCTCCAAGGCTTCCTCAGCTACGGGCTTAACCAACGCCCAGATAGCCTCCATATCCTCGTCGGGACGGGTAACGGTAAACACGTCGTTCTTGGAGCTTATCATACTGAGGCTTACCTCGCCCGATACACCGTACTCCTCCTTGATGCGGGACATTACGCCCAGATACGCCTCCAGATAGTCCTTGTTAAGGGCAAGGCTCGTACCGTCGCCCTCTATATTGCTGACGTTAAGGTATACGTCCACCTTGCCGCGGGATATGCGGGAGGAAACAAGCTGTTTTATCCTCTCCTCCAAGGGGTTGTAAAGTCTGCTTAGTTTTATATTCAAATCAAGATAACGGCTGTTTACCGCCTTTATCTCAAAGCTTATATCCTTGCCCTCTGCCAGCAGTCTTTTTCTGCCGTAGCCGGTCATGCTTTGTGCCATAATAGAATACCCCCCAAATTAACACATTTAATCATATTATTATACCACGCTAAAAAGTCACTGTCAAGATTAGCACTAGCGTTTTTTGCGGTTTATTATGGGGCCGTACTGCTTTATCAAGGCACTGAGAGCAAGGTCAGCGCAAACGGAAACGGGCACGAGCACCGCATACAGCACCCAGCCTACGGTAAAGCCTGCCTCTATACCAAGAAGGGACATAGCTATCCACAGCCCCAGGGAGAAGAACACCAGCACGGAGCCAATCTTCAACACCCACTCTAAAAAGGGCTTGCCCAGCTTTTCTATCTCTGCCTTGAGTATGGGGTAAAGACCGCCGTAAAACACGTAAAGCAGAGCGGGGATTTTGTTAGGCAGCATTACCATAGATAAAACCGAGGTAACGCAGTACAGAGCTACCGCACTGTTTCTGCCCCAGCGCACACGGACGGCAAGGACGGCAAAGCCCGCTATGGCGGCACTGCTCATATCCAGCGCCTCGATTATAGAGCCTAACAGCAATATTATTACGCTTAGCGCCGCCAATAAGCCGTTTTCGGCTATTACTCTGGTTTTTCTCATACTACTACAAGCACCTTATACAGTCGCACAGACAGTCTGCGCACATAAGCCCCATACAGATATCACAGCCGGAGCAGCCTACGCTCCTCGTAGGGCGGCCGCCGCTGTAGGCGGAATAGCCCGTGGACAGGTTGTTGTATGTATTGCGGTATTCCATATTGGACGGGTCCATCTCACTCGCTCTGCGGATGTATTCCATACCGTCCATCATCCAGCCCTTTTTAACCAACACGGAGCCCTTTAGGAACATCCACTCTGCCCCCCGGTCGCCCTGGGCTACCATCTCAAGAAGACGGTCCGCCTCGGTATACCTGCCCTGATTGATAAGGGTGCGGATACGGATATACTCGGGATTGCTGCTGTAGCCGCTTTGTCCCGAGCTTTGAGAGCCGCCACCCCCGCGGTGCTTTTGGATGTAATCGTAGGCGGCGTTTATCTCACGCATTTTCTCTGCCGCCAAATCCTTAAGAGGGTTGCTGTCGTCATAGTTATCGGGATGATATTTTTTTGCCAAAGCACGGTACGCTTTTTTTATCTCTTCGTCTGTGGCATTTGAACGGATGCCCAGAACTGAATACGGATCTTTCATTATTAAAGCCTCTCAAACTAATTATTTCAGGAGAGAACGCAGTAATTCTCTTTTGCGTTTGCGCATCTCCTGCATTTTCGCCAGATACGCACGGGTTGCATCCTGCAGCTTAAGCTTCGCCAAACCGTTTACCAGCTCGCTACAGGTGTTGGCAGGATATTTTTTTATAAAAGCGTCGTAGAATATATCCAAAGCCCTTACACCGGGTTTTTTGACAACCGACATACACCTGTAGGGATTAACAGGCGGGTAAAGAACGTATACTCTCATATAAAACATCCTTTTGCTTTTATTTTTTTCTCGCTTTCGACCGTCGCTTTTTATTCAAGGAAGTCGCGAAGCTTTTTGGAGCGGCTGGGATGACGGAGCTTGCGGAGGGCCTTTGCCTCTATCTGACGGATACGCTCTCTGGTTATATTAAACGCCTTGCCTACCTCCTCAAGAGTGCGGGGTCTGCCGTCTATCAAGCCGAAGCGGAGCTTAAGCACGTTTTCCTCACGGGGGGTAAGGGTGTGCAGTACCTCAAGAAGCTGTTCCCTGAGCATAGTATAGGACGCCGCATCGGAGGGAGCGGGGGTGTTATCGTCTGCGATAAAGTCACCAAGGTGGCTGTCCTCCTCCTCGCCTATGGGCATTTCCAGAGATACGGGCTCTTGAGCTATCTTCAGTATCTCTCTTACCTTTTCTACAGGCATATTCACTTCCTTAGCTATTTCCTCAGCGGTAGCGTCTCTGCCCTTGTCCTGCAAAAGCTGACGGGATACACGGAGAACCTTATTAATGGTTTCCACCATATGAACAGGGATTCTTATCGTTCTTGCCTGGTCGGCTATTGCACGGGTGATTGCCTGACGAATCCACCAGGTTGCATAGGTGGAGAACTTATAGCCCTTGTTATAATCAAACTTTTCAACGGCACGCATAAGACCCAGGTTGCCCTCCTGTATAAGGTCAAGGAAGAACATACCCCTGTTTACGTATCTCTTTGCAATGCTTACAACGAGACGGAGGTTTGCCTCAACCAGCTGCTGCTTTGCACGGGTGTCGCCTGCCGCCATTTTGCAAGCCAGCTCCAGCTCCTTATCTGCGGAAAGAAGGGGCACCTTGCCTATCTCCTTAAGGTACATACGAACAGGGTCGTCTATGGGAAGACCGTCCTTAGAAAGAAGCTCGTCCACGTCCTCCTGGCACTTGCCAAGGTCCTCTGCCTCATCCTCAAGCTCACCGTACATATTATGCTCCTGGTCGTTGATTATATCAACACCCTTGGACTCCAGCTGTTCAAACAGGTTTTCAAACATCTCTATGGTGCAATCCGCACCGTCAAGCAAGCTAAGAAATTCGCTTGCCGCCATCGTCGCCTTATCAGAGCTGCCGTTCATAAGCTCTATGTTAGCTATCTTTACGTTGTTATCCATTATTATCGTCCTCCGATTTTTTATTGTTCATTAATTTAGCAATATATTCTTCCAGAGCCTCTGCCCCTCGGGCAGCTATGTCAGCGTCGTAGTCCGCTTTCATTTTCTCACGCTCTAATGCTTTTATGTATGCAGTCAACGCCTCTACACCGTTGTCGCTTGAAGAAAGCCTTGCCGTTTGCATACCCGCTACCCGAGACAGCTCCTCCACCGTGAGACTGCCGTCACCAGTCAGGTTAACCTCCCGTCCTGCCTCAAAATCCTCCTTGTAAAAGGTGAATATCTTCTTGCTGAATTCCGTTAAAAAGCTATCCTCACTGAGCTTTTTTGAAACGCTGCCGTACAGCTCTGGTCTTACAAGCAGTATGCCCAGAATTTTTTCCTCCAGTATGGCGGCGGCGGGAAGGCGTACCCTGTCCCTGTTTATCTTGTCGCCATAGCCCAGTGCCTCCTGTATTAGCTTCGTCTCCTGCCCCTTGGCCGTGCTTTTGGCGGCAGTGCGTGCCTTACGCTCCACACCGTCCAACGCCGCAGCGTAGCTTACCCCCGTAAGCTCACTGATACGGGCGGCACATATTTCCCTCTCCGCCTTGCTGTTGCGGCTTGCCGCATAGTCACACATACCGTTATACGCCCTCAGCTTTTCCTCGGGGATAGACATATTAAAGCCCGATGCTATCTCCTTAAGCTGATAGTCTATCTGACCGCTGGAGTCCTTTATTACACGCTTGAAGGCGGCGGCACCGTATTTTTTAATATACTCGTCGGGGTCCTTAACGTCCCCCAGATTAAGTATACGGCTGGCTACGCCTACCTCACCTAACAGACGTATGCCCTTAAGGGTGGCGTTTTTGCCTGCGCCGTCGCTGTCGTAGCACAGATAAACCGTTGCCGCATTTCGTGATATAAGCCTTGCCTGCTCGCTCGTTATAGCCGTACCCAGGGTGGCAACCGCATTGGAAAAGCCTGCCTGATGCAGGGCTACGGCGTCCATACACCCCTCGCACATTATAAAAGACTTTTCCTCGCTGTTTTTCGCAACGTTCATACCAAAGACAAACTTGCTTTTTTTGAAAGCGGGGGTATCCGAGGTGTTTACGTATTTTTTATCGTCCGCCTCGTTAAGCCTGCGGGCGGAAAAACCTAAAACCGTACCCCCCTGGTCTATAAGAGGGAAGGCCACACGGTTACGGAATATATCGTAAAGCTTGCCGTTTTTGCTTGTACGGCATAGGAAAGCCGCCTCCAGCTCCTTGGGTGTAAAGCCCTTTGCCGTAAGGTGCTTTGCCAGGGCGTCCCAGCTATCGGGTGCATAGCCTATGCCGAAACGGCGGACGGTAAGCATACTTAGTCCACGCTTTTCCAGATACGCCCTTGCAGCTGCCCCTGCCTCGGAAACCAGGGAGGCGTAAAAGAAGCGTGCCGCCTCGGTAGTAGCCGCCACAACACGGTCACGGCGCACCTCGTCCTTAGGTCTTTGGGCGCCGTCCTCCTCCATAGGAATGCCCACGCGGTTTGCAAGATACTCCACCGCATCACGGTAGCCAAGACCCTCCAGCGCCATCACCAGACTGAAGGCGTCGCCCCCTGCGCCGCAGCCAAAGCAATAGTAGCTGCGGGTTTTGGGAAACACCGTAAAGGACGGTGTTTTTTCGTTATGAAAGGGACACAGTCCCGACATATTGCTGCCTGCACGCTTAAGTGCAACGTACTTTGATACCAGCTCTACTATATCGTTTCTGTCCTTTATTTCCTCTAAAAATCGTTGTGAAAACGCCATTTATCAAACTTCCTTAATAAAATTACAGGCTCCATACCCGGGGCACGTATATCTCCTCAAAGGTGGAGATGGCATATCTGTCCGTCATACCTGCTATATGGTCGCATATACATCTCTCAAGTCCGTCCTGATCTATCATACGGTAGTTTTCACCGGGGAGGTACTTGGGATTCTTTTTATAATACTCAAACAAATACTCAATAAGCAGTGCCACCTTACCGTCCTCGCTTTTTGCCTTGGAGCTTTTGTATACTTTGTCAAACATAAATTCCCTCAAAGCAAGCATTGCACTGCCGTAAGGCTCTGCCATACAAACGTCGCCCTCGGTGCCCCCTGCTATTACCGCACTGACCATTGTGGTAATACGTTGGCTGTGAGTGTTGCCCAGAACCCGGCTAAGCTCCCTCGGTATATCCTCCACGGTCATCAGCCCTGCACGGCAGGCATCGTCTATATCGTGGTTTATATAAGCTATCCTATCGGCAAACTTAACAAGCTGACCCTCAAGGGTTTCCGCCTTGTTGCCGCCGGAATGATTAAGGATGCCGTCACGCACCTCGTAGGTAAGGTTAAGACCGTTACCGCCACGCTCAAGCCTATCCACTACACGGATGCTTTGCTCGTAGTGGCGGAAGCCGCCCTCCATTATCCCGTCCAGTGCACGCTCACCCGAATGCCCGAAGGGCGTGTGGCCCAGGTCGTGCCCCAGTGCCGCCGCCTCCGTCAAATCCTCGTTAAGCGCCATCGCCCTCGCCATAGTGCGTGCTATCTGCACCACCTCAAGAGTATGAGTAAGACGGGTACGGTAATGGTCGTCCTTAGGGTCGATAAAAACCTGCATTTTATGCATAAGACGGCGGAACGCCTTGCTGTGGGTTATCCTGTCCCTGTCACGCTGAAACTCAGTCCTTACAGGACAAGGCTCGTCAAAAACCTGCCTGCCCTTGGTGTCCTTGGTCTTGAACGCCGCAGGACAAAGCAGCTTTTCCTCTGCCAACAGTGCTGTCGCCTTCATTCTTGCCGCCTCCTTTTACCGCCTTCTTTTGCCAAAAAACGTTATATTTTTGACCTGTACACAAATAATATACGCAAAAAAATTAAATTCTCCTTTATTTTTATTTATTTTTTTCAAAAAACATATATTAAATGTAAAAAAATATATTGCTAAACGGTATAATTTGTGTTAAACTAAAAAGAAAGGTGGCGTGGTATATTGTTTGGCTATATAAAACCCTTGCCCGAGGAATTACTTGTTAAGGAATATGAGCTTTATAAGGCGATATACTGCGGTCTTTGCCGTACGGGGGGTAAAACCGTTTCCCGTTTTACACGCTTTCTTTTAAGCTACGACTTTACGGCGCTGGCTACCCTGAGGCTGGCTCTTACGGAAAAGAGCCCCAAGGTGGAAAAGCACCGCTGTCCCTACAGCCTGAAGAAAAAGAATATGCTGGTATGCGAGGACGTGTTTACCTACGCCTCTGCCGCCTTTGCGCTCCTTTGCTTTGCCAAGGCTGAGGACGATATTAAGGACGAGCGTGGGCTTAAGCGGTTTAAGAAACGGCTGGCTATGCCCGTGCTTAAAAAAATGAAGAGGAAGGCAGATGCCCTTTATCCAAAGCTTTACGGACGGCTTGACGAGGAGCTGGGTAAGCTGGGTAAGCTGGAGGCGGACGGTGAAAGCCACCGAATGGACGAGTACGCCCATCACGCCGCTACTGCCTTGGCGATAATTGCCGCAGAGGGGCTTGAGGGGGCGGATGCCACCATTGCCCGGGATGCCGCTTATCATATAGGCAGATACATTTACATACTGGATGCAGTGGACGACCTGGCGGAGGACGGCAAAAAAGACAGGTTTAACCCTCTTATAAAGCATTACGGCAGTGCGGAGGAGGCTGTGGCAAACATGGAGAATATCCATACCACGCTGAAGGCAAGCACGGTACGCTTTTCTGCTGCGGTAGGGCTTATAAAGGACTCGGTATACACGGACATTTTGCAAAATATTGCACGCTTTGGCATGACAAGCGTTGCCAAAGACGTTTACGATAAATATGGATACAAGCGAAAGGAAAACGACGACTTATGAAAAAACAGCTTGAGGAAATACTGGTAGCCGCTACGGCAGAGATTGCCAAGGCAGAGGACGAGGCTACGCTTAAGAGCGCACAGGTGGCTTACCTTGGTAAGAAGGGTGCCCTTACCGCCATACTACGCGGCATGGGTGGTCTCAGCGCCGAGGAAAGGCCCGTTATAGGTGCTTTAGCCAACGAGGTGCGCGGTAAAATCGAGGCGGCTATTGATGAAAAGCTTGGCGCGGTTAAGGCGGCTGAGCTTGAAAAGAGACTGCAGAACGAGCGCGTGGACGTTACCCTCCCTGCCAAGTCCAAAAAGCCCGGCAGACTGCACCCCCTCTCTCAGGTAGAGAAGGAGCTTAGCGATATATTCGTTGGTATGGGCTTTTCTATTGTAGAGGGGCCCGAGGTGGAGCTGGCATATAACAACTTTGATGCGCTTAACGCCCCTGCCGACCACCCCTCCAGAGATTTTCAGGACACCTTTTATATCAGTCCCGAGGTGCTTTTGCGTACCCAGACCTCCCCTGTTCAGATAAGAGCTATGCAGGGCAAGCAGCCTCCCATACGCATTATCTCCCCCGGCAGAGTTTACCGCTGTGACGAGGTTGACGGCACCCACAGCCCTATGTTCCACCAGCTTGAGGGCCTTTTGGTTGACAAGGACGTAAGCCTTGGCGACCTTAAGGGCACCCTGGAGCAGTTTGCTAAGCTGTATTTCGGCGAAAACACCCGTACCCGTTTCCGTCCCCACAACTTCCCCTTTACAGAGCCTTCTGCTGAAGTGGACGTAAGCTGTTTTGTTTGCGGCGGCAAGGGCTGCCGTTTGTGCAAGGGCGAGGGCTGGATTGAAATATTGGGTGCAGGTATGGTACACCCTCACGTGCTTGAAAACTGCGGTATCGACCCCGAGGTTTACAGCGGCTTTGCCTTTGGCGTAGGTCTTGAAAGAGTTGTTATGATAAAATACGGCATTGAGGATATGCGCTATCTTTACGAGAACGACCTGCGCTTCCTTTCTCAGTTTTAAGGGGGTAGTGTAAGAATGAAGGTTTCACTTAATTGGTTAAAGGATTACGTAGATTTAACGGCTGACGCCAAGAACGTTGCCGACGTGCTTACTGCTACAGGCACTAAGGCAGAAGGCTATGAGGAGCTTTTTGAAGGTATTAAAAATATAGTTGTTGGTACTATTTTGTCTACCGACAAGCATCCCGACGCTGACAGGCTTACCGTTTGTCAGGTTGACGTGGGCGCAGAGGAGCCTATACAGATCATCACCGCCGCTACCAACGTGTTTGCGGGTGCGGTTGTTCCCGTTTGTCTTGACGGTGCGGTTCTTGCCGACGGCACCAAGATAAAGAAGGGCAAGCTGAGAGGTCTGCCCTCCAACGGTATGTTCTGCTCTATAGAGGAGTTAGGGCTTACCATTAACGACGTGCCCTACGCTCCCGAGGACGGCATCCTTATTATCAAGGAGGAGTGCCGCAACGGTCAGGATATTAAAGAGGTTTATATGATGACCGACCATACGGTTGATTTTGAGCTTACCTTTAACCGTCCCGACTGTTTGGGCCTTATAGGCGTTGCAAGAGAGACTGCCGCTTCCTTCGGCTTGCCTCTTAAGCTTAAGGCTCCCGAGTACAGCGTTTCTGCCTCCGCAGGCAAGGTTGAGGACTATATAAGCGTTGAGATACGCAACACCAAGCTTTGTCCCCGTTACAGTGCGGCTGTGGTTAAGAACGTTAAGATCGAGCCCAGTCCTCTCTGGCTTCGTGCCAGACTTCGTGCCGCAGGTGTGCGTCCCATTAACAACATCGTTGACATAACCAACTACGTTATGCTTGAGTACGGTCAGCCTATGCACGCCTTTGACTACAACTACATCACCTCCAAGAAGATAGTTGTACGCAACGCAGAAAAGGGCGAGTGCATTACCACCCTTGACGGTAACGAGCACAGCCTTATCGAAAATATGCTTTGCATAGCAGACGGCGAAAAGCCCGTGGCTTTGGCAGGTATTATGGGCGGTCTTAACAGCGAAATTCTTGACAGCACCACTACCGTTGTATTTGAGTCTGCTAACTTTGACCGTTCCAACATCCGTCATACCTCCCGTGCTTGCGCTCTCCGTACCGAAAGCAGCGGCAGGTTTGAAAAGGGTCTGCCCGCTTGCAACACCGTGCCTGCACTTAAGCGTGCGCTGGAGCTGGTTTGTATGCTTGGCTGCGGTGAGATTGCCGAGGGTATTATCGATATATGCAACGCTGATATAGGCGAAAGACGCATTCCCTTCGAGCCGGAGCGTGTCAACACTCTCCTTGGTCTCAGTCTTAGCGCTGAGGAAATGGAAAAGATGCTACTTCCCCTGGAGATGCGTGTAGAGGGCAACGAGCTTGTCGTTCCTCCCTTCCGCGGCGATATGGAGCGTACTGCTGACCTGGCAGAGGAGATTGCAAGGCTTTACGGCTTTGACAGGATACCCTCTACCCTGTACCGCGGTGCAGCGGCTGACGGCGGCTACAGCAAGGAGCAGCTTTTCAGAGCCAACCTCAAAAATGCGGCTGTTGCTTACGGCTTTTACGAGATAGCTACCTATTCCTTTATCTCCCCCAAGGCTTATGACAGAATAGGTATGCCTGCCGACGACGAAAGAAGAAACAGCATTAAGCTTATAAATCCTCTGGGCGAGGACACCTCCGTTATGCGTACTACCGCACTGCCCTCTATGCTTGACGCCGTTGCTTACAACCGCAACCGTAAGGCTGAGGAGATAGCCTTGTTTGAATGTGCTACGGTTTACTTCCCCACCGAGGACGGTCTTTCCAAGGAAGAGAAGCAGCTTGTGCTGGCTATGAGCGGCAAGGGCGACTTCTACGACCTTAAGGGCTACGTTGAGGGTATTCTTGACACCGTTGCCGTTAAGGAATACAAGTGTGCCTCCGCTACCGAATTCGGCTTCCACCCCGGTATATGCGCAGTGCTTACTCAGGGTAAAAAGGTGCTTGGCATTATGGGTCAGATACATCCTGCCGTTATGGAGGAGTACGGTCTTGCCAAGGACACCTATGCAGCCATTCTTAACGTAAACGCTTTGTTTGCAAGTGCCAGCGCAGAAAAGCAGTTTAAGCGTTTGCCTGCTTTCCCTGCCCTTACCCGTGACCTTGCTTTGGTTATGGACGACGCTCTTGAGGCAGGTGCCGTGGCTGAGTCTATTAAGAAGTCCGGCGGCAAGGCACTGGAGAGCGTTAAGGTATTTGACGTATATAAGGGCACAGGCGTTGCCGAGGGCAAGAAGAGCGTGGCTTACAGCCTGGTATTCAGATTGCCCGACAAGACTATGAACGATGCAGACGCAGATAAGGCGGTTGCCAATATTTTGCGTGTGCTGGAGGCAGAGGCAGGTATTACCCTCCGTTCATAACAGATAAGCATTACAACAAAAGGAGCGATAAAAATGAACAAGACAAACGGTCAGAATACACAGCAGTTTGACATCCCAAAGGAGCAGGACGCTGAGCTTAAGGCGATGCTGCAAAGCGTGTATAATTCTCTTAAGGAAAAGGGCTATAACCCCATCAGCCAGATCGTTGGTTATATCCTTTCCGAGGATCCTACCTACATTACAAACCATAACAATGCACGGGCTACCATCACCAAGATTGACAGGTACGAGCTTTTGCGTGCCCTTGTTCAGAACTTTATCGAACCCTAATATAAATAAAGGAGTTATAGCTTTATGGAAAACGTATTGACCTATAAGGGCAAGCCACTTGTCAGAGAAAAAAACTTTTTGTTTTACGGCTTGCCTACCGATAAGTATATATTGTTTATGAGTATTTTGGAAACCAAGAAGGATGGCGATATGGACGTTGCCACCAAGATCCTCGTGCAGATTCAAAGCACGGACGACAGCGTTTCCTACAATGACAAAATCGTTAAGCAGTGCGAAAAGAACAATTTCTTCGACGCCTTTGAGATTGGGATGATATGGCTTGAGCGTGAGCTTAAAAAAGTTTAGGAATGTAAAAAAAGCGTAGACCGCAAAAAAATTTTCCTATCGTTTAAGAAGTAGATTAGTGTGCCGCTTTATGCGTCACACTAATCTTTTTTATATTTTTATTTTTTTGCTATGCACAAACAACGCCCTTGCTGTACTCAGTACAGCTGGCGGGACGTTCTTTGCACATTCTACATCTTTTTTTCCTATTCCTAAAC
>JAZSQJ010000027.1:0-10985 GCA_045537905.1 Eubacteriales bacterium
TAGGAGCGTTCACACGCCGCAACCTCCTCGGGGGTACCGCTTACCAGCACCGTACCGCCGCCGTCACCGCCCTCGGGTCCCATATCTATTATATAATCAGCCGTTTTTATAAGGTCAAGGTTATGCTCTATTACCACGACGGTGTTGCCTGCATCCACCAGACGCTGTAATACCCCCTTAAGCTTGTTTACGTCGTCGGTGTGGAGACCCGTCGTAGGCTCGTCCAGTATATACAGGGTCTTGCCTGTGTTTCTGCGGGCAAGCTCTGAGGAAAGCTTAACACGCTGAGCCTCACCCCCTGACAGGGTGGTGCTGCTTTGACCTATCTTCACGTAGCCCAGACCCACGTCACGCATAACCGCCAGCTTCCGCTTGAGAGAGGGGTACGCCTCGAAGAACTCACATCCCTCGTCAACGGTCATATCAAGTATATCGCTTATGGTCTTGCCCTTGTATTTTATCTCCAGGGTCTCTCGGTTATAGCGCTTGCCCTTACATACGTCGCAGTTGACGTACACGTCGGGTAAGAAGTGCATCTCTATCTTAAGGGTACCGTCACCCTGACACGCCTCGCATCTGCCCCCCTTTACGTTGAAGGAAAACCTGCCGTCGGTATATCCCCTTGCCCTTGCCTCGGGAGTGGAGGAGAAGATAGAGCGTATCTCGGAAAAGATGCCCGTATAGGTAGCAGGATTGGAGCGAGGCGTACGCCCTATGGGGCTTTGGTCTATGGCTATTATCTTGTCGATGTTTTCTATGCCCTCAATGCATCTGTGCTTACCCGGGGTGAGAGTGTAGCGTCCCAGAGTTTTTGCCACGCCGTTGTACAGCACTGAGTTGACAAGGCTGGATTTACCGCTGCCGCTTACACCCGTTACGCAGACGAAGCAGCCCAGAGGGAAGCTGACGTCTATGTCCTTGAGGTTGTTTTCCGTAGCACCTCTTACGGTGATAAAGCTGCCGTTGCCCTTTCTGCGTTCCTTGGGAATATCCACCTTAAGTCTGCCGGAAAGGTACTTGCCCGTAAGGGATTTTTCGTCCTTAAGCAGCTCCTCCGGGGTGCCTGTAAACACCACCTCACCGCCGTGGATGCCGGCACCGGGGCCTATGTCTACCACGTAGTCCGATGCCAGCATAGTTTCCTCATCGTGCTCAACCACTATAACGGTGTTACCCAGGTCGCGCAGGTGTCCCAGGGTCTCTATCAGCTTGCGGTTGTCACGCTGGTGGAGACCTATGCTGGGCTCGTCCAGTATATAAAGCACGCCCATAAGGGAGGAGCCTATCTGGGTTGCCAGACGGATACGCTGTGCCTCACCGCCCGACAGTCCCCCTGACTTGCGGGAGAGGGTCAGGTAGTCCAGACCCACGCTGGTAAGGAAGCTTAGCCTCGCCCTTATCTCCTTAAGTATCTCCTTTGCGATGGTAGCGTCCTTTTCACTGAGAGTAAGAGCTTCAAAAAACTCCTTGCACTTCCCTACGGAAAGCTCACAAAGCTCCGCTATATTAAGGCCGCCTACGGTTACCGCCAGCGCCTCTGCCTTAAGACGCTTGCCCCCACACTCGGAGCAGGGGATGTTTTCCATAAACTCCTCGTAATACTCTCTGGAGGCAAAATCGTTGCCGCACTGTCTGTAGCGGCGGTCTATCATATTGATAATACCCTCAAACTTAGGCTCGTACACGTTACGGCGGCCTGCCTTTGCCTTACCCATATTGCCGTAAAGCAACACCTCAAGCCCCTCGGGAGTGTAGTCCTGTATGGGGGTGTGGATATCAAAGCCGTGATACTTGCCAAGTCTGTTATATATATCGCCGGAGTAGCTGTTTGCGGTGATGGACTTAAAGCCGTTGCACACTACCGCCCCCGTGTACAGGGACTTGCTTTTATCGGGTATAAGCTTATCGGGAGAGAGAACAAAGCTCTCACCCAAGCCGTCACATTTCTCACAGGCGCCGTAGGGGTTGTTAAAGGAAAACATACGGGGGCTAAGCTCCCCAAGGCTTATGCCATGGGTCTTACAGGCGTAGTTCTGGGAAAAGCTTATCTCCTCGCCGTCACTGCCGTCCTCGTTGACGGTCAGTACCGACATCACGCCCTCGGCAAGCTTGGCGGCGGTCTCCACACTGTCGGTAAGACGGGTGTGCAGGTCCCCACGCATTACAAGGCGGTCAACCACTATATCTATATCGTGCTTTTTGTTTTTGTCCAGCTCGGGTCTGTCGTCCAGCTCGTACATTGCACCGTCTATCCGCACACGGACGAAGCCGCTGCGGGACGCCGCCTCCAGCTCCTTATCGTGCAGACCCTTCTTACCTCTTACCACGGGGGCAAGAACGAGAAAACGGGTGCCCTCCTTAAGGGCGCAGATGCTGTCAACTATCTCGTCCACAGTCTGCTGAGCTATAACCTCACCGCATACGGGGCAGTGAGGCACGCCCACACGGGCATACAGCAGACGGATGTAGTCGTATATCTCCGTTACGGTGCCCACGGTAGAGCGTGGATTTTTGGAGGTGGTTTTCTGGTCGATGGAAATAGCGGGAGAAAGACCGTCTATGCCGTCCACGTCAGGCTTGTCCAGCTGCCCCAGAAACATACGGGCATAGGAGGACAGAGACTCCACAAAACGGCGGTGTCCCTCTGCGTATATGGTATCAAAGGCAAGGGAGGACTTACCCGAGCCCGAAAGACCCGTAAACACAACCAGCTTGTCTCTGGGAATGCTGAGACTTATGTTTTTAAGGTTGTTTTCCCTTGCGCCTCTTACTGTTAGCTTTTTGTTCGTTGCCATTTATTGCTCCTTTGCTGTTTATGCAAGCAGTGCCCTTATCTTGTCACGCAATGCGGCGGCAGTCTCGAAATCCAGCTCCTTTGCCGCTTGCTTCATCTGCTTTTGCAGCTTTTCTACAAGCTGCTTCTTCTCCGCTTTGTTCAGCTTGCCGTCGGGCGCACTGCCCTTTACGGTTATCTCGATAGGCGCTCTTATTTCCTTGATAATGGTGGTAGGCGTTATGCCGTGCGCCTTGTTGTAGGCGTCCTGCTTCTCACGGCGGCGATTGGTTTCGTCCATAGCTCTCTGCATAGAGCCCGTAATTTTGTCCGCATACATTATTACCCTGCCGTTGGCGTTACGGGCGGCACGGCCTATGGTCTGTATAAGACTCATCTCACTGCGAAGAAAGCCCTCCTTGTCGGCGTCAAGTATACCTATCAGCGCAACCTCGGGCAGGTCAAGACCCTCACGAAGCAGGTTTATACCCACCAGCACGTCGTATTCACCGGCTCGAAGCTGACGGAGCAGCTCTATTCTCTCGATAGTCTCTATATCGTAGTGCAGGTACTTGGTCTTTATGCCGTTTTGTAAAAAGTACTCCGACAGGTCCTCTGCCATCTTCTTGGTAAGGGTGGTAACCAGCACACGCTCGTTACGCTCTATGCAGTGCCTTATCTCACCTAACAGGTCGTCTATCTGCCCTGCCACGGGACGTACCTCTACCACGGGGTCAAGCAGTCCCGTAGGTCTTATTATCTGCTCTGCTATATTCTGCGCCCTGTTTTTTTCAAAGTCGGCAGGAGTAGCGCTTACGTAGATGGTTGCCCCTTTCTTGGACAAAAACTCCTCAAACTTAAGGGGACGGTTATCGTAAGCGGAGGGCAGACGGAAGCCGTAGTCAATAAGGTTCTTCTTCCTTGCGCTGTCGCCGCCGCTCATACCCCTTACCTGAGGTACGGTAACGTGGCTTTCGTCTATTATCAGCAGAAAATCCTCAGGGAAATAATCAAGCAGGGTGTAGGGTACGCTGCCCGGTGCCCTGCCGGACAGCACTCTGGAATAGTTTTCAACACCGCTGCAGTAGCCTATCTCCCTTATCTGCTCCATATCAAACATAGTACGCTCTTTTATACGCTGCGCCTCGATGAACTTCCCTTGAGACTCAAAATATTCCACCCTCTCCAGCATCTCGTCGTATATCTCGGTAAGGGCGTTTTTCCTCAGCTCCTCGTCGGTTACGTAGTGGGAGGAGGGATACACCGCCGCATGGTTAAGTCGGGCGTTTACCTCACCCGTTACCGTGTCCACCATAGAAACGCGGTCTATCTCGTCACCGAAAAACTCCACACGGAGCGCCGCCGCACCGCTGTTGGAAGGGAAAATCTCCACCACGTCGCCCCTTACACGGAAGTTGTTACGCTCAAAGCCGATATCGCTGCGGGTGTACTGCACCGCCACAAGGCGTTTTATAAGGTCCTCCCTGCTCATTTGCAGTCCCGGTCGGAGGGAGATAACCTGCTTGCGGTACTCCGCAGGGTCACCCAGAGAGTAGATACAGGACACGCTGGAAACTATAATAACGTCACGCCTTTCAAAAAGAGCGCTGGTTGCACTGTGACGCAGCTTGTCTATCTCGTCGTTGATAGAGGCGTCCTTTTCAATGTAAACGTCCTTGCCCGGCACGTATGCCTCAGGCTGATAATAATCGTAGTAGGATACGAAGTATTCCACCGCATTGTTGGGGAACATCTCACGAAACTCCGAGCAAAGCTGTGCGGCAAGGGTCTTGTTGTGAGCGAGTACAAGGGTAGGCTTATTGACGCTTGCAATTACGTTAGCCATGGTAAAGGTTTTGCCCGAGCCCGTTACGCCAAGCAAAACCTGCTCGGTAAAGCCCTGAAGCAAACCCTGCGTAAGCTTTTGTATAGCCTCAGGCTGGTCGCCTGTAGGCTTATAGGGGGACACCAGCTCAAACCTATCCATCGCACCCTGCTCCTTTTCTTTAAGCAATATTTGTTAATATAACATTATACCGCATTTTACGCAAAATTAAAAGAGGAAAACGTAAAAAAATTAAAATTTATATACATATTCGTTATAACGGCGGGAGATAAACCCCAGCCCTGCGGTGCTATGCGTTACGCCCCATAAATAACCCGTTGCGTTTAATTTAATCGGTACGGAGCGGGAGACCAATGGTCTCCCCTACGGTAAACCCTTACGTTTAAGCACAATCAGCAAAAGCGTTCCTTAACCGCACCCCCGATTAGCACCCACGCCGAGGGATAGGAAAAATTGTTCCGAATGGGCGAAAACCGTTTTTCGTCCATAGCAAGAAAAATATAATATAAAAAAGTTAAGAGTGGCACCACAGTGTCACTCTTAACTACTTATTAACTCAATTTATTGTTTTCTTGCGGTCTACGCTTTTTTATACCCTATATTTTTTGCGGACACGCGCCGCAAAAAATATACCTTAGTTTCCGCAAGTGCCAACTTGTTGGCGCGCAGACGCGAGTGAACGGAAATGGTGATTTGTATTTTTCGGGGTCCCCACGAAAATACATTTTCGTGGGGTGTATTCCGGGGTCCCCGTCACGAACAAAGTGAGTGATGGGGTATCTTTTCGGGGGCCCCGTCACGAACGAAGTGAGTGATGGGGTAATATTTCCATCCCTCGTTAGTCTTGGAAGAGCTCGGGGAACCTATTCTTAAATATCTCAAACACGGTCTCCATAACTTCCTCGTCCTCAACCGTGGAGTAAATCTCCTCGCCATCCTCGTCCTCCTCAACCACAAGAATGTGAATCTCGTCCGCATCCTCGTCGGTGGAGATAAGCACCAGATACTCGTCACCCTCAAAGTCGATAATGTCAAGTATCTCCAGCTCCAGCTCTGCGCCTTCCTCGTCCACAACCTTTATAACGTTGTCCTTTTCTTCGTGTATGCCCATAGTTATATTCTCCTTTCTTAACCTTTTAGTGCATCCTTAAGGGATATATAGTCTGCAGAGGTACTAAGTCCGTCGCTGTCCATATCACTTGCCAGCTTAAAGGCTCCCTCCAGTGACGCTTCTTCCTTGATGTGCTTCATTATCAAAACGTAGTCTGCGGTGGTAATTACCGCATCGCCGTTAAGGTCGCCCTTTACCACCACGGTAACGCTGTCGGTCTCCACGCCCCCTGCCACTACCGACACCTTGGTGCCCGTGCCTGCGTAGTCACCGCTTACAAGCTCCGTGCCCTCTGCGTTATAGTACTTGAGGTTGGTGTTTTCAAAGTTAGTGCCAAGCTCGCTTATCGAGGTGGAAACGGGGATATTGCTTATGCTCTCACCGTCACGGATATAGGCGGAGATACTCTTTACAACCAGCTCGCTAAGCTCAAACAAATTAAGCTGATAGGGGTATGCACCGTTAAGCGCCTCGTTAAACGCCCACACGTTGCCACCACGGTTAAGGGCAGTAGCAAGGCTTGCCGCCTTAAGCTGAGCCTCAGTCTTGCCGCCTATGGAGTTTATATAGTCCGCATTAACGGTGTAGGAGCCGCTTAAGTAGTAGCAGTTACCCGTGGTGCCTCTTTCAACGCCCGTTACACCGCCCATATGATTGGTGGCGCTAACGGTCTTACCGCTGTAGCAGTTTTGAACGGTACCCAGATTGTAGCCAACCACGCCCCCTGCATTAAGGCTCTTTTTAACGGTGCCAAGGGTAAAGCAGTCGCTTACCACGCCCGTGTTGATTCCTACGACACCGCCAAGGCACTGAGCCTCCAGACCTACAAGGCTGTAAAGCGTATAGTGATCGGATATGTAGCCGCCGTTCACCTGCTCTGCACAAACCTTAAAGGAAACGGTATTAGAGCCCCTCGTATCCGTAAAGATATAGTCTATTATACTGGAGGAAGCACCCCAGCCGTGGAAGGTGCTCTGGTTGGAAGCACTGCCAAGGCTGTCTGCTACGCTACGCATATCGCTGAACTCTGCCGTCATATTGGCGTAAGCGGTGGTGGTTGGCTTGCAGTTGTAGTCGCCCGTACAGAAGATAGCAATGTTTTCCCCATAGCCAAGGGCGGTGTATTTGTCCTGCATTGCCCTCATACGCTTGGTTACAAGGAGAGCAGAGTTCTCACGGGCGGTGGCACTTTGGTGGTCAAAGTGGGTGTTGAACGCCAGCACCAGGGTGCCTGTGGTTTTGTGCACCAACGCCGCATAGCTGCAGGTACGGTAACAGCCTGCACTCCAGTCGATGGACATTTTATCGGGAGTGGAGCTTAACCAGAAGGAGCCTTGCTCCAGCACGGTAAACTTAGAGGTTTTCCAGTAAAGAGGTGCCGCCTCGGAGCTGGCGTTGGAGTCACGCCATACAAACTCCTTGCTGTAACCCGTAAGATGGCTGTCGATAACGGTCTTCCAGGCAGAGGTAACCTCCTGAAAGCCTACTATATCGGGGCTGTAGGTGGTAAGATGCTGTTTAACACGAGGCGTTCTGTCCGCCAGAGCGTTTGGGCTGGCGTCATTGGGAACGCGGATGTTGAAGGACATAACGGATATCTCGTTGCGGGAGGCGGTGTAGGATCCGTTAGCGGTGGCGTTGGTGCCGCAGCTATAGACCGTGCCGCCCTCGTTGTTGCCCACAACGGTACCGCTGAAGTTGGCACCGGTTATGCTTGAGCTTTCAAGACGAAGGTTTTCAACCACGCCGCCCTTAAGGAAGCCAACCAGACCCTGGAACTTAGCGGTAGAGCTGACCGTCATACCCTTTATTATGTGACCGCAACCGTCAAGCACGCCCATAAAGGGTGCGCTTGCCGTGCCTATTGCAGACATGGCGATGCCCGTCATATCTATATCAGCCGTAAGGTATACGTAGTAGTTTTTGTATGTTTTGCCGCCGTTTACCGCTGTTGCAAAGGAGGCAAGCTCAGCGGCGGTACCTATGGCGAGGGTACCAAAGCCTACGGTAGCAAGGCTTACCGTCTGCCGGCTGTCGGTAGCGCCTGCCGTCACCACGCTTTGACAGAAGGTGCTGTTTGCGTTGCCCGCACCAAGCTTGGCACCTGCATTGGAGTAGGCTACCCTTACATCAAGGGTGTTGCCCTTGCTATCCACGCCGAGGACGGTGGTTTTTACTGCCGCCTCAGAGTTCTCCGTGCAAAGAGCAGGTCCTCTGGGCGTGCTTGTGAAAATACCGCTGTTGTCTGCACTGCCCTCGTTGGTGTTAAGAAGCCAGGCAACACTGCCGTCAACAAATTGGCTAAAGCTTCTTTCCGTGCCGTAGCTACTGTCACAGGCAGTACCCAGATAGTAGGTGACGGAGGGAGGGGTGCTAAGGGAGGCGCCGTGTCTTGAGATAGCCTGTCTGTCGGTGGCTGTCACCGTACCCATATTGAAGCAGTTTTTGAACACGGCGTTGGTTTGTCCCCAACCGCTGAGACCGCCTGCGCTGTTACCCTTGGCGGTAACGGCGCCCACATTGAAGCAGTTGGTAAACTTACAGGTAGCACGGGAAACGCCCGTAAGACCGCCTGCACCGTCGGTGCCCGTCTGGGTGGTGATATCTGCGGTGTTATAGCAATTGCTGATAGTACAGGCGTCGGCATAACCGCTGAGACCGCCTGCACGGTTGGCAGAGCTTACACTACCGCCGCATATGCCTATGCCGTCAAAGGTAGCCTTGTAGGAGATACCGAAAAGGCCTGCACCGTTAAGGGAGCTTTGGTTTACCTTAAGGTTAACCACCTTAAAGCCTCCGCCGTAGAGCTTACCCTGAAAGGCTTTTGTATAATCACTGTCGGAGATAAATACACCGATAGGCGTATGGTTGCTTACGGAGGACATATCTATATTGTTAAGCATATAGATGCTTACGCCTGACATGGTTTTACCGCCGTTTACCTGGGTGGCAAGGGTAGTAAAGCCTGCCGCATTGGTTATAACAAACTTGGTAGCGGCTGTACCCGAGGCGTAGTTTACTATGTTGGGAGTAGTAGTTGTAAGAGTAAGGCTGGCGTTAGCCGCAGGCATAGTAAACACGTTGTTAGTTACGTTGCCCGGGGAGCTTATAGTAGCCGTTATGCCGCTTGGCACGCTGTACTTGTCTCCTGCGTTCATATAAACGGTTTGGCTGGAGCTTACGCCGTTGCAGGAATAGTTAAGGGTCAGCTTGTAAACCCCCGTGGAGGCAGTGCCCTTAAGCTCAGGACAAAGCTCGCCCTGACTCCATACCTTCGCCGCACCGCTTTGGTTAAGGAGATACGCCAGCTCACCGCTGCCAAGCTTTGCCTCGGTAGTCTTGATATCCTGTGTTGTAAAGCTAAGGTCGGTATAGCTGCCTATGTAGTAGCTGTTGGTAACCGCAGTCGCCTTGTTGGCTTCGAGGATGGAGCCGCTGTATCTTGCCAGACCGTAGCAGGTAGTGGCAGTGAGCTTACCGATGTTAAGACAGTTGATAAGGGTACCAACCGCGCCCTCGTTGTGTCCCTGCCCCCAGTCGCTTATACCCGAGGCGTGGTCAACACCCTTGGCGGTGCCTGCAAACATACAGTTTTTAACTATACCGCCGCTGAGGTTTGCACCGACTATACCGCCTACGGAAAGGTCGGAAGTAGAAGTGGAGCTTAGCTTTTTTATAAGGAGGCTTGCCGTGCTGTAGCAACGCTCAACGGTGCCGCCGGACATCTGCCCCACGATACTGCCAAGACGCTGAGAGTCGGTATCTGCCGCAAGGGTCATAGTGCCGCCAACTACGCCAAGGTTTCTAACTATAGCGGTGGAGGTGGTTTTTGCAAAGACGCCGGCACAGCTTTCGCTGGCGTTTATCTTTATGTTTTTAAGGGCATAGCCCTTGCCGTCAAAGGTGCCCGCAAAGGAGGCAAAGGGTGTATACTCGCCCACGGACATATCAATATCGCAAGCCAAGGACACAGTCTTGCCCTTAAAATTGGTAGTAGAAGCAAGAGCAGAAAACTCCACCATACCCGCATAGGAGCTGATTACAAAAGAAGCGGATGAGCTGTTGGAGGCATACTCCAGAATATCGGGTACACCGCCTATCCCTGCGCCTACGGCAGTGCCCTTAAAGCCCAGGGCGGAAAGGCAGAGAATTATCGTTAAAAGTATAGAAAGTATGCGTTTTTTCATAACTTTTCCCCCTTTTTAATAAAGCGTTTTACAAAGCTTATAAGGGCATTTTAGCACAGGAAAAACTTGCCGTCAATAAGGGAAAGTAAACTGCCCGAAAATAAGGAAAACAGTCCAAAACTATGGACTGTTTTTTGTGCATTTTGATGTTTAGTTTGGGTGTGGATCCCAGGGCAGATGTCTTACGTTACCGCTGTTTACTTTTCCGCCGCTTTAATTTCATCCAGAGAATAGCTTTTGTCGCAAGGTGTGCATTTAAGCTCGGTCCAAATGAATTTAACGTCCCCTGACATAAAGCTGTCACCCAAGGAAAAATCAAAGCCTTTTGCTTCCTCTGCGGCGGAGTTTACCGTCTTTTCCCTCTTTACTGCTTCAAGCACAGCGCCGCACTGAGGACAATAATGCTTTTTAAGCCTTAACCACAAGGGGTACTTGCTGATTCTTTTTACACCGTGATTTTTCATGTGACCACCTCCGTAAATATTATATCATAGGGTTTGGGGGATTGCATGGAAATTATATGGACAATCAATTCCGCAGGGATTGGATATTATCAAGGCGAAAAGGAAATATGCACACTGAAGCGTGATTCCATACACCTTCGGTGATGCCATACACGCCTTGCGGCGTGATTCCATACCACTCCTGCGGGGTTCCCGCAGGAGTGGATAAAAAAATCCATCGCATAAGCGATGGAATTTTTTGGAGCGAGTGACGGGAATCGAACCCGCGTGTTCGGCTTGGGAAGCGGACGCTCTGCCATTGAGCTACACTCGCCTATGTCTTTTATTCTATTATAGCACAGCTTTAAGGCTTTTTCAATGGGAAAAGTGTTTTTTATGAGAAAAATCTTTCGATGGGATTTGACAAAACAGTTTTTTATGAACGGCGGCAACTCCGTTGCATCAAATCAAGGCGAAGCCTTGTATATCATCAACACAAAGTGTTGTATATCATCAAGCCGCAGGAGGATTTATACACGGCATTGCCGTGATGATATACCATCGCAAGGCGATGGATGATATACAGCCCCGTCGGGGCTGATGATATGCCAAGCCTGCGGCTTGG
>JAZSQJ010000021.1:0-27928 GCA_045537905.1 Eubacteriales bacterium
TGAGAAAGAGTGCAGACAAGACGAACCGAGGCGATAACTGTAATACCACCCCACAAAAATATATTTTTGTGGGGACCCCGGAGTACTGTGAGCCGAGGTTCGTTTTGAACGAAAAAACAAATAAAATGTAGAAAATTCAGGAAAATTTTCCCTGAATTTTCTCCTTTAGAATGAGTATATTTTATTCTTTTTCGTGCTCTGTGCCTTTGTCAGCGGTCTGAAAAGTTAAAGGTGGTACTTTTGTGCCACCTTTAACTACTTCTTGTAAATGTTAAATTAAATTTTTGCGGTCTACGCTATTTTTACATCCCCTACTTGCTGGTAACCTTGCTGGAGAGTGTAATAGTCTTATACTGTGTACCGCCCGAATAGGTACCGCCCGAATACAGCCCGTCGGTAAGGGTACCCGTGCAGGAGCCGCCCGTATAGATGCTGTAGGTAGCGCCGCTCTTAAGGTCGGGAGTGGATATCATAATATGCTTGTAGGACTTATTGGGTTTGAATGCAAACAGAGTGTTGCCCGAGGAGTCCTTAACTGCAAGGATAGTGTTTGCACTGCCTGTTACGGAGGTGGAGAATACGTACTGAGAGGAGGACGTAGAGGGAAGCTCTACCATATCGCCGCCGTCAACTATAATCATCAGGCCGCCGTTTATAAGTCTCGTACCGTCGGCATCAAAGCCGCTGTTACCGCCTCCGCTTTGCTGTACTATAAGCGTACCGCCGCTTACGGTAAGGGATCCGTTGGAGTCAACACCGTCACCGCTGTTGCTTATCCAGACGAAGGCTGTGCCGCCTATGTTAAGGCTGTACTTAGAGGTGTCGCCACCTATGGAGCCGCCGGGCATACCGGGTCTGCCGGGGTTGGTGTTACCGCTGCCGTCGGAGCCGCCTGCGGCGTTTATACCGTCGTCAGATGCGGTAATACGCATGGTGCCACCCGTAATATTTACGTTTAGACCCTCGATACCTTCGTAGCTGGAGCTTACGGTCATATCACCGCCCGAAATGGAGGTGGTAGTGTCGGAGTGTACTGCGTCGTCACCCGTGTAGATGCTGAAGGTACCGCCGGATATGGTAACGGCACCGTTGGAATGGATAGCGTCGTCGTAGGAGTTAAGCTCAAAGGTGCCGCCGCTTATAATCAGCTCGCCCGTGCCCTTGATTGCCTTATAGGACTCGGTACTGGAGGAAACGGAGCCTGCGTAACCGTTGGCGGTCTTTACGTAGATTATACCGCCCGTAACGTTGAGGGCGTTAGAGGAGGAGATACCGTCACGGCCGCTGTAGATTGTCATATTGCCGCCGTTTATCTCTATATAGTCGTCGGACTTGATAGTGTCCTCGGGAGTGGATGCGTAAAGTCTTACGTTATTGATTGTAACGCTGTCATCTGCCTTTATTGCCTTATAGCTGTAGTTAGCCGTATCCGCACTGGAGGAAGCACCGCCTGCGGAAAGGATATAGAGGTTATAGCTGCCGCTGCCTATGCCCGTTGAAGAGGTCTTAGGTGCAGTAGTGTTGTTTATTACGATGTTAGAGCCTGCATCCATCGCATCGTAGGCAGACTTGATGTGCATATTGCCGCCCAAGATATTGATATTACCAACGTAGTTGGCAGAGGTGGTAACGCTAACCTGCTTGGTGCTTGTGTTATAGGTTACGGTGTCGCCAACCTGTACGAGACAAGCCGCACTGTAGTTGGTCTGGTCCTGATGGGTAAGCAGAGCTATCTGACCTGTGGAAAGGGTAAAGTTCTTTGCCGTACCCGTGGCAACGGTCTGGGTTACGGTGTAGCCGCCAAGTCCGTTATCCTCTGCTATTGCAAGGAACCAGTACACTGCGGTGTTGCTTACCGTACCCGTTGTCCATACGTAACAGCCGGAGGTGGAAACGCTGCCGTTAAGACTGCCATAGGTGTAGGTGGTACGAACCTCACCTGCCGTACTGTTGGGGTCAAGGGAGCTTGCCTTAACGCCGTCACCCGTGGAGTTAATCGTTATATCGCCGCCGCTGATGGTAACGTCAAGGTCACTCTTTATTGCGTTGTTGGAGCTGGCAAGGCTCATAGTGCCGCCTGTGATATTAACCTTAGCGTCGCCCTTGATGCCCGTATCAGAGGCACTTACCGTAATAGTACCGCCGCTGACCGTGGTGGTAGCGCCTGCCTTTATTGCGTTGTCGGTGACGCTCATCTGATAGCTACCGTTTACAACGCTTACGTCCCCTGAGGACTTGATGCCGTCGGAGGCGGAGGGCACGCTAACCGTACCGCCGTTACCCGTGTAAAGGGTGCCCGCCTTTATAGCTGTGCCTGCATTTGCCGTAAGGTTAAGGCTGCCGCCGTTTATATTAACCGTAGCTTCGCTCTCTACTGCGTCAGAGCCGCAAGAGTTTACCGTAAGGGTACCGCTGTTTACCGTAATATCGTCGTTAGCGTGGAGAGCATCCTTAACGGCGTTTTTAACCGTTACCTTTGCATCGCTTATAACGATGTCGTCGTCACTGGCTATACCGTGCTGTCTGTTACCCGTTACGGTGATGCTGCCCGTACCGCTTATCTCGATGGTATCGTTAGCAAAGATGGCTCCCTTGTCAAGAAGGTTGCTTGTGGTACCGTCTGTAAAGCTGTTTATCGTACCTTCGTTAGCTATAAGGCTTGCCTTCTTGCACTGCTCGAAATACAAAGCAGGGCCTGCGGTGTTGGTAAGGGTAACGCCTGCAAGCTTTAAGGTTACCTTGTCCTCGATGCCTGCGCATACGTGGATGTAGCCGTTAGTGCCGTTACCGGTTACGGTATAGGTACCGCCCTTGGTTACGTAGGCGTAGTTATCAATTATCTCGGCACCTGTGCCGTTTACTGACACTACGGTGTTGTTAAAGGTTATGGTAGCTTCACCGCTGTTGTCCGCAGGAACGTCGGTAGAGCTATCGTCGGGAGTGGATTCATCGGGAGTGGACTCGTCGGGAGAGGTGGAAACGGTAGGGTCGCCCACTACTGCGTTTGCTTTTTCCTCCTCTGTAAGGTGGCTGTCCTGATACAGGGTACCGTCACCCTTTATATAACCCATAACATTAAGGATGTCTGCCGTGGTAAGGGCTCCGTCGCCGTCAGCGTCTGCCGCCTTTTGTGATGCTACTGTCAAGGGAGCGTCTCCCTTTACCAGCTTGCAAAGGGCGATATAGTCCACACTGCTTGCCAGACCGTCCTGATTTACGTCGCCTGCTATTATAACAGTAAACTCAGCGGTGGCGTAAACCAGCTTCATACCCGTGCAAACCAGGTCTGTGGAGTTTTTGTCCAGCTCCACACCCTCGGCAGTTTTGATTGTCGCCGTGTAGTAAAGGCTTGCCATAAGGTCGGAAATGCTTGTACCGTCAGGCAGGTTATAGATATAGTCGCCTGCTATGCTTAGTCGGTACTCGTTTGACAAATCAACCGCCTCTGCTACACTTGCAAAGGGCAGAAACGTCAAAACAAGCATTAAGGATAAAACTAAAGATACTGCTCTTTTTGCGATTTGCATTAATAACAACTCCTTATTACGTATTATTGTTTTCTCCTCAAAAAAGCTTTCAGTATCTTCATAATAAAGCATCTTAATTAAAGCAAAGTTAACCGAGGTGAAAAAAATGCCATAAATGGCAAAAACAACTAACCATTTATGGCATCCTTTATTCATTTTTAACGAAAATCAGTCTCTTATAATAAAATGAACTGCGCCTGTGGCTTTTATTCTTTCCTTAAAAGCCTCGTAATCCTGCATATCCGTCGTAATAATGCTGATGCCCATATTGCCGCCCGTACCGCTTTTTGGAGGCATAGTCTCAACAAAGGCGTCTGCAGGCAATAGCTCTCTTATTTCGTCCAGCACTGCCTCCAGCTTATCAAGCTCCTTTACCTCTATGTAAACTCTGGTAGAAACCTTGCGTCGGCGGTCCATCTTGGTAAGAACTGCCGCAGTGATAAAGCAGGCTACCGTTGCAATAAAAGCGCCACTGTAAAAGCCAAGACCTACCGCTATACCGATTATAGCCGTTGACCACATTATGGCGGCGGTGGTAAGACCCGTTATCATCCTGTCGCTTTTAACTATTATCATACCTGCGCCAAGGAAGCCTATGCCCGACACCACCTGGGCGGAAACACGAAAGGGGTCGCCGTCAAAGCCAAGGATACGGGTGCTGTATACGCCTATAAGAGATGCCAGCGTACCGCCTATGCAAACCAGAATATGAGTACGCATACCTGCCTGTCTGCCGTGCTTGCCTCTTTCAAGACCGATTATGCCGCCAAACAGCACCGCCAACACTATGCGGAGCAAAACCGCAAACAAATTAAGCTCTTTTTCTATCTCTACTATTTTTTCAAAAAACTCGCCCATAAACAAAACCTCCGTTATATAAGGTACTATTATTATACCCGTTATACCAAAGTATGTCAAGCACCCTGTACAAATGCGAAAAAACACAAAAAGAAACAAAAAAATCAAGTAAGTTTTTTGCAAATTTACTTAGATAAATTTTTTGTCGCCTATTGACATTTTAACGCTAAAGTTGCATAATATTAATTGAAATTAAGTTAAATTTATTAAGGAGCTTATTATTATGAAAACACTTTACACAGGCAAAACCAAGGATGTTCTTCTCGACGAGGAAACCAATATTGTCAGCTTGCTTTTCAAAGACAGTATGACCGGTGAAAACGGTGTGTTTGATCCCGGCTCCAACACCGTTGGCGGCAGTGTGGAAGGCAAGGGCAAGATCGGTCTTGCTATCTCCAAGTATTTCTTTGAGCTTATGGAAAAAAACGGCATCCCCACCCACTACATCAGCGCTGACGTTGACAAGGGTCTTATGCAGGTTCGTAACCTTACCGTTCCTAAGCTTGAGTTTGTACTTCGTTACTTTACCGCAGGCAGTATGTGCCGCCGCTTTACCTTGGAAGAGGGTATTGTGTTTGATCCTCCTTATGCCGAGGTTACCTTGAAGGACGATATACAGGGCGACCCCCTTATCAGCGAGCGTATTTGTATAATGAAGGGGCTCCTTAAGGAAGGTCAGTACGACGAGGCACTTTCTATAGTTGCACGTGTTGGTGAGGTGCTTAAGAAGGAGCTTGCCGCTCTTAACCTTACTCTTATTGACTTTAAGATTGAAGTTGGCTACGACGAAAACGGCAAAATTTACGTTGCTGACGAGATTACTCCCGACATCTGGCGTGTTCGTGACGAAAGCGGCAACATCCCCAACCAGCTTGACTGCTCCAGAATGCTTATCAAGAAGATAAACGTTTAAGGAACAAAAACAAATCAATTAATAATTAATATCAAAGGGGCTGTCTGATACGACAGCCCCTTGTTTTACTTAATTTTGTTTTTTACTAATATTCAAAAGCCTTACGATAACGGGACTCAGCACTATGTTGGAAACAAGCTCCGCTATAAAGTTAAGCCCTATCATACCGAGGAACAGGTAGGCAAAGGCGTTGTCATAGCCTTCTCCCACGCCCCAGGAGGCAATTGTATCCATAAAGAACACCATACTGCCCAGAACAAACACGCCCGTGTTTACTATGGGGCAAACTATAGCGGCACAAACCGTAGCAAGATACTTGTTTTTGCTTGCCAACAGCTTGTAAACCACGCCTGCCGCAAAACCGCACGCCATACCTTTAAGCAACACGGTCAGAATAGTGCCCAACGCACTTACTGCCATAAAGGCTGCCGAGTCGGTAATAAGCACCACCACGCCAAACACAAAGCCAAGCCACGTGCTTACCGCAGTGCCGCAAAGTGCCGCACCCAATACTATGGGTATAAGCACCAAAGAAATGGAAAAGGGTCCGAAGCGGATGACGGAACCCATAAGCTGCAGTATAACTACAAGGGCAGTCAAAATCGCTCCAAGCACTAAGGTCTTGGTCGTTTCACGCTTCATATTCATAAAAAATCCTCCTTGCTGTCGCCCGCTACCTGCGGTGCAACGCATATTATTTATATTATCCACCCTTAAAGGGGGTAATACACTAGCCGTTCTTTTTATAAAGTATATTCAGTCCTTTAAGCACAAGGTTTTCGTCAATAGTTATCCTATGCTTGCAATGGGGGATAACCACCGGGCACAGACCGCCTGTTGCCAGCACTGGCAGCTCCTCACCAAGCTCCTCATAAATGCGGTCTATCATACCGTCAATCAAAGCGGCGTTGCCGTAAACAACCCCCGATTTAACGCAGTCTACGGTGTTTTTCCCCAGTGCCGCCGTCGGTGCCTCCAAACTTACCTGAGGTAGCTGGGCAGTACCCATAGCCAGCGCCTGCATCCCCATACGCACACCGGGAATAATAGACACGCCGATAAAGGCACCCTTGGAGTTTACCACCATCATCTTCGTCGCCGTACCCATATCCACTATAAGAGAGGGACTGCCGTACAGATGATGCGCCGCCACACAGCCGCATATAAGGTCTGCACCTACAGAGGAGGGAGTGTCGCAATGGATATTGATGCCCGTTTTTATTCCGGGGCCTACGTTGATAGGCTTTACGCCGTAGATGCTCTCCACCGCCTTGTTCATAGCGGCATTAAGAGGAGGCACCACGGAAGAGATTATCGCACCCTTTATAGCAGACTTATCAATATTATGGATGGCAAGGATATTAAGCAGTAAAACCGCATACTCGTCCCCTGTTTTGGTGGATACGGTTGCAAGCCTTGCCACAAGGCTTAGCTTGTCACCCTCAAAGCATCCAAGGGTAATATTTGTGTTTCCTATATCTATTGCCAATACCATAAGCTCACCTCTCTGTTCTTACCTATTATAGCACAATTAACGTAAAATGCAAGCCGTAATTATATGTAAAATACGGGTTGAAATTTGCTCCTTACTGTGCTAAAATCCTAAAAGACGTTTGTTTAGAGGATGTTTGTATGAAAGATTTCAAAAAAGGTGTGCGTTTAGGCGTTCCTATAGGGCTTGGCTACCTTTCGGTTTCCTTTGCCTTTGGTATACTTGCCGTTTCAAAGGGCTTTTACTGGTGGCAGGCTCTTATTATATCAATGACCACCGTTACCTCCGCAGGACAGCTTGCGGCGGTAGACACTATGCTTATGCCTGCCAGGTACCTGGAGATGCTTTTGTCCCAGCTTACCATTAATATAAGGTACTCATTTATGTCCGTTTCCCTTTCCCAAAAAACAGCGGCGGAGTTTAAGGGCGTTAAACGCTGGCTCCTTGGCTTTTTTATGACGGATGAGATATTTGCCGTTGCTTCCACCCAGAAGGATATTACGTCCAGGCTGTTTGCAGGCCTTGCCGTTATGCCCTACCTTGGCTGGACCCTGGGCACGCTCCTTGGCAGTATTATGGGGAACGTACTGCCCGATAGCCTTATGAACGCTCTTAATATTGCCATTTACGGTATGTTTGTTGCTATTATCGTGCCCGACGCCAAAAAGTCTCTTAAGCTTTGTACGGTGCTTTTGGCGGCTGTTGGTATGAGCCTTGCCTTTTATTATCTGCCCTGTCTTAAGGGCGTGTCCTCCGGCATTGCGGTTTGCCTTTGCGCTATAGTCTCTGCCCTTGTGGGTGCCCTTATTTTCCCCGTAAAGGAGGAGAGTTCTGATGGCTGAGTTTTGGATTTATTTGCTTATACTTTGCGGCTCTACCTACCTTATAAGGGCGATACCCTTTGCGGCGGCTAGAAAAAAGATTACAAATACCTTCGTTCGTTCCTTCCTTTATTACATACCCTATACCGTTCTGGCGGCTATGACCTTCCCTGCCGCCCTGTACGCCACGGGCAATACCCTTGCGGCGGCCTGCGGTCTGGCATTTGGTGCTTTGTTTGCCTTCCTCGGTAAGGGTCTTACAACCGTTGCCATCGTTTCCTGCCTTGCGGTTTTTGCTACCGACACACTGATTAACCTATTGTAAACAATTTGCATACTATGTATTACACACTTTATAAAGAGGTGATTGTAATGTATAGAGATAACATTTTCAAGAACAACGGCTGTGGCTGCGGCGGAAGGGGCGAGGATAGCCTTGCTTCAAACCGCTTTAACTGCGGTAAGCCCGATTGTAAAATTTGCGGTGGTGGCGGCGGCTGTAACAATGGATGCAATAACGGCTGTAACAACGGATGTAATAACGGATGCAGCGATAACTGCAACCAATGTCCACCCTGCCCTACCTGCCCTGCAGGTCCCCAGGGGCCTGCAGGTCCCGTAGGTCCTGCGGGTCCTCAGGGGCCCGTAGGTCCTCAGGGTCCCGTAGGCCCCCAAGGTCCTATCGGTGAAACAGGCCCTGCAGGTGCTATCGGCGCAACAGGCCCCGCAGGTCCTCAAGGTCCCGTAGGTGCAACAGGCCCTGCCGGCCCTCAAGGTCCTGCAGGTGAAACAGGTGCAACAGGTCCTGCAGGTCCTCAGGGCCCCGTAGGTGCAGCAGGCCCCGCAGGTCCTCAGGGTCCCGTAGGTGAAACTGGTGCAACAGGTCCCGCAGGCCCTCAGGGTCCCGTAGGTGAGACAGGTGCAACAGGCCCCGCAGGCCCTCAGGGTCCCGTAGGCGAAACAGGCCCTGCCGGTCCGGCAGGCGGAGTTTTAGCCGCCGCTGATTTCTACGCCCTTATGCCCGACGACAACGCCGCAACAATAGCTGTCGGCACAGACGTCAGCTTCCCGCAGGACGGGCCCAATACAGGCACGGGCATTGCCAGAGCCTCGGCTTCATCCTTTACCCTTGCCGATCCCGGCATTTATCAAGTGCTGTTTCAAGCCAGCGTTGACGAGCCCGGCCAGCTTGTGCTTACTCTGAACGGTACAGAGCTTGACTATACCGTTGTAGGCAGAGCAACCGGAACCACCCAAATAATCGGTATGGCTTTGGTAGAAACTGCTGTTGCAGGCTCCGTTTTAACCGTACGCAACCCTACAGGTAACGCTACTGCTCTCACTCTTACTCCCAACGCAGGGGGAACAAACCCTGTTTCTGCACATTTGGTTATAACTCAGCTTAGCTAAGCAAAAACTATGGGGATGTAAAAAAACTTTGTTTTTTACATCCCCAGACCGCTGACAAAGGCACCGAACACGAAAAAGAACAAAAATCAATTATTCTAAAGTAGAAAATTCAGGGAGGGCATCCCTTAATTTTCTGCATTTTATTTGTTTTTTCGTTCAAGACGAACCTCGGCTCGCAGTACTAAGTACAGTTCTCACCTCGGTTCGTCTTGTCTGCACTCTTTCTCAGCACTCTGCCGGCTTGATGACAAGGTTTGTCATCAAGCCGGGGCTGTAAAAAAACTTTGTTTTTTACATCCCCTTTTTTAATTATTAAAAGGTATTGACAATTAAGGAAGGTGGTGCTATACTTATTATAAGTTAATACATAAACCGTTGAGGCGGGAGTAACGGCAATGATGCCTTTACAGAGAGTCTGTGGTGCTGAGATGCAGGCAAGAAACAAGTTGTCAAATGGGCCGCTGAGGGTAAGGAGGAAATGCATATCTCTATGCAAAGTATTCTGCACCGCGTGGGCATGCGTTAGTTGCCAAAGGCGTTTTTCGCTTTGTAAAGTGTACAGCGTTGCTGTAAATTCAAGGTGGCACCGCGGATAAAGTAAGTTTATTCGTCCTTGACAGATGGGGTAAGTCTGTCAAGGATTTTTTGTTTGTACATTTTCTTCAGATATATATAATCACAGGGAGGCATTCTAATGAAGTATAACGGATTTGAATTTGATAATTATTTTAAGAACTATCCCGACGAAAACGGTTTTTTTGGTAAGTACGGCGGCGCCTACGTGTCCGAGGAATTGAAGGCGGCTATGGCTGAGATTACCGAGGCTTATTTTGCTATTTGTAAGTCCACCAAGTTTATAAGCGAGCTTAGAAAAATCCGCAAGGATTTCCAGGGCAGACCTACACCTATTTCCTATCTTGAAAGGCTTTCCTCCTCTATAGGTAACGTTCAGCTTTACGTTAAGCGTGAGGACCTTAACCATTCCGGCGCTCATAAGCTTAACCACTGTATGGGCGAGGCTCTTCTTGCCAAGTATATGGGTAAAAAGAAGATTATTGCCGAAACAGGTGCAGGTCAGCACGGCGTTGCTTTGGCTACCGCCGCCGCATACTTCGGCTTGGAATGTGATATCTATATGGGCTCCGTTGATATCCGGAAGCAGGCGCCCAACGTTGCCAGAATGAAAATACTCGGCGCAAACGTTGTGGAGGTTACCCACGGTCTTGCCACCCTTAAGGAGGCTGTTGACGCCGCCTTTGAGGCTTATGCAAAGAATTATAAGGACACCCTTTACTGCATAGGCTCCGTTTTGGGCCCCCACCCCTTCCCTATGATGGTGCGTGATTTTCAAAGCGTTATCGGCGTTGAGGCAAGGGAGCAGTTTGTTGGTATGACAGGCTTTTTGCCCGATGCGGTTGTGGCCTGTGTTGGCGGCGGCTCTAATGCTATGGGTATCTTCTCAGGATTCCTTAACGACCCTGTTGATATTTACGGTATCGAGCCTCTTGGCAGAGGTGAAAAGCTTGGCGATCACGCCGCCAGCCTTAAGTACGGCACCGAGGGGATTATGCACGGCTTTAACAGCATTATGCTTAAGGACGAGAAGGGTGAGCCTGCTCCCGTTTACTCCGTAGCCAGCGGTCTTGACTACCCCTCCTCCGGTCCCGAGCACGCCTTTCTCTTTGACCTTGGCAGGGTTAAGTATGACGTTATTAACGACGAGGACACTATAGACGCCTTCTTTACCCTTTCCAGGATGGAGGGTATTATCCCCGCAATAGAGAGTGCCCACGCCGTTGCTTACGGCATCAAGCTGGCAAAGACTATGGGACACGGCTCTGTGCTTATCAACCTCTCCGGCAGAGGCGATAAGGATATGGATTATATAATCAACAAATACGGCATAAGATAGTGGATGTAAACATCACCCCCATTACTCACTGCGTTCGTAACGGGGACCCCGAGAAGATACCCCACGAAAATACATTTTCGCAGGGACCCCGTGAAATAAAACAATCCCCATTTCCGTTCACTCGCGTCTGCGCGCCAACAAGTTGGCACTTGCGGAAACTAAGGTATATTATTTGCGGCGCATGTCCGCAGAAAACACCCCCCATTACTCACTTCGTTCGTAACGGGGACCCCGACAAGATATTCCACCATTTCCGTTCGTTCGCACCTGCGCGCCAACAAGTTGGCACTTGCGGAAACTAAGGTATATTATTTGCGGCACATGTCCGCAAATAATATGGGATGTAAAAAAAGCGTAGACCGCAAAAACCTGTTCGTTTTAAGCGATAAAAAGCTGTTGCATTTCGCAACAGCTTTTTTGTCGGATTGTTCTACAAAAATGCGTTTTTGTGGGGGATTAAAGCAATTTCGCTCTCAGCTCTTCTCCGCTTAAGGGGCTGAGATACGCAGGGGCTATATCAAACACGGTTTTACAGCCCGTAGCACCCTCTGCCGCCAGTCTGTAAGCTGCACGGGCATAGGCAACGATTACGCTGGAGGTAAACTCGGGATTAGAGTCCAGCTTAAGGCTGTACTCGATAACGTGGGTGTTTTCGCCCTGCCAGCCTGTTTTGCCTGTTCTTATAACAAAGCCACCGTGGGGGATGCCGCTATGGTCACGCTTAAGCTCCTCCATAGTTATAAAGTTAACGGTGGTATGATACTCGTCAAAATAATGGGGCATAGTTTTTATCTCTTGCTCTATCCTTGCCTTGTCTGCGCCCTCTGCGGCTACCACAAAGCACTCTCTTGTATGCTTTTGTCTTGTAGTAAGAGTGGGATTGGTTGCACTGCGTACTGCCGTCAACGCCTCGTCTACGGGAATGGTATACTGCTTTGCATCCAGCACGCCCTCTATACGGCGTATTGCATCAGAGTGACCCTGGCTTACGCCCTTGCCCCAGAAGGTATAGTCCTTACCCTCAGGCAACACTGCCCCTGCATACACACGGTTTAGGGAGAACAAGCCCGGGTCCCAACCGCAGGATATAATAGCAACCTTGCCGCTTTCCTTAGCGCTTGCATCAACTGCCGCAAAATGCTGGGGTATCTTAGCGTGGGTGTCAAAGCTGTCTACCACGTTAAAGTACCTTGCATACTCGGGGGTTTGGGTAGGCAAATCCTTGGCACTGCCGCCGCAAAGGATAAGCACGTCTATCTCGTCCTTACGTGCCAAAAGCTCCTCAACCTTATAAACCTTTACACCCTCTGTTAATATAGAAACGCTCTCAGGTGGGCGACGGGTGAAAACAGCGCTTAAAACCATATCGCTATTTTGCTTGATAGCACACTCCACTCCTCTGCCCAGATTACCGTAGCCTAAAATACCAATGCGTATACTCACTTAACAACGCCTCCTGTTTAGCTATGTAAATTTACACTTGATTATAGCACAGGTTTTTCTTTTTTTCCACAGTTTTTATAATTTTTATGCAGAAAATCAAAAAAACCAGTTGACAAGGTTTTATGTCTGTGATAATATAGTTTTGAAAACTAGATAGGAGATTTTTATGAACACTTTACAACCTGTTGTTACAATAAGTAAATTTTCCCTTGTAAAGGATTATCTTAACGATTGTATCAAGCGTTTTGCGGATAATACTGCTTTTACCCTCAAGGACGGCAACAGCGATACCACTCACTATCGCCACATTAGCTATCATTCCTTTGGCAAACAGCTTCGTGAGTTTGGCAGCGGTCTTATCAAGCTGGGTCTTCGGGGTAAGCGTATTGCTATTATTGCGGCAAACTGCTACGAATGGATGCTTAGCTACGCCTCCGTTTTATGCGGTGTTGGCGTGGCAGTTCCTCTTGATAAGGAGCTTACCGAAAACGAGGTTTTGCTTTCCCTTGAACGCAGTAAGGCAGATGCCGTTGTGTTTGACGATAAGCACCAGGACCTTATGTACAGGCTTATGGAGGAAGATAATACCAAGGTTAAGACCTTTATTTCCACTAAAAAGCTCCGTGAGGACGTGCTTAGCGTTAACGAGGTTAAGGAGATGGGAACCCTCTTTTTGAAGGAGGACAGCAGCTACGACAGCTACGAGCCTAACCCTGACGAGGTTGCTACCATTATATTTACGTCGGGTACTACCTCCTCCTCCAAGGCGGTTATGCTTTCTAACAGAAACATTGCGGCAAACCTTTTTGACCTGTTATCTACCGAAAAGGTTTACACCACCGACCGCAACCTGGTGTTCCTTCCCCTGCACCACACCTTTGGCTCTACGGGGCTTTTGTTCTTCCTTTGCAGCGGTGCCTGCAATATGTTCTGCGACGGTCTGCGTCACGTGCAGAAGAACCTTAAGGAATACAAGATTACCACCTTCGTTTGCGTGCCCTTGCTTTTGGAGGCCATGTACCGCAACATTATGAAGAACGTTGAAAAGCGTGGTATGACAAAGAAGATCGGTCTTGCCTTTAAGATGTCAAGAGCCCTGGGCAAGCTTCGCATTGACGTACGCCGTAAGCTGTTCCGCCCTGTTATCGAGGAGCTTGGCGGTGCTATCCGTTTTATAATAAGCGGCGCTTCTGCAATAAGCCGTGAGGTTGCCCGTGGCTTTAACGATATGGGTATACTTACCGTACAGGGCTACGGTCTTACCGAAACTGCACCCGTGCTTGCAGCTGAGAACGAGGACAATATGCGTCTTGGTTCTGTGGGTAAGGCAATGCCCTCCGTTGAGATAAGCATTGAAAACCCCAACGAGGACGGCATCGGTGAGATTGCCGCCAAGGGTCCCAACGTTATGCTTGGCTACTACGAGATGCCTGAGGAGACCGAGGCTGTGCTTAAGGACGGCAAGTTCTACACGGGTGACCTGGGCAGACTTGACGAGGACGGGTTCCTTTACATTACCGGCAGAAAGAAAAACGTTATAGTGCTTAAAAGCGGTAAAAACGTTTACCCCGAGGAGATTGAGGAGCTTGTAAGCGGACTGCCCTACGTATCCGAGGTTATGGTTTACGCCAAAAAGCGTGAGGACAACGCCGTTATCGCCGTTAAGATAGTTTACAGCAAGGACTATTTCAAGCAGAAGCATCCCGATGCAGACGAGGACGGTATATTCGCTTTGGTCAAAGAGGATATAACCAAAATCAACGAGGGTCTGCCTGCCTACAAGCATATTAAAAACATCACTATCCAGACAACACCTATGGTTAAAACCACTACCGCAAAGATTAAGAGACACGAAGAAATAAAGAACGAGGAATAGCAGAATATGCGAAAAGGGCTATCTCAAATCGGACTTGATTTGAGATAGCCCCTTTTTTATCTTACAATCTTAAAGCTCGTCTATAATACCTGCGTCGTACTTAAGGATAACGGTAGCGTCCAGGTTATTTACCTTACCGTCAGCATTTACGTCTGCCGCAAGCAGCTCGGTATCGCCGAGGTCTATGATAGCCGCATCGTACTTAAGAACGTTGGTAGCATCCAGGTTGTTTACCTTGCCGTCGTCGTTAACGTCACCAAGGGTGTAAGTAGGTTCAGGCTCGGTACCGTTAATTTTTACGGTAAGAACTGCTGCAGGATAGGTAAAGCCCTCGTTACGAACGGTAACAACGTCGCCATTCATAATAAGCGCAGTTTTGTCAAGAACTTCGCCAGCCGCATCGGTAACCTCAACGGTGGTGTTGTCAAAGCCGTCAAGTACGTTCTGCACCGTTACGCCCTCGTCTGCCTTGAGGTATGCGCCGTTAACTGCAAAGTTTGCCTCTGCCTTAAGGTTTGCCTTATTAGCGGCTCTGGTCTTTCTGGGAACGGTGTAGCTGTCATACTCGAAGTACTGAGGGTTCTTGTCGTCCTCTCTTACCAGGCAACGGAAGGTAAGACCTGCCTCGTCAACGTCAATCACGAGACCGCCAACGGTTTTGCCTGCAAGGGAGTACTGCTTAACGGCATAGCCTGCCGCATCGGTTGCACCGAAGGACTGAGGTCTGGAGATACAGGGAGCCTGTATGATGTAGGTACCCTTCTGAGGGTCGGTGTTTACTGCGCCGTCAAAAAGGCTGTTGGTGCGGAGGTAAACGTGGTTATCACCTGCAAGGAATATATCTACGTTATACTCGTCAAAAAACTTGCCAAAGTAATCGTAGTCAGTTGCGCCGTAGTCTCTGAATTCACCGCCGCCGCCGTTTACAAGGTTAACGTGGTTTGCACAGATGATGTAATCGTACTTACCCTCGTTCTGCTTAATAACCTCGCCTGCCCAGTCAAGAGCCGCCTGAGTGTCACCTGCACTCATCATAGAATAGTACTCAAATATGATGAAGAGCAGACCGTTGTAGTTGAACCAGTAGCAACGGCCGTTGGTGTTATCAACTGCGCCCGTGCAGAGCTTGCCGTCCGTACCGTACTCGATAAGAGTGTCAGCAGGCTGGTCTGCATACTGAGTAAGGCCGTCTGCGGTAAGATAGCCGTTTATACGCTGAGAGTTGAAGGTATAGCCGTTTTGGGGATTGTTTTGAACTATATCAAAATACTCGCCACTCTTCCAATACTGGGTGTAATAGGTGGTATCTGCATACATAATGCCGTCGTAAACGTCGTGGTTACCAACAACGTTAGCTATCATATAGTTACGGGTAAAGGACTCGTTAGCGATAGAGAGCCAGTCCTGATAACGGTCGCCGGAGGTGGTAGAGTCACCAGTGGAGAACTGGAAGCCTATGGGGTACTTTGCCTGCTGGCTTGCAAAGAGGAACATCTTGCGCCAGTCTATAAGTCTGGAGGAATAGTCCTTGTTTACGTGAGCGTCGCTCATCCAAACGATGGAATACTCGTCTGCGCCTGCGGTCTTGAACTTGTAGTTCTTGGAGTAAAGACCCTTACCGTCGTATACACGGTAGATATACTCGGTATCGGGGGTAAGGTCGTCCAGCTCTACGCCCCAGTCAAGGAATATCTTATCAAAACGCTTGTCGGACAAAGCGTTAGTGGTAAGTCTGTTATAAAACCACTTATATGCCTGGTCGTCATAGCTGCCGTCAACACGGATAGCGTTAGCAAAATCAGTGTCGTCTGCGGTGGTGTACATTACGTAGCAGTCCTTGCAGTCTTCGTCAGAGTGCCAGCCTATACGCATCTTGGTGTTACAGTCCTCGCCGGGGTTGGTCATAATCATATACACGGCGGAGGAATAGGTAGCCGCACTACCCATTATAGCACTTATAGGTGCCAGGGAGAGACACAGGATAAGGCTAAGCAAAAAAGCTGTAAGTCTTGTGCTTTTTTTCATAATACGTTTCCTTTCACATTAACGCTTGCACGGCAGTACGGCTTTCACCGTACTGCCGTTGCCTGTAATTAAAGCTATCTTAGATTTCGTCTATAATGCCTGCATCGTACTTAAGAATAACGGTAGCATCAAGGTTGTTTACCTTACCGTCGTCATTAACGTCTGCATTGCTTACTTCGTCTATAAGACCTGCGTCGTACTTAAGAACGTTGGTAGCGTCCAGGTTGTCTACCTTGCCGTCCTCGTTAACGTCGCCCAGCTCAAACTCGGGTACAACTATTTCCTTGTTGGCTTCACCGGGGGTAGCCTGATTGATGCTGAGGTTTGCCCAGTCGAAGGTGAACACGTAGCCTACAACAAGTACGTCCTTAGCTGCAGCGGATGCGCCGTTGCCGCACATAAGGAGGATGCCGTTGTCGATAAGAGGAGTGGTGTTCTTGGGATTGCCGTCTGCGTTGATTTCGGTAATCATATAGGTGCCGTCTTCCTGCTCAACAGCGGTAAAGATAGTGTTACCGGAGAAGAGCCAGCCGCCGTTTGCTATAGTGCCGTTACCCTTGGTATAGCCCTTGTCATACGCCCAAAGACCGTCGGTGCTGTAGCCCTGGTTGTAAGCCTTAAGATCAAGCTCCTCATAGGTAGAGGGGTTCTTGGGCTTGTAGAGACATTCCTCAGAGGTGAGTCTTGTCCAACCGGTAAAACCGTTGTAACGGATCTTGCACCAGATACCCTTGGTCTCGATAACCTCGATAAGAGTTTCTGCAGGGATAGTAGTAAGAGCAGTAGAAGTAAGGTCTATAGTTTCGTAAAGGGTTACTTCGCCTGCGGTTTCGTAGTAGCCTACGCTCTTGTCAGCGTAACGAACCTTTTTGGGCAGGTCAAAGGTCTCGTAAACTGCAAAGTCCTCACCTGCGCCTGTAGCGGTTGCTACGGTAAAGTGCAAGCCTTCCTTATCAACGTCTATCATAATGCCGCCAAGATAAGTGCCTGTAGCAAATCTGTTAAGGGCATAGCCTGCGGGACCCTCGTAATGAGGATAGGAGTCGGTATTGGTGATAGCGGGAGCCTGAATTACGTAGGTGCCCTTTTCGGGGTCGGTATTAACCTGGTCCTTAACGAGAGAGTCGGTACGCATATAAATATGGTTGTCGCCGCAGATAAGGATATCTACGTTAGCGGAAGCTGCCCAATCTGCATATTTTGCATAGTAGCCTGCTTCGTTATAGGTACCGTTTGCACCGTTGAAGAGGTAAAGGTGCTGAGATGCGATAAGGTAGTCGTACTTACCCTTGTTTGCCTCTATAACAGAGTCTGCCCAAGCAAAGGCAACTGCCTTTTCAGAGTCGTAGGTCATTGCATAGTAGTCGAATACGATAAAGAGGATACGGTTATAAATAAACCAGTACGCTCTGCCGTTGGTGTCCTCTGCTGCGCCCGTAATCTTCTTACCGGCAAGTATACCGTCCTCTACCGTAAACAGCTCGTTTGCGGACTTGCTTGCGTGTGCAGTGTAGCCCGTCTGAGTAAGCCACGTGCTTATCTTACCGGAGGTCTGGGTATAGCCGTTCTTAGGATAGTTGTTTGCTATACGGAAATACTCAGAGGAGTTCCAGAAAGAGGTGTAATCACTAACGTCGTCCATCATGCTGTCATAAACGTCGTGGTTACCTACGGTTGCGGAATATACGTAGTTTTTGAAGTTAGGCTGGTCGTAAAACTTTTTCCAGAAATTGTATCTGTCGCCGCAAGCAACGTCGTCACCGGTGCTGATCTGAAGACCGATATCGTACTTAGCAAGAGACTCAACGTAGCTTACGGTGTTGTTGAACTTAGTAAACTTAAGAAGCTCTCTGTCAGTTTCCTCGCTGGTAACGTGGGTGTCACCCGTCCAGAGTATAGAAAACTCCTCCTGACCTGCGGTCTTGAAGCTGTAGGTATCGGAATAAGCACCCTCACCGTCACCAACTCTGTAGATATAGTCGGTATCAGGCTTAAGACCCTTAAGCTCTACGCCGTAGTCAAGGAAAACCTTGGTAAACTTTTCAGAGCTGGGAGATATAAGGGAAACTCTGTCATAAAACCACTTATAAGCCTCATCATCATAGGTACCGTTTACCTTTTTTGCATTGGCAAAAGCGGTATCCTCTGCGGTGGTATACTCAACAAAGCAGTTGGTATAGGTCTCATCAGCGTGCCAGCCGATATTGATTTCCGTATTCATATCCTCACCGGGGTTGGTGACGATCATATACACGTGCTCAGACACGTCGGCAGAAACAAGCTGCCCCCACGCACCAAAGCAAGGTATACATACAGCGAGAGTAAGAAGTAAAACTAAAAGCTTTTTCATACGTAAAGCCTACCTTTCCGCAAGGTAAACACCTTGCTCTTTTGTTTAACTAATTATATCAAAAGCCACATTATATGTCAAGCATTTTTGCACCATTTGCACAAAAAGCCTTGCCTTTTTTTCCCTTATCCGCACACTACTTCGAAAATATACCGTCAATTGTTGACAAGCATACCCCTTATAAGGTATAATAGCCTTACTTTTGAAAATAAAAATAAAGAGGAAGATATATATGGCTTTGCTTTTGAAGGAACGTAAGGGTACCTACATTATAGTGGGCAACAAGCAGGACCGCACGCTGAGGATGCTGTACAAAACCCTTTCGGGCAGGGTTGTGCTTAAGGTGCTTACCCGTCCTATGGTATCCAAGGTTACCGGCAGGGTGCTAAGCAGCAGGGTTTCTGCCTTCGTTGCAAGAAGAGCGCTTAAAAAACGCAAGATAGAGATGTCTACCCTGGAAAAGGATAGGTTCCGTTCCTATAACGACTTTTTTACAAGAAAGCTTAAGGACGGGGTAAGGATTGTGGATATGCATCCCTCCTCCCTGATAAGCCCCTGTGACTCCAAGCTGTCTGCCTACGATATTGACGAAAACAGCAGCTTTGTAATTAAGGGCACCCCCTATACCGTTAAGGACCTGCTGGACGGTGATAAGATACACAAGGAGTTTGTGGGCGGAAAGTGTTTGGTTTTCCGTCTTGCGGTGGACGATTATCACCGTTACTGCTATTTTGACAAGGGCACAAAGGGCAAAAACGTTTTTATCAAGGGTGTTTTGCATACCGTACACCCCATCGTAGTAGGCGAGTACAATATCTACAAACGCAACAGCCGTGAGTACACGGTTATGGAGACCGAAAACTTTGGCAAGGTGGTACAGGTTGAGGTTGGTGCTTTGATGGTGGGCAGAATCAAGAACCTCCACGGAGAGCACAGCTTTAACCGAGGAGAGGAAAAGGGTATGTTTGAGTTTGGCGGCTCTACTATCGTTATGCTTTTCCGCAAAGACACTATTGCTCTTGACGACGATATTGTCCGCAACAGCTCCAACAACGTGGAAACTATCGTTAAATACGGCGAAAAAATCGGTGTTTCTACCTATAATAAATAAAAATATCCGTAAAGCTATTGACAAAGGCAATGCTTTTTGTTAAAATTTATACAATATATTTCTTATCAAGAGTGGTGGAGGGACCTGCCCTGTGAAGCCCGACAACCTGCCTTTAATGCAAGGTGTCAAATCAGCGATTTTTAATCGGAAGATAAGAGGTCACCTGCGGTAAAATGCGTCCTTCTTATCACCGAAGGGCGCTTTCTTTATCCCTCTTGGGAGTTTTAAGAAAAGAGAGGTTTTTATTATGAAAAAGTATTTTACTTCTGAGTCCGTTACCGAAGGACATCCCGACAAAATATGTGACTGTATCAGCGACGGCGTTCTTAACGCTATTATAGCTGAGGATCCTGCTGCCCGTGTTGCTTGCGAAACCGCTTGTACAACAGGTCTCGTGCTGGTTATGGGTGAGATTACCACCAGTGCAAACGTTGATATTCAGAGCATTGTAAGAGACACCATCAGAGAGATTGGCTATGACGACTCTGCCAAGGGCTTTGACTGCAACACCTGCGGTGTTATAGTTGCTCTTGACAAGCAGTCTGCCGATATCGCTCTCGGCGTTGACAAGGCGCTTGAGGCTAAGGAAGGCGCTATTACCGACAAATATGACACCGGCGCAGGCGACCAGGGCATGGTATTCGGCTTTGCCTGCAACGAGACCAAGGAGCTTATGCCCCTGCCCATCTCTATGGCACACGCTCTTTCCAAGCGTCTTACCGAGGTGCGTAAAAACGGCACCCTGCCCTATCTCCGTGCAGACGGTAAAACCCAAGTTACCGTTGAGTATGAGGACGGTGTTCCCCAGAGAATTGACAGCATAGTCGTTTCCTCCCAGCACGCCGCTGAGGTTGAGCTGGAGCAGATAAGGGCTGACATCATCGCTAACGTTATCACCCCCATCGTTCCCGCAAGCTACATAGACGAAAACACAAAGATTTACGTTAACCCCACGGGACGCTTTGTTATAGGCGGTCCCAACGGTGACAGCGGTCTTACAGGCAGAAAGATTATCGTTGACACCTACGGCGGCTACGCTTCCCACGGGGGCGGCGCCTTCTCCGGTAAGGACCCCACAAAGGTTGACCGCAGTGCGGCTTATATGGCACGCTACGTTGCCAAGAACATAGTTGCTTCCGGCATTGCTTCCGCTTGCGAGGTGCAGATTGCTTACGCTATCGGCGTTGCTAAGCCTCTTTCCGTGTTTATCGACACCCGCGGCACCTGCTCTGTAGCTACCGACGAGAGACTTGCCGAGATAGTAAACGAGGTGTTTGACCTCCGTCCTGCCGCTATTATTGAAAAGCTTGAGCTCAGAACTCCTATCTACAAGGGTCTTGCAGCTTACGGTCACTTTGGCAGAGAAGAGCTTGGCGTTAAGTGGGAAGATACCGATATGGTTGACGCAATCAAGGCTAAAATATAATAAGTACTTATAGCAGAAAGAAAGCCGATTAAACGTCGGCTTTCTTTAGAATTTACGCAATTTGCATAAGGGATAGAAAAAATATTTGGAACAAACTGAAGTTCGTTTATAGCAAGAAAATATATTATAATAAAGTTAACCGTGGCTTTTGACACGGTTAACAACGATATAATTATTAATGTTTTCTTGCGTTCCAGCCTTTTTTTACATCCCATACAAAGAGGTTTTATGGCAGATACAGAAAAGATTAAAGGCACCGTTGAGCATATAGTTTACCAAAACCCCGAAAACGGCTACACCGTTGCTATGGTGGACGTGGGCGGCACGCCCGTTACCCTTGTAGGCACTATCCCCTCCCTTGCGGAGGGCGAGTTTATCAGTGCCGAGGGACGCTGGACGGTAAACGAACGCTTTGGAAAACAGTTTAAGGTAGAAAGCTTTGAAAAGAGCCTGCCTGTGGAAAGCGACGATATTTACAAATTCCTTTCATCGGGATACATAAAGGGTCTGGGGCCTGTTACTGCCATGCGTATTGTGGAAAAATACGGTAAGGACAGCTTTGACGTGCTGGAAAACCATCCCGAATGGCTGGCAGAATTTAAGGGTATAAACAAAAAGCGCGCCCTTGAGATAGGCGAGGACTTTAAGCTTAAGTTTGGTATGCGGGACGTGGTTATGTTTTGCAGTAAGTACTTTGGCACCGCCTTCTGCACCAAGATATACAAAAAATACGGCGGTATGGCGGTAGAGCTGATAAAGGAAAACCCCTATATCCTCTACGACGACATACAGGGCATAGGCTTTGAGCGTATTGACCGTGTAGCCAAGGACATAGGCGTTAAGATAAACGACCCGGAGCGTATAAAGTGCTTTATCAAGCATACCCTATCCACTGCGGCATACAACGGCGGCCATTGTTACCTGGACACCGACGTGCTTGTTGACAGCGTTGCCCGTTCTCTGGAGATAGACGGAGAGCAGGTTATGGGACAGTTGGGACAGCTTGCCGACGGCGGTGCCGTTGTTCTGGAGGGCACCCACGCCGCCCTGAAGCTGTACAGCGAGGCAGAGCGTTACGTGGCGGAAAAGCTTGCAAGCCTTGCCACGGCAGAGCTGCCCTTCCGCATAAGCGGTGTAGAAAACAACATAGCCTTTTTGGAGGATAAATACGGTATAAAATACGCTCCAAAGCAGAAAAACGCCATAAAGCTGGCTATAAGCAACGGTCTTACCGTGGTAACGGGCGGACCCGGTACGGGTAAAACCACGGTTATCAAGGCTATACTTAATTTGTTTTCCTCATCGGGCATTAGCTTTATGCTGTGCGCCCCTACGGGACGAGCCGCTAAACGGATGAGCGAGGCGTCGGGCAACGAAGCCAAGACCATACACCGTCTTTTGGAGACCACCTTTACAAGCAAGGGGGAGCAAAGCTTCCGCTACAACGCCCACAGCCCCCTGCCCTATAACGCCATTATCGTTGACGAGGTGAGTATGGTAGACGTTTTGCTTATGCAAAGTCTGCTGTCTGCCATCCGTGACGGCACCTACCTTATACTAATAGGCGACAGCGACCAGCTTCCCCCTGTAGGTGCGGGTAACGCCCTGTCGGACATTATAAACAGCGGCCGCTTTAACGTAGTAAGGCTTAACGAGATATTCCGCCAAGCCAGAGAGAGCCTTATAGTTGTTAACGCCCACAGCATAAACAACGGCGAGATGCCCGTGCTTACAGACCGAAGGAAGGACTTTTTCTTTATAGAGGAGCAGGACACCGAGAGAATGGTACAGCTTATTTCCGACCTGTGCGAAAAGAGACTGCCTGCCAGATACGGAGTACGCCCCAGCGAGGACATACAAATAATTACCCCCACAAGAAAGGGACCCCTTGGGACGGTTGCCCTTAACGCCTTTTTACAGGATGCCCTTAACCCTGCCTCCCGTGTTAAAGCCGAGTGCAGGATTGGCTCCACCCTGTACCGTGAGGGTGACAAGGTTATGCAAACCAAAAACAACTACGACATAAGCTGGACCCACGACGGCAGAGAGGGGCTTGGTATATTCAACGGAGACGTGGGTGTTATCCTTAAGCTGGAGCCTAAAAAGCAGTATGCCATCATCCGCTTTGACGAGAGGGTGGCAGAATACGATTTCAGTATGTTTGAGGACATAGAGCACGCCTATGCGGTAACGGTGCATAAAAGTCAGGGCAGTGAGTACCCCATCGTTATTATGCCCTTTTACGACTTCCCTCCCATGCTTATGAGCCGCAGTCTCCTGTACACGGGGGTTACCCGTGCTAAGCTTATGTTTGTAGGCGTTGGCAGACCCCACGGCGTTTGCCGTATGGTGGAAAACGACCACCGCCAGCATAGAAATACCACCCTTAAGGAGCTTTTGGAGAAAATAAAATAAGCAAAAAAGAGCAAACACGCAAGCTAAGCCTTGTGTTTGCTCTTTTTTGTTTTTACTCTATACCGCAGTATTCCAAGGCTATACGCACCAGCATATCGTTAAGCTTTTCTTCCTTATACTGCTCTGCCGCAGGTTCCTTGTGGGGATTGCCTCCACCGCTGGTATCGGTAAGGAAGGTGTAGGTACCGCCCGTTATCATAGCCATTGAACGAAGGAGCCACTCTGTAAAGTCGTCTATACCGCTGGAGGCAACGGGTACTACCCTTATCCCCTGCTCTGCCATACTTTTAATGCTTGCATTTACAGAGTCTATTACCGCGCTGTCGCTATGGGGCGGTGCATCAAGAACAAGAAACATTACCTTTACGCTGTCCGTATCCCATTTCATTTCAAGGGCAGTGCTCAGAGCAGTGTGTACCGCCTCCTCATAGTCACCGCCGCCATTTGCGTGCTGCTGCTTTACTATATCCTGCACCTCTGCCGCATCGGTGCGGAAATCGTGGTACTTAACTATATATTCGTCCCCTTGGTCACGGTAAAAGTTTACGCTGGTGCGTACCTCTATATTGTTGGAGGAGATGCGGTTTATAACGTCGGCTATCTCTACCTTAAGATACTCCAGCTCGTCGCCCATAGAGCCTGTGGTGTCTACCATAAACATAAGGTCAAGCTTTTTCGGAAGCTCTTTAGCGTCGGTCATATCAAAGCTATACTCGTCACCGTCATACTGGGTGGTGGCACTTTTACCGCCTGCTCTTGCGGATACGGTTTTAATTGCCGCCTGCTCGTCCACAAACAAGTACGCCACGCCCTTGGCGTTGCTTACTGCACCGTACTGCACCTGACCGTCACCGTCAAGAAGCTCTACTATCGCACCCGGCGCACCCTTAGTTCTTACGGTAATGCGTTTTGCCGTGGAAAGCTTCCACTTGCCTCCAAGGTCTCCCCATTTCTGCAAGGTGTCAAGCCAGCCCTTGTAGTCCTCGTTATCCCTTATCTCCCCTGCGGTAAGGGTGCCTGACTGGGGCTTGCTTGTAGGCGAAATATCAGGTACCTCACCTACGTATTCCATATTCAGCTCAGGTGCCCTATCAACTATGTCGTCGCCGTTAATGTCATAATCATACTCGTGCTTGGGAGCTCCGTCTTCAAAGCCCCAATACTCATCGGGGTCGGTGGGAGTAGGTGTGCCCAGTATCACGCCGTCTGTGCCCGATACCAAACCGCCCATACTTTCCTTATTGTTGCTCCGCAGTCCTCCGCTGACCGTGATGCACACAAGCACCACCGCAACACACAAAAACAGGGAGAATGCACTGTATACTATACGACGTCTGTTTCTGCGTTTTTTCTCTGCCCTGCCCTTTTTTTCCATTATCAGCTCAAGCTGTTCCTTATCAGATCTCATAATCAAACCCCTTTTCCTCCAGCTTTGTCCGCAGCGCCGTCTTTGCCCTATAGGCAAGGTTGGTTATTTGCTTTACCGTTTTGCCCATGGCCTTGCCTGCGGATTTATAGTCCATTTCCTCAAAGTACAAAAGATGCAGTACCTGCCTGTACTCTGCCTTAAGGCTTGCCATTGCACTGTGTAAGCACCTGTCTCTTTCGTCCTTCAACAGCTCTGCCTCCAGGGATAGGCTGTCTGCCGGCTCTGCTCCCTCGTCAAGGCTAAGCTCACCGCAGCGGGACAGACTGCGCAGCATATCCAAAGCGCAGTTACGCCCTATGCGGTAGAGATAGGTGCGCAGGGCGGTGCCGTCCTTAAGCCTTGGCTTTTTTACAAGAAGCTTTACAAAGGCGTCTGCCGCCGCATCCTCTGCCAAGGACACACTGCCCAAAATGCCCGTAAGATAAAACACAAGGCTTTTATTGTACAGCGTTACTATTTCACCTATGGCGGTGTTGTCACCGTTTATAAAACGGCGGTAGCTACTTTCACCGTTCATAATGGGTCCTCCCTTTTCAGGTGTTTACACTTATTAGACGGAAACGGGGTAAAAAACTCTCACTTATTTTAAGAAAGGGACTGTAAAAAAACTCCGTTTTTTTACAGTCCCAGACCGCTGACAAAGGCACAGAGCACGAAAAAGAATAAAATATACTCATTCTAAAGGAGAAAATTCAGGGAAAATTTCCCTGAATTTTCTACATTTTATTTGTTTTTTCGTTCAAAACGAACCTCAGCTCACAGTACTCCGGGGTCCCCACAAAAATATATTTTTGTGGGGTGGTATTACAGTTATCGCCTCGGTTCGTCTTGCCTGCACTCTTTATCAGCACTCTGCCAGCTTGATGACAAGGTTTGTCATCAAGCTGGGACTGTAAAAAAACTCCGTTTTTTTACAGTCCGATCGTATTTTTAATTATTCGGTTCTGAGTGCTTCTACAGGGTCCTTCTTTGCCGCTACCATCGAGGGGAAAAGACCTGCAACCAAGGTAAATACCACGCTTACGGCTATCAGTATCAGGGCACCCTCTACGGGCAGTGCCGCTATGTTACCTATGCCTGAGATGTTTTCTATTATTATATTAACGGGAATGATAAGCAACAGGGTTACGCCTATACCCAAGAGACCTGCCGTAAGACCTATAATAAAGGTCTCTGCATTGAACACACGGGAGATATCCCGTCTGGAGGCACCCACTGCACGGAGTATACCTATCTCCTTGGTACGCTCCAGTACGGAAATGTAGGTTATAACGCCTATCATTATGGAGGAAACTATAAGGGAGATGGATACAAAGGCTATAAGCACGTAGGAGATAGCGTCGATTATCGTGCTTACAGAGGACAACAGAAGGTCAAACAAGTCGGTGTAAATTATGGTATCGTCCGTTTCCTTACCTGCATTGAAGGCGTCTATCTCGCTCTTTACCGTATCCTTTGCCGCAAAGTCGATAGGATAGATATGGATATTGGCAGGCTTGCTGAAGTCTACGGAGCCAAAGGTGGCAAGGTTGCCCTCGTAGCTGGACTTGGTGTTATCCTGGGTCATACCGCCTGCAAGCATAGATTCCATAGTAGCCTGCATAAGCTCACCCAGCTTTACTGCAAGCTCGGGATTAGACATATACAGCTCCTGCATAAAGCCTTGCCAATCCTCGCCCAGCTTATCGGTAACAAGACCGCCGCCCTGGGAGTTATCGGGAAGCTCCTCACCAAAGGGAAGGCCCGTAAGCACGTTGATGTTTTTGTTTGCCTTTTGTGCCTTTACTACCGCACTTTCCTCGGTTTGCTCTATAATGTACTGTACAAGCTTATCCGTATAGCCGAGAACACCGCTCATAGACTGGGCAACGGAGTCTTCGGAGGGGCGGATAATACCGCTTATCTTTATGTCAATACCCTCGTTTATCAGCTTGGTAAGGAACTCCTTATCCGCACTGTTGTTAAACCACACACCGCCTGCGCCTTCCTTATAAAGTTCGCTGTTAAGCACCAGCTTAAAGCTAAGCTCGTTAAGGAGATAGTCGAAGGTGTAGGTGTTGCTTTCGTACTTTATTTCCTCGTCACCAAACATCTTGTCAAGAAGCTCACTAAGCTCCTCACGACCTCTGAGGTTCATTGCAAACTCAACCAGCTCGTTTATGCGGTTATGCTCGCTAACGCAAAGCACAACCTCGTTGTATTCCTTGGGCCAATGACCTGCTATCACGTCGTACTGGCTGTCAAGCAGTGCCTGGTTGTCAATAAGCTGACACCACATATTCATATTCATAGTGTTTGCAAAGGAGCCTGCTCCGCCACCCATTATACCCGACATAGAGTTAAGCATATCAGAGTAGCTTGCCTTACCGTCGGTAAGAGAAAGGTATATCTGGTCAAGCACCTCCACCACGTTTGCCTTTATGGGGCCCTTGGAGGTGTCTGCACTGTAAAAGTCCAGATTAAGACCGTAATCGTACTGCACGGTAGAAACGTCCTTTATCTTGCAGTCCTTTGATTCAATAAACTCCTTAAAGCCCTGAAGGTCGTTTACGTGGATGTCGCTTTTCATTGCGTTGAACAGGGTAGCAAGCATCGTGCTGGACTTGATTGCATCGCTTTCCATATTATCGGGGTTACCGGCCTCCTCACCTGCCGCAAACATTACGGAGGCTACACCGCCGCCCATAGTTGCACCGTTAAGGGTCAGGGGGTAGGTGGAAAGGGTTTCCTTCTGCACACGGTCTATATATCCCTTAAAGCCGCTGGAGAGGGAAAGTATAAGGGCAATGCCGATTATACCGATACTGCCTGCAAAGGAGGTCAGGGCAGTACGGCCCTTTTTGGTAAGCAAATTCTTAAGGGAAAGAGAGAATGCGGTTTTGAAGGACATAGAAGGCTTTTTCTGCTTCTTTTCCTTTTT
>JAZSQJ010000078.1:0-9881 GCA_045537905.1 Eubacteriales bacterium
TCAAGACGAAGCTTCTCTTGGCAGGCGTAAAGTTCTCCGTTAATCAAGGCATAAACGGTACCGGCAGTACGGGCTTTACTGACGAGCTCGGTTGCGACATTTACGTTTCCAACCAACTTGCAAGCGATGCAGAAGGCAATACCGTTATGCTGGCAGGCTCCTACAGCTCTATCGCATATGCGGAGCAGGTTTTGGAAACTCAGGTAATTGACCGCCTTGAGGACAGCTTTGACACCGCCGTAAGAGGCAGAATAGTTTTCGGTGCAAAGGTTATACGCCCCGAAGAGCTGGTTGCCTGCCCCGTTTCCAACGGCAGTAACCAGATATAACAGAATATAAGGAGGAAATAATATGGCTATTACAATACCCGTTACCACGGTAAAAAATCTTTACAACCTTACTGAAATGGCGGTGCTTACCGACACAAGCGGTACCGACTACACGGCAAAGATAGACGCCGCCGACGACAGAAGTTTTTTCCTTGTGGATAACACCGGCGGCAGTGCAGAAGTGACGGTAAGCATGGAACACGGCGACTACAGCGGCGGTGCCGAGGTTAGGGTTGGAGCGGGTGCCGGGGGAAAGGTCGCACTTTTGTACGTGGACAGCGCCTTTTGCAAGACTGCGGAGGGACACGCTCTAAAGCTTTCCCCTGCAAACGTGGGCACTAAGCTTTCCGCGATACAATTCTTGCCCGTTGTAAACCACTAAAAAAACACCTACTATCACCCCACGAAGTCTGACGGCTTCGTGGGGAACTTATGTTAAAGGAGAGTGTTATGACAGTTAACGAACTATACAACTCCGCATTAGAGCTATTGGCACTTAAAAACTCTGACGGCAGCGAAAACGAGGACTGCTCTGATTACAGCAACCGCGCCTTGGGGCTTGTAAACCTTTTGTTGGCGGAAACGCTGTGGCTTGACCGCATCATTAAAAGGGATAACAGCGTGATGCCCGTCTACGTGAACGAAACGTCTGCACCTTTGCAATGTAACGATACCCTTGCAAGAGCAGTACTTCCCTACGGATTAGCGGCGCTTCTTGTGGCGGATGACGACGTAGCGATGCACAAGCTTATGACAGAACGATACCAAAACGCCGCAAAGACCCTGAAGGAGGAAGCAGGCGGCACCCGTCACGATATAACCGACTGCTACAGATATAATGAGTAAGGAGTTTGCTTTATCCAAAAACACCTTCGGCGGTATAGACCAACGGGCAGGCTGTTCCACGTCTTTTGACCTGATGCCCGAGCTTTGCAACTTTTTCATTGATGAAAGAGGCGCACTGAAAAAACGCAACGGCTACAGAAGGCTTGCGGGAGAAAGCGGCGAAATGACGGCAAGCAAGCTTTGGAACGTAGGCGGAAGCGTATTTATGACCGTAGGCAATGAGCTGTATAAGCTTGTTGACGGAGAATTTATTAACTTGGGAGGCACGACTATAGGTGCCCACTCCGTTTTAGGGTTTGCCGGTAAGATCTACGCCTTGGCAGGAAACTTCTACACCATAGACGGCAATACCTTAGCGCCCGAATTCGGCTACGTTCCTTTGGTGCTTACGGCTTGCGCGCCTAACGGTGCGGGCACCGTTTTGGAAAGTCCCAATATGCTTAACAACAGAAGGCGCGTACGCTATAACGGTGACGGGAATTCTTGTACCTACGTTCTTCCCGAAAAGAACCTGAATGCTGTAATATCCGTAACGCTGAACGGCGAAACCGCGGAAGAAGGCTACACCGCCGCCTTAAAAGAAGGCACCGTAACCTTTGACACCGCCCCCGAAGACGGTATAAACAACGTTGAAATATGCTATGCCGCAAGGAATAACCCAACCACCCACAAAATGATTGTGGAGTGCCGTTACGGCTTGGTTTTTGAAAACCGTCTTTTCCTTTACGGAAACCCTTCATATCCCAATTACCTTTTCCACTCCGCAGTGGCTGACGGCATACCCTGCGGTGAATATTTTACGGAAACGGATTATCATATATTTGACGAGCCTGTTATATCGCTTTCAAGCTGCTTTAACAGGCTTATCGTATTCCTTAAAAACTCCGCCTTTTACAGCTATTCTCAGCTAAACGTTGATTCCAAGGGTAATGCCCGCACCACCTTCCCCGTTTACGAGCTTAATTCCTCTAAAGGCAGTTTGATAGAGGGGAACGCAGTATCCTACGGCAATATGCCCGTAACCTTATGCGAAGACGGACTTAACAGATGGACGTCCACGGAGATTGCCGACGAAAGAACGGCAAGCGTTTTTTCCCACCGAGTTTACGGATATATGGATAAAGCGAAAAGCGAAATCAAAGATTTGAGGATAATGAACAGAAAAAGCCGTTCGGAGCTTTGGCTTATACTAAGCGACGGTGTGCTTATATACAATTACGGGCTTGACCTCTTTTATTTTTACGATATAGGCGGAATAAGAGCCGTTTGCGAGTATGAGGACGGCATAGTTTTCAGCTTGAAGGACGGCGGCACTTATTTGTTTACGGAAGGGGAAAGCACCGACGACGGAAAGCTTATAAAAGCAACGTTCTCCACGCCCTTCTGCACCTTTAGTTCGCCGCACAAACTGAAAAGTCTTAACTGTGTTGGACTTACCGTTGAAAGCGGCAAGGCCTTCGTGGGCGACTTGACGGTCAAAAGAGGCAATCTGTCCGAAAGCAACCAACTTAACGGCAGACTTTGTTTGCCTGAGATCGCCCACGACGCTTGCAGACGCATAAAAGCGCGATTACCCTTGAAACGCTTTTACAGCTGTAAAATGACCCTTTCCACCTGTTCGGACGGGGTGTATATAAGCGGGCTGTATCTGTTCGGAAAGGAGCTTGATGGGAATTTGCGAAACAACTAACGAAAGGACGAAGGTATGGACTATAATCAACTGATAGAAGAAGTCAAAAAAGACTTGGACGACTACAGCTTCGATGACAGCGAATACAAAAAAATATTCGACAGTGCCTACGGCAATTTAGAAAAAAGCTACAAGGAAAGCCGTGACGCTTTGGAGCGAAGCTACTACAACGAAAGGCGCAAAGCCACCGCGGAAAACGCATTGGAAACGAAAAGTCTTTCCGAAGAGCTGGCGGCGAGAGGACTTGGCAAATCCGGAGAAAGCGCCTTGTTAAAAATCAATCAAGCGGCTTCATTAAACAACAGCCTTAACGATTTGGCGGTGAATAATATGGACGAGCAAGCAAAGCTTTTAAGCGACTTTTCTCAGCGCTCGTCAGAGCTTGACGAAAGCTATGCAAAAACGGTAAGCGACAAAGCCGAAAGCGAAAAGAAGACGCTTTACGAAAGGCTTGAGCATTTGGAGGACCTTAGTGAGCAAGAGGCACAACGAAAGTCGGACGAGGAAAAATGGCGCGCCGAATTAAATCAGGAGCGTTATGCCTTGAACCAAAAGCTGAATGCCGAATCGGGGGATTCGGCAACCGAGGAAGAAAAATCCCCCGCAACAATCAAAGAGAAATTCTCAAGTCTGGTCAAATGGGGCAGCAACCTATTTAGCTCCATTATAAAGAATGCAAACGCGGAAAGCGCGGGAAGTACGAAAAACGAGGATACCACGCCCGAGGATGAAGGGCTTGTTCCGTCCGTTGCACCCCAAACCATGGGCAACAACATATTACTGCGCTACCTGACCGACGGTAAGTTAACGGAGTTTGGCAAAGGCGGCATTTACAGTGAACTTGCGCGGCTTATTGCTACCTCCAACTTAGATAAGGCCTATGCCGAGGAAGTGCTTGCCGTTTTACGAAGCCAAGGCTTTGATTTTGATTTCTCAGTGGAGTTAGCCTCCTCCGATTATGTAAAAAAAGGCTATGAAATATATTACCGCATCTATGAAGAATATTATAACGGTATGACGGAGGACGGCGAAAAAGAGTCCGATGCTCACACAACCGCCGTTGAAAAAGCAGAAGAAGCTATAATTGAATACATCAAAAAGCTTTATATAACCACCGACAAGAAAAAAGCAATGCTCAAGATGTACGACCTCTATTAAGCCTTAAAACAAAAAGTTTTCCCTTACGATGCAAAGGAGTTGTGTCAAATGCGCGACGGCATTTGACACAACTCCTTTTTTTGTCGGTATACCCATGAAGTCATTAGACTTCGCTTGTGTGATTCTATTCTTCGTAAAAGCCTATGGCAAAATCAAGCATGCCCATATGACCGGTTTCTATATATTCATCGTTTACCGTTATAACCACTGATTCCACAAGAGGAAAATACTTTATTATGGTGTTTACCAAACAGCCTACGCCGAAATACTCTGCCGTGGTGCCGGATTTAACGTAGTCGGCGTAAGCTTCGTTCATGTCTATATGGGCTTCCATCCCCACGGTTACAAAAGAATTTGCTTTTATTCCTTGAGGTAAAGCGCCGTACTCCACCATCGTTTCCACAAGGGCTATGCCATCACCCTCAAAAGGAACGGTGACCGTGTCGAAATACAAAAACTCCGCATCGGGGAGATAGATTACCAAGCTGTTTGGCACAGATAACTCGTCAAACACTCCGATTTCCTCGCGGGAAGCATCGTCAACGATGGGCGCGGAGCCGCCGTCGTATATATTGGAGCTTTCTTCAGAATCGTTACCGCCGCAAGACGCAAGGCTGAGGTACAAGCAAACGGTCAATATTAAGGTGATTATTTTTTTCATTTTCAGCTCTCCTTAACAAGGCAAATTTCTAATATATACAGAATACTACAAATCACATTATAAGTCAAGGCGGTTATACCCGTTTCGTAAGCGGACATTATAACGTATTGAATGAAATATTGCTACGCAATATGAAATAATCCTTCAGATTATGAAATATTTTGCCTGGCGGCAAAATGTGAAATAAAATAGATACCTCATACGCGAGCTGCGTATTTCATAGCATCGGCTATTTCATAACGAGAAGCGTTATTTCACAAATCCCGCAAGGGATTTATTTCATTGAAAAGAAACACCTTTTGTCTATCGACAAAAGGTGTTTCTTTTGTGGAGCGGATTACGGGGCTCGAACCCGCCACCTCGACCTTGGCAAGGTCGCGCTCTACCAAATGAGCTAAATCCGCGTTGGCGATCCGGATGGGACTCGAACCCACGACCTCTAGCGTGACAGGCTAGCGTTCTAACCAACTGAACTACCGGACCATATGGAGCTGATGATGGGAATTGAACCCATGACCTCATCCTTACCAAGGATGCGCGCTACCGCCTGTGCCACATCAGCATTTTGTGGTGCCTCCGGTCGGAATCGAACCAACGACACGAGGATTTTCAGTCCTCTGCTCTACCAACTGAGCTACAGAGGCATTTATCAGAAAGTTGCATTTTGATAAATGCTTTTTTGCTTTGCGCCTTATAAAAGTTTTGGAGGCGCCACCCGGAATCGAACCGGGGAATAAAGGTTTTGCAGACCTTGGCCTTACCGCTTGGCGATGGCGCCGTACCTACTTCCTTTAGAAAAGCACTTTACCCATAAGGGTTGGAGCGGATTACGGGGCTCGAACCCGCCACCTCGACCTTGGCAAGGTCGCGCTCTACCAAATGAGCTAAATCCGCATATTGTTTGCACTCTTAAAAAAGGGTGGCGATCCGGAAGGGACTCGAACCCTCGACCTCTAGCGTGACAGGCTAGCGTTCTAACCAACTGAACTACCGGACCGTATCTGTCCCGCTCTCGTTAGAGGGTTGTTTGCGCATCCCTCAAACAGCGCTTGATTATAATAACACATTATTTTGCGTTTTGCAATAGTTTTTTCGAAATTTTTTTAATTTTTTTTATTTTTTTTGCGGCACCCTTTATACACTGTCCGAACAGGGCAAAAACGCCCCGTTCACGCTGTTTTTTATCTTTGCGTTTTGGCGTTTATATTTGTATTGTATGCAGTATCAGACAATTTGACAGTTTTTTGACGGAGGGCGGGTGCCCTTGGCAAAGCTACACTTCCCCGTCGGGCAAACTTAGTTGGGGTTGTCTCAAATTATTATTTGAGACAACCCCACAACGGTTCTGTTATACTATCTGCTTTCCTTAGTCTTTTTGATGTAGAAGAAGGTGCCGATACCTGCAACGGCTACTGCCGCCACGCCTATAACCACGGGAATTACGGGGAAGGAAGAATTATCATTATCCTCGTCTTTATTTCCTTGGTCAGATGACTGCTCACCGCTAGCCTCCTCCTCAGAGGTGACAGCCTGGGTGCTGTCTTCAGCCTCGCTGCTTTCTGCAGAGGACTGGCTTGCCTCGGTGCTTATATCAGCGCTTTCCTCGGTGGAGGTCTCACTGCTTTCAGCATCAGAGGACTCGGGCATAGAGCTGTCTTCAGAAGAAAGGTTTTCGCTTATTTCCTCAGAGGACTCGTCTGGCCGGCTTACATCAGGCTCGGTAGAATCAACAGACTCCTCAGTGCTGTTGTCCTCTGCACCGATTTGTATGCTGAGCTTCATACCCTTGCCGCCGTAGTTGTAAACATCCCTGCCGTCAAAGGAAACCAGCATAATCGGAAGCCTGGCATGGTCCTCTACCGCAACGAAGGCTTCGCCCTCGCCAACAGCCTTGAAGGTAAGCTTATAGCCTATTTCCTTATCAGACTTAACCCTGTACGCCTCGTTTTCGATCATATCGCCCGCTTCGTTTACTGCACGGAGAATCCAAGGCTCCTCACTGGGAACCTCGGAACCCAAAAAATCACCGTAAGGGCCCCAGGACTGAGGATATATATCCTCTCTCTTTATGTAAGAAAGCTTGCTTTTATCATAGGTGAGAGGCCAGTCGAAGCTTAAAATACCTGCTTTGGCTGTTATATTCTCCAAATAAATAGTAACAGTTACCATTTCGCCAAGCTGAACACTTTGCTTATCGGCGTATAGCTTTACGTCGCCGACCTTGGTTTCAACCGCATTTACATTGTCTGCAAAGGCTGTTACGCAAAAAGCCGCCAATACCGTCATAAGACAAAGCGCCAAAGCTATTAATCGTTTTATCATCAATTTGACAGGCTACCTGTTTTTAACAGGTGCCTCCCCCTTTCGTGGTATAAGCCCAATTAGTTGCCCGATGCAACCATAAGCTTAAGAGTGATACAGTCAGCCGCAGATACAGCACCCTTTGCGCTGAGTGCAGCCGCATCAAGGTACGCACCGTCCAAAGGCAGACCGCCCTTAAGGTGACCCTTCATCTGGATGTAGTCGGTAGCGGAAACGCTGCCGTCACCGTCAAGGTCGCCCCTTACTACGATAACGCAGGTGTCGTCGCCGTCCTCAGACTTCATGTAGCAGCCTGTGCCTGCGATAGCGGTATCTGCCAACGCACTGCCCTTTGCGTCGTATACGCTTACCTTGTCTATAAACATACCCTTAAGCTCAGAAGCGGAAACGCCCTTCTTAAGACCTGTGAAACGGTTTTCAACTATATCAGCGTCGTAATCGGTTTCATAAGGAGTGTCAAGGGTGAAGTTGGGGATAGAGTAAACTGCAGGGTCTGCCTTTGCGTTGCCTGCACCGGAGTTCTTTGCAGGAGATGCAAGGAGAGTGTTGTCTGCCTTGAGGTAAAGCTTGCCGCCCTTGGAGTATATAAACTCGTTAGTGGGAGATACGTTGATGTTTGCAAGGTTTGCGCTGGACTCATAAGCGGTAGCCGCAGAGCCCCAGGAGATGGTGTTGGGAAGATATACGGAAACAAGGTTGGACTTAGAGTTGAACGCCTTGGAAGCAATACCGGTTACCTTGCAGTAAGTGCCGGTATCTTCAACGTAAACGTACTGAGGAATCTCAACGTTAACGGTCTTGTTAGCAACCTCTACCTCTTTGATAGTGGTTCCGCCGCCCTTGAGCATCTTATAATACTCCTGAACCTTGTTCTTGAAGTAAACCCAAAGGTCACCCGTGTCACGGGTGTATGTACCAGTGGAGGTGTTGTATCTCATCTGCTGAGGACAGTTTTTGGAGTTGGAGTCCCAGTGCTGACGGATAGCGGTACCTGCGGCGCAGTTACCGGGATTAAGGTTCCATCTAACGCAAAGCTCTGCAGTAAGCATAGCTGCTGCACGGCAGTTGTAATAGAAGGTGTTGTTAAGGAAGTTGGTCCAGGCAGAACCCGAGAAGGAGGTCCAGCCGTTTACACATATTTCCATACCTATACCGTAGTAGTTGCCGTTACCCTTGGAGCCGTCACTTGCATGCCAAGCTACCTCGTTATCGGGAATACCCTGATATATACCGTCCTTACCAACAGTGTACTGCCAGCTTACTTCGGGAGAGCTGTTACGCAGATATCTGTGGTTGTTGTATGCGGTAGAGGTGGGGTCGTAGTTACCCGTGTTGTGGATAACAACATACTTTTTGTTGTTGTTGATGGTGCCGGGACGGTTACTACGGCCTGCAGGAACAAAGTCCGCAGTAACGGTAACCTGAGTTTCACTGCCCTTACCTATAACCCAGCTGGTATTGTTCACCTTACCTGTAGCGGAACAGGGAGTGATGCCCTCGCCAACGATGGTCTGGGTTTCGGTATAGCTGTTGGTGTAGCTGGTAACATAAGCAGTACCTGCATCGGAATTAGCGGTGTATACAACACCCTGCTTATCTTCCTTACCGGTAGAAGCGATGTTAACAACGTCTGCCCAGATGTAGCCTGAAAACTCAGAAACAGCACACTTACCTGCGGAAACTATCTCAGCCTTAAGGTAACGAGCCTTACAGCCTCTTTCCTTGGTAAAGCCTATGGAATAGCCCGTGTCCTCAGCAAGGCTGGTGGGAATGGTACCCTCACCCGCAAAGCTGTACGCACCGCCGTCGGTGGATACGTAGAACTTAACGGAGGTAGGAAGGCTGAAGCCGTAGGTAGCGTCGTTAAGGAAACGAACGTACATATCGGTAAGACCGATAACCTCGCCGCCCAGATCAACAACGATGCTGGTTGTACCGTTGCCGTCAAATACGGACTGGTAGGACGTACCCGTACCAACCGCACCGTCGGTAAGACGAGCAGAGTCGTCCTTATAGGTGGCGTTGGCAGAGGTGCCGGAATAAGATACGGTATAGCTATGCTTTTTTGTAATAGCTATCCTTTGTCTTTGACTGCTGGTGGTAGTGGTTTTATCAACCTGATAAAGCCAGATGTTGCTGCTTGCAGAGCTTACGAGAGAAAAGGCTGTAAGCATAGAAGCAAGCATCACTGCAACTAAAAGCACAGAGATAAGTTTTTTCGCCATATCAAAAACCTCCTTTTGGTATTCAAAAATTACGCAAAGCTTACCAAAAAAGGGAAAAACCCTTTTTAGCATTTACATTATACACTGTAGGCTTTTGTTTGTCAATGGAAGGAGGAGATACATTTAAGCTTTGCCATGTAAAATTTGGAGAGCATTTTTTGTGCAAAAGATACAAAGCAGAAGCTATTCCATAAATCCGCAGGAAGATACACGCTAAGGCGTGATGATACACCAAGCCAGTAGGACTCCCAAAGCTCGACAAGCTCGCTTCGTGGAACCCCTACTGCGGCTTGGTAAGTGCCGTTCTCGGCATAATATGATGTTATGCTCCGCATATCGTTTTTTACAATTTAAGGACTATCGTCTTTTCTCTATTTGTGTAAAAACATCGCACAAATGCGGCACCATAAAATTATTTTGTAAACTTAACCGCTGTACCATAAGCAATAACTTCGGCTGCGCCCTGCATTATTGCTGAGGATGCATAGCGAATATTAACGATAGCATCTGCACCGAGAGCTTCTGCTTCTGCGACCATTCTTTTGGTGGCAAGAGCACGTGCTTCGTTCATCATCTCGTTATAGGATTTAAGTTCGCCTCCAACCAAGGTTTTAAAGCTTTGGGAAATATCCTTTCCGATGTGCTTTGAC
>JAZSQJ010000062.1:0-10328 GCA_045537905.1 Eubacteriales bacterium
TAAGTACTGTGAGCCGAGGTTCGTTTTGAACGAAAAAACAAATAAAATGTAGAAAATTCAGGGAAATTTTCCCTGAATTTTCTACTTTAGAATGAGTATATTTTATTCTTTTTCGTGCTCTGTGCCTTTGTCAGCGGTCTGTGGGGCTGTAAAAAACAGAGTTTTTTACAGCCCCTTATCTTATGGTAACAATCTGTAAGTACGCAGTCTGCCAGACACAAGGGCGGGAGTAAAGCCTTCGGCATACTTAACACCGCACTGGGCTCCTCTTGCTGCTGCCATTTTTCTCTGCTCGGCAATTACGTCGTATCCGTCGTGCTCCTTAAGCCATACAAGCTGGCTCTCGTGGCAAGCAAGCATTTTTTCCTTTGTATTCATTTCCTCGGAAATATCAACGTACTCAGTAGGAATCATATTTATGCCCCAATCTGTATCGGTATAATACAGAGGAGTCAAATCTACAGCCTCACCGCAGTCCTCCATAAAATGGGGGCAGGTTGCGGCAAAGGAGGCCTTAAACACAAGCTTTGATGTTTCTACGTGGTCCGAGCAGTAATCATCGGGATGATGGGTGATAATAAGGTCTGGCTTTTCGTCTCTGATTATCCTGATGATTTTTCTAACCTGCTCTATATCGGCACTGTTTACCATCAAATCGCCGATATCTGCCGTTACAGATTTGAAGCCTGCTATGTTGCAGGAATTAATAGTTTCCTGCCGTCTTATTACACGTAGCTCCTCGGGCATAATCGAATAATGTCCCATATCGCCGTTAGACACGTTGCAAACCGTAACCTCGTGGCCTGCCTTTTTGTATTTAAGCAGCGTACCGCCACAGGTAAGCTCCATATCATCGGGATGACATATAATAGCAAGTATTTTCATAGAGTAACCTCCTTAAAGCTATCGACCGTTTTTTTAGCAGCCTTTTCATAATTAGTTTTTACGCAGATAAATATGTTTCTTTCAAAGGGTAGCGGAAAGCTGTGCAGTATTTTAACAGTGTGTTTTGAAAAACCAAGTTTAATGATGCTTATGCACTGATTGTAACATACTTTTTTATCAAGTTCAAGCGTTGCAGTGTGATTTTTACATTAAAGAATTTATCAAGCTTTTGGTAATAATTTACAAAACTGATGTGTTAATTGTATGTTTATTGTCAATTGTGCTTTTGTAATGTGTATGATATAATCTTATTTGTTAATGTTTTTATAATGGAGGTACGTTATGAAAAGCTGCTTGAAAAAATCCTTTGTTTTGCTTTTGGCGGCCATCTTACTTGTCCCTATGTTTGTTGTGCAGGCATCAGCCGCAGAGGTAACGTTTATTCGTAAACTCGGCGTTCACGTGGATTACCAAACCCGCTACACCACGGAGATTCGTCCGGGTCTTTCCACCGCTAATGCGGGGTGTGGCGCTGCATCCGTTTCTATGATAATTAACTATTTTATTGGTGACGAAGACCAAAACCCCGATACGTGCTTCAGGCTTTGCTATGATAACGGTCACGTTCACGGCGGTATGGACTGGAATGACGTTAAGTGGCTTTGCGACTACTATAAGATTAACATCCAGATGGTAAGCACAAAAGACGCATGGTTTAACGCTCTCATGGAGGGTAACCCTGCTGTAGCCCTTGTAAAGCCCGGTCACTTTATTGCTCTCACCGGTGCAAAAATTGAAAACGGCGTTAAATACGTTATGAAAAACGACCCCGCTTCTTCTGCAAAAACGGGTGTATGGTACACCTTGGATTCCGTTTGGGCTGAAAGACTAAGTGAATACGGAATTTGCACATATGACACTCCTCCCGTAAACAAAGAGGATGATCACTATGCGGAAGTAGGCAAATACAGCAGAGTTGAAGATCCCGACGGTTACACCAATATTCGCGCCGGTGCTTCTACCTCTACTTCCATTCTCGGTACGGTTCCCAGCGGGACTTACGTTAAGGTTGAAGGTATTGTTAATAGCAGTGATGCTTCCGTTGCTTCCAATGCATGGGCAAAAATAACGTATAACGGAATATCCGGTTATATCGGTGCAACCAGATTGCATGACGGCGGTGACAGAACGTCTCCGGTGCTGTCCTTTTCTACCCCTGAGCTTCTCCCTCATAATACGATTGAGAACGTAAGCTGGGTAGCTATTGAAGGCGCAACCAAATATAAATATTCTGTAGAATACTACGAGGGCGAGCCTAATGTAACGGCAGCAAAAATCATTACCTCCGGCGAAACCGCAGGTACTTCCTTCTCTTTCGCTGCACCCGCTACAGGTAAGTATGCTACGGTTAAGGTAACCTCCTGCTCGGCAAGCGGTGATCTTACTACTACAGTTGCAAACCTGATGCTCGGCAAAGTTTCGGAATATCCTGCCGCTGTTCAGTATATTCCTGTTGCAGGGCTTAACAGCGCGGTAAATGTAAGCACCTCCACTATTTGGACTGCCTCCAAGGGAGCTGCGTTTTCCGCAGTGTACTGGGATGCTTTCCTTTGCTCTCCTAACGCTGATGGCACTTACACTGTCAAGTCCAAATATGCAAGCGGTGCTGCAAAGTCCGTATCCGTAAGCGGTAACGACGTTTTGTTTGCGATCCATATGCAATACAGCGGCTACGACTATGCTAAAAATATAATTGTAGGCGACAAGCTTACCCTTAACGGTATTTATCTCACCGAGGAAACCGTAAGCGAAAAGGCTCATATCCTTGTAAACGGCGGTGTTCCTTTCGCTCCCGATTCTTTGACCACAGGCGACACCACCCTTATAAAGGACGATACAAACAAAGCATTTGTGGGTCTTGATGTAAACCTCACCGCTGCAGAAACTGTAAAGAAGTTTAAGGAGGATAACAGCTTTATCGAAATTCGCAACACCAAGGGTGAAAAGCTGGCAGACGACGGTCGCGTTGGCACTGGCTGCACTGTAAACATCGTTGTTGACGGTACTGTTACTCTCAGCTACTCTCTTGTTGTAAGAGGCGACCTTGACGGTGATGCAAATATAAGCTCTGCCGACTATCTGGCAATGAAGAACGTAATCAACGGTTCTATGAAGCTTAGCGGTGCGTTCTCTCTTGCCGTTGACTACAACGGCGATGACGGCAACAGCGCTGCAGACTACATTGCACTGCGTACGAAAATTGTTTCTAAATAAACCTATATAAAACCTTTTCAATGTGGGCGAAAAACGCCCACATTTATTTCGCAGTGCTAACATCTACATAAAACTTTGTAATCAATGAACTATAGTAAATAAGATGGTGACAATGATGTTTAGTTTCAAAAATAAGAAATCGCGAATTTGTTTTATAGGGCTGCTTATTAGCTTGACGATAATGATTATAGTGTTCTATGCTACGGATGGTGTGCTGGGCAACAAAGAGTTTTCAGAATACACTACATACGATTGGTCGATTGCTATTTTGCCACTATCAATTATTGCCATTTCATGTATTTCCACTTTGGTTTTTGCTTTGATTATAATAATCCCGCTAATATGGAAGTACCCTGCCTTGATGGAATATGTAAGTAAAAAGAAGTTTTCTGATATGGACTTAGGTACAGAATTTCTTGCCTTTGACCATAACGAATTTAAGCGTGCTTGTTGTCGTAGAGGATCACAAAACGGGTTATGGATTTCCATTAAAGAGTATGATTTATCTATGAAGAAATGGATAATTCTCGAAGAAGGCCGCTATATTGAAAATGCAGATGATTTAACTTCCACATTACAAAAAGATTACTCCTTCGACAAAGTAAAGCTTTATAATATCTCAAATTATCAATAGTAGTTACATCCTTTGAAATGTGTTTCGCACCCCCTAAACTCAAAAGGGGGTGCAAAGTCATTTTAAGGGGTGCATTTTTGACTTAGGGGGTGCAAATCACTTTTTATCCCGAATCTTCTTTAGAATCTTTTTGAGAATGGATTGTTTCGCCTGAACAGGAGGGTAATCACAAAAACAAATACCTTCATTCAAAAACGCAATAAATTTGCATTGATAGTCTTTTTTATCGATGTAGCCGGATTCAGCCTCGTCAAAAAGATCGCCCATAAAATACATAGTATGCCAAGGCTCATCGAAATAGCGTTCTGTGTAGCCTGCTAATTTGTACATCAAGCTTGTGATTCCAGTCATCGGCATAGACTCTTTGAAATATTTTATTTTTAGGAATGACATCACAAGTTCAAACACCGTTTTATCGTAGTCAATATCGGTATCCTTTATTTGCAAAAGATATTCGTTTAATAACTATCCATCTTTATAAATGCAAGACAAGCTATTGCAAAACGTAGCGATATTGTGTATAATAAAGATGTACTGGAGGAAGATTTATGATTTTGTATCACGGAAGTAACCTAATCGTGTCACAGCCGAGACTGGTTGTACAAAACCGATTTCTTGATTTTGGCTTTGGCTTTTACACCACCACGAATAAAATACAGGCAATTAGCTTTGCAGACAAGGTGACAAAGCGCCGCATGAGCGGAAGCCCCGAGGTAAGTATCTACGAGATTGACGAAACCAAGGCCTTTGCGGAGTGCTCCGTGTTGAAGTTCGACGCTCCCGATGAGCTATGGTTAGATTTCGTGTCTGATAACAGAGCGGGAAGACACAACGGAAAACCCTATGATTTTGTATACGGCCCCGTTGCTGACGATGATATTTATACCACCTTTGCTCTTTATACCACTGGCGTTCTTTCAAAGGAACAGACCATCGAAGCGCTGAAGGTCAAAAGGCTGTATAATCAGTTGGTATTTGCCTCAGAAAAGGCACTTGCGTATTTGAAGTTCGTTGGGACAGTCCCGAAGGAGGAGTTCTGATGGAACAGAAAAAGTTTGAAGGTTTACTTATTCTGATTGTGCCGCAGGTTGTTGGTCTCATTGTGAAAAACTGCGGTTTGGACGAAATGACAGCCACAACGCTTTTTTATAAATCAAGGGTGTATGCACTGTTAGAGCAGGAAGATACAAAGCTGTGGCACTATAGCCCGTTAACGCTTTTTAATATGTACAACGAAGAAAGAGAGACGGGTAATATTACGTTCCCGGAGGGATGATTATGAGCAGACAAGGCGATTTTTTGATTTACTGCACCGAGCTGTATAAATCAGCAAAGAAGCTGACCGGCAAACAGGTATCCGAATTGTTCAGCCGTTACGGTGTGTGGGACTATATCTATTCCTGCTTTGAGGCCTTGCATACAACGGGGGCAAACTATATCGTGGAAGATATTGACCTGTATATCGAAGCACGGCAGCCCACAACTGGTGATTAAATAAATCTCAAAAAAGGCCGGAGCTACCAAATAGGTGCTCCGGCTGTTTCTGTAGCTTTGTACGAGGGGAGTTATATTATAAGGCTCGCTATGTAACTAACGGTAGTCTTGTGTCTGTATGCGCTACGGCTTGTTCTCTCGAAGGAGATGCGCTTACTTGTTCGTATGGGAGTAATGTTTTTTAGCCATCTGACCGCCGATGCTGCCTGCCTGCTTTGCAGTAAGGTCGCCGTTGTAACCCTGCTTAAGGTTAACGCCTACGTCGCTTGCAGCTTCCATCTTAAACTTATCCATAGCTTCACGAGCTTCGGGAACTAAAGTCTTCTTCATTGTGTTTCTCCTTAAATTATCTTGTAAATCGTGTTTTATTAAGGCTTTTTCGCCTCGACAGTATTATGTGAAAAATGCATCTTAATATAGCAGTAAACAAATGGTAATAACAAAAAATCGTGTTCAAAAAACATCTACCTTGGTGTCCGTATAAAAAGTAATGGCTTTTTCGCAATGCGCTACACAGCAAAAAGCCGTTGACTATTTTGCGGTGAAGAGATATAATATCCATAAGGTTTAAGAAATGTTATGGAGGCACGTTTTGAAAGAAAACCTAAAAAACTTCGGTTTTTCTCATAAATGCGGTATAATAATGCCCGTAAGCTCCTTGCCATCGCCATATGGCATAGGCGGTTTTGGTAAGGGCGCCTTTGATTTTGTGGATTTTCTTGCCGCCACGGGGCAAAAGTGCTGGCAGGTACTGCCCCTCAACCCCACCTCCTATGGCGACAGCCCCTATCAATCTCCCGCAACTCTGGCAGGCAATCCGTATTTCATCGACCTTCCGTTGCTTAAAAGCGGGGGGTTGCTTACAGCGGAAGAGCTTAAGGCGGTCAGATGCGATTCCCGCAGGGTAGATTACGGATTCCTTTTTAAAACACGTTACACTGTGTTAAGGAAGGCTTACAGCCGTTTCAAGCCCAATGGTGCTTATAAGGCTTTTTGCAAGCGTGAAAGAGCGTGGCTTGAGGATTACGCCCTTTTTATGGCTCTCAAGTGTCGCTACGGATACGCTCCCTGGACAGAGTGGAGTGAGGAGCATAGGGATCATCGTTCCGCTGTTACCTATAGCGGTGAATACGAAATCGAAATGGATTTCTGGCGCTTCGTGCAATATGAATTTCATATCCAATGGCAAAATGTACGTAGATACGCACACAGCAAGGGGATAGTTATCATCGGAGATATGCCTATTTACGTGGCTTACGATAGCATGGATCTGTGGCGCACGCCTGAGCAGTTTCAGTTAGATGATAAGCTTAAGCCTACCGTTGTAGCAGGCTGTCCACCCGATGGGTTCTCGCCTGACGGTCAGCGTTGGGGCAATCCGCTTTACGATTGGGACGCTATGGAAACGTACGGCTTCAGCTGGTGGATTCATCGTATAAAACGATGCTTTGCACTTTATGATATAATGCGTATAGATCATTTTCGTGGTTTTGCAGGCTATTTTGCTATCCCTGACGAAGACGAAAACGCAAGACGTGGTCAGTGGCGCATCGCAAAGGGCAGGGAGCTTTTCGATGAAGTTGCAAGAGTTATCCCCACGGCGAGGATAATTGCCGAGGATTTGGGCTTTATAACCGAGGATGTGAGGGAGCTGCTTGCCCACACAGGATTTCCGGGGATGAAGGATATGCAGTTCGCCTTTTTTGATGATGACAGCGAGTTTTTGCCACGTACCTACACTACGGATAACTGCGTTGTATATGCCGCCTCGCAGGATACAGACAGACTAAAAAGCTGGTATAAAGGGCTCGGTGGGGAAACGTTGGTTCGTTTCAATAGAGAGTGTCCAAGGGTTAAGGGGCAAAGCGGCGTTTACAGGGTGATAGAATTTTGTATGCGCAGTCGTGCCAATCTGTGTATGGTACCTTTACAGGATTACCTGGAGCTGGATAACGAAAGAGGACGTATGAACATTCCTGCCGTTGCCGAGGGCAACTGGGCTTGGCGTGTATCGTCACGGTACGCTACGGAGGCTCTGAAATCAAAAGTGCTTGATATGGCTGTCCGCACGGGAAGAAGCACAGCGGATACAACAAAAAACAAACAGATAAACTGATAATAAACTGATATGGAGAGGTATATTATGAAGACGAAAAAACTGTTAAGCAGCACAACAGCATTGCTTTTGGCACTTTGTATGGCTATGACCGTGGTTTTCACAGCCTGCGGTGGCGAAGGCGGCAATTCTTCAGACGCTTCCTCTGCTGACAGCAGCGACGGTGGTTACGTTATGCCTGATGACGAGTACACCATCCCCAAGGAAGAGGGGCATAATCAGATAACCTTCTACTGGTCATACCCCGGCATTATTGAGAATGCTGACGTATGGGTGTGGTGGGATGGCAAGGAGGGCAGCGGCTACCTTTTGCACGAATGTGATTACGGCGCAAAGGCAGTTATTAACGTGCCTGAAGGGATAGATCAGGTAGGCTTTATCGTACGCCGTGACTGTTCCGAGCCGGGCGGCTCCGCTTGGGGGAACGCCACAAAGGACTTCTCCGAGGATCGCTTTGCGATACTGGAGGGAACAGACACCTTTATATATCTTAAAAGCGGCGATTCCGCTCAATACACCAGCAACGACGGAGGCAAGACTTTGGAAATGATAAAGAAATTCTCCCTTGCGGGGATGAAGGATTTTCATACCATAAAATATAGCCTTACACCCAAGACGCTTATAGAACAGTATTCTCAGGTAAAGGTATACGAGGGTGACAAGGAGCTTACCGTTATAGAGCTCAGCAGTATCGGCAAGGAAAGCGTAAACGGTACCATTGTGGTGGATGAAACACTTGATATATCCAAGTCCTACGAGGTGGAGATAGAAGGCTACGGCAGAAAAGCAGTAGTGCCTACCGAGATTTTTGACAGCGCAGATTTTGCTGAGAGCTATCACTACAGCGGTAACGATCTTGGTGCGGTAATAAATGGCGACAGCACTACGTTCAAGGTTTGGGCGCCTACCGCTTCCGCAGTGGTGCTTAACCTGTATTCCGCAGGTAACGGTGATACTCAAATCAAGGACGTCGATATGGTAAAGGGCGAAAAGGGTGTGTGGTCTCACACCGAAAAATGCGGTCACGGCACCTACTATACCTATACCGTAACCACCTCCGTCGGAACACAAACGGCAACCGATCCATACGCTAAGTCTGCAGGTCTTAACGGCGACAGAAGTATGGTGATAGACCTATCCCTTACCAACCCCGAGGGTTGGGGTGCCGCTTTTGATCCCGAGATAGATTCCTATACCGACGCAGTAATATGGGAAGTACACGTTCGTGACTTCAGTAACAGAATAGAAGCCTCTCAATATAAGGGTAAATACCTTGCCTTTACCGAAGCAGGGCTAAAGAACAGCAAGGGCGCAGTCGTAGGTATAGACTACCTTAAGGAACTTGGCGTTACCCACGTCCATCTGCTTCCCGTATACGATTATGCTACTGTTAACGAAGCGGACCCTGACAGCGGATTCAACTGGGGTTATGATCCTAAAAACTACAACGTACCCGAAGGTAGCTACAGCACCGATCCGTACAAGGGAGAGGTGAGAGTTAAGGAATATAAGCAGATGGTGCAGGTGCTTCACAATGCAGGCATCGGCGTGATAATGGATGTGGTATACAACCACACCTATGATGCAAACAGCTCCTTCAACAGAATAGTTCCTTATTACTACTACAGATATACCGCTACAGGTGCTAATTCAAGCGCCAGCGGATGTGGTAACGATACCGCATCCGAGCGTTATATGTTCGGAAAGTTTATGGTAGACAGCGTAAGCTACTGGGCTGATGAGTACGATCTTGACGGATTCCGTTTTGACCTTATGGGGCTTCACGACCTTGAAACTATGAAGGAAGTAGAGGCAGCCGTTCACGCTATCAACCCTAAGGCTATAATCTACGGAGAGGGCTGGACAATGGGGGCTACCATTGACGGTAGCGCTCAGGCAAACCAGGGCAATATCAGCAAGGTACCTGTAAGTGAGGGTGCTATAGGCAGTATCGCTGTATTTAATGACGCTATCCGTGACGGACTTAAGGGTAGTGTGTTCACCCATACCTCTCAGGGCTACATCAGCGGTGCTTATGCAGGCAACGCAGATAAGGTTAAGTTTGGTATAATGGGCGGCAGAGGAAACGCCGCAGGCTGGCAGGTAAGCGGTGCTATGGTAATAAACTATATGAGCGCCCACGATAACCACAGCCTATGGGATAAGCTCGCTATATCCAATCCCGACAACACGGTAGAGGAACGTATGGCTATGAACCGTCTTGGTGCTGCAATACTGATGGTATCTCAGGGCACTCCCTTTATGCAGGCGGGCGAGGAGATGCTTCGCACCAAAAACGGGGACGAAAACAGCTATAAGTCCTCCGACACCATAAACAACATCGATTGGGAAGTGCTTTATGAGGGCTCCGACCAAATGAATATGGTAGCGTACTACGCAGGTCTGATAGAGATGCGCCGTGCAAATGATATATTTACCGCTGCGGGCAACGTGGCTGTAAGCTTTGAGAATCTGTCAGGCGGCGGTATGGCTGTCCACTATGACAACCATATGGGCGGTAAGGCTCTGGTGCTTATCAATCCTACAGCAGAGGCTGACAGCTACACCCTTCAGGGGGAGTGGAGGCTCATTGCAACAGGTACCGAGGCAGGCAGCCAGACCATCGCAGCAGAAAGTGGCGAAGTAAGCGTTGATGCCGTTAGCGTAAGAGTTTACGTTAAATAGCTTTTTTGTAACGAAAGGAGGCACCGTAATGTGCCTCCTTTCAGACCGCTGACAAAGGCACAGAGCACGAAAAAGAATAAAATATACTCATTCTAAAGCAGAAAATTCAGGGAAAATTTTCCTGAATTTTCTACATTTTATTTGTTTTTTCGTTCAAAACGAACCTCGGCTCACAGTACTTAGTACAGTTATCGCCTCGGTTCGTCTTGCCTGCACTCTTTCTCAGCACTCTGCCAGCTT
>JAZSQJ010000004.1:0-8777 GCA_045537905.1 Eubacteriales bacterium
CATTCTAAAGTAGAAAATTCAGGGAAAATTTCCCTGAATTTTCTGCATTTAATTTGTTTTTTCGTTCAAAACGAACCTCGGCTCACAGTACTTAGTACAGTTATCGCCTCGGTTCGTCTTGCCTGCACTCTTTCTCAGCACTCTGCCAGCTTGATGACAAGGTTTGTCATCAAGCTGAAAAACGGCGGATTACCGCCGTTTTTGTTTTTGTTGATTTAATATTTATGTTTTTGATGATTTAATAATACAATTCTATCTTCAACGCTATGAGGTCGGCGGCGTTAAGACTGCCGTCCCCTGTAAGGTCGCCTGCCAAAGCGTTGCTGTGGGAGGCGGTGTTGGGGTTCCTCATCAGCCTGTTAAGTGCCACGTAGTCCGTCACCGCAATCTTGCCGTCGCCGTCTACGTCGCCCTTTACCACTACAAGCACGTAGTCAAGTATCTCGCCGCCGGCATCAAGGGCTACTACCTTACAGCCTGTACCAACGGGGGCGTTGCCTGTCAAAACCGCACCGTCCGGTCCCAGCACGCTTACCGTGCCTTCAAACATTGCCGCCACTGCACCTGCGGTGTTGTTATGATCGTTTATGGTAACAAAACCCTTATCAAGGCTACAGTCTGCGCCCTCCTTGGGGGTTAACACAAATCCGTCGGGGGTGGTGTAAAGCTTACCGCCGCATTTTGTGCACTGATAGTAGCCTTCTGCGTTTTTGTAATCGTGGCTTATCTCCCTTGTGTCACCGCAAAGGTTACAGTCGGGGTCGCAATCGTTATCGTATTCATGGACGGTATGAGGTATGCTCCTCTTGTAACCGCAGTAGCTACAGGTATCGTCCTGCTCGTTATCGTAGCTGTGAGCTTCCTTTGCACCTTCCACACCGCAATGCTCGCACACCGTCCAGTGGTTTTCCTCGTCGGTCTCCCAAAGCTGAACACAGTTGTGAGGAGGAACACGGGTAGCACCGCACTCGTCACAGTCGCTGTCGCAATCATCCTCGTAATAGTGGGGATCTATCCCCTTTCTGTAGCCGCAAAGAACACATTCCTGCCAGTGGTCATACTTGCCAACGGTATAGCCGTTAAAGCTATGCACGGGCAATCTTACTTCACCGCAAAGGTTACAGTCGGCATCGCAAGGGTCGTCGTAGCTGTGCTTTACAAGCTCGTAACCCTTAACTTCACCGCAGTCGGCACACCTGTACCCCACAAAGCCACGGTCTGCACAGTCCGTACCGGGCAGGTTATATTCCTGCCAATCGTGCTGGTGCTTACTGTAAACCACGTACAGCACGCCCTTATAGGAGGCAAACTCGGTAATATCAAAGCTATCCTTAATATAGTCAGAAACTTCGGTATACGCACCCTTAACCGCAATGCTAAGTGCATTTGCAGTGATATATCCGTTAGCCGCCCCGTCGGTGGTAGTAGCAGCTATATAGGGAGAGTTGATACGCAAATCCACCAGAGAGCTACAGCCGTAAAAGGCGTTTTTACCAACGGAGCCTACAGCCTCACCTACCGTGATGCTGCTGATGGAAGCGCAGTTTTCAAAGGAGTAGTCGGAGATAGAGGTAACGCCCTTACCTATTTCCACAGACTTTATAAGGTCTCTGTAAGCAAGCCACGCCTCGTCAGATCCGCTTTCAAAGGCGTCCATAGCACCCTCACCGCTTATGCTAAGCTTGTATTCTTCATCCAAATACCAGTTAAGACCGCCCCAGGTGCCTTCTGCAGGAAGCTCCACCTTTGCAGCGGGAGCGTATGCCTCCAGCTCGTCAAGCTCAACTATATAAGCGTTTGTACCGCTGGCACGGAGAGTATCAAGGGTCAAACGGAAGCCCTTTATGTCAATAGCGTCTTCTACGGTAACGGTAACGTTAAAGAAACGGGGACCCTCCACACCGGTAAGCTCGGGCACGCCGATAGGTGCACCCTCAATGGGAGTATACTCCACCTTATAGGTGACGGAAGTATACGTGCTGCCGTCCTTGGTTACCTCAAGGGCAGCCACGTTCAAATGACGGTTTACGCTGTCGTTAAGAAGGAAAGCGTGTACGCCCCTCATCAAAAGGGTTTCTATAGAGGTAGCCTTATCAAAGCTGAACTCTATTACATTCTTGGCATAGGAGCCTGCCATCTGTACGGTAACGCCGTTTACACCCGTTATATCGTTCCAATCCACGCCGTTGCCACGGTAGATGCCGTCGGTAAGAAGAATGCTATCGTTATCGGTGTAGCTGCTGAAAAAGGCGTTTATATCGTAGGTATAGCTCATACCTGCAAGAAGGTTTACGGAAGGTGTATCGGGTGCAGGCTCCTCAGAGCTTACGTCGTCAGAGGTCACGTCGTCAGAGCTTATGTCGTCGGAGGTCACGTCCTCGGAGCTTACGTCCTCGGAGCTTACGTCCTCAGAGCTCACGTCCTCGGAGGTCACGTCGTCAGAGCTTACGTCATCGGAGGTCACGTCATCGGAGCTTACGTCGTCAGAGCTTACGTCGTCGGAGGTCACATCCTCAGAGCTTACGTCCTCGGAACTTGGCTCCTCTGTTGTTACGTCTGCAGAGCTTAGCTCCTCGGGCACGTCGAAAACCTTAATAACATCGCCGTCGGCATTGCTCCCCAATACAGAGTCGATATTAGAAAGATACCAAAGGGGAACGTTGACGTCGTTTTCACTTATCAAATCACCCTCTGTAGCCCTATAGCTTGCGCTGAAAACAACCGCACCCTCATCATAGAGGACACCGCTGGCAAAGGACACGCAGGCACCTGACACGCCGTCACGGTTGTAAGCCTCGTTAATAGCGGCACTGCCGCCCTGGGGGCTGGTAAGAGAGCCTGCAACAAGCTGTAAGTCCTCACTGACGGAAACAACTATCTTACCTGTGCGGACACCCGCAGGCAAAGCCGCACTTACGGTATAGGTGCCGTCCTCCTCCGCCTTAACGGTCAAGGTGTAGGTAGTTTCCGCCACGGAAATAGGCTCCGCAACGCCATCCGAAACAGAGGTGTCACCCTCCGCTGCTGCCACAGTAGGCAGGCTGAACGTACCAAAACACAAAATAAAAGCCAACAAAAGGGCAAGATGCTTCTTCATAAAGACCTCCAACTCGAAGTGCGGTCAACGCTATTTGTAAATATTTTACCACAATCGTTGTCCAATGTCAACAATTATTGTTAATATTGTTAAATCCTCCCCTCCCTACAAACTCTTTTGCTTATTGACAAAACGCTAAAGTTTAAGCTATAATTGAAGATGACAGAAATCAACAAAACCAGACAAAAGAGGTGTTATCGTGCGCAAGAAACGCCAAATCGACCCCACAAAGCAATCGTTTTTTTCAAAAAGCGAGCGTTTTTTTAGAAGATCCCGTTGGATATTCTTCAAAAGCGGTATAATTTCCCTTGCCTTTGAGCATTTTTTAGCAATGATTCCTGCAACCATACTGGTACCAGTCCTTGTCAATAACACCCACGGCGATATGATAATTGATATGTCGCTGGTACTGTTTACAAGCGGATTGGGCACTATAGCCTTTTCGGTGCTTTCAAAAGGTAAGCTGCCTGCCTACCTCAGCTCAAGCTTTGCATACATAGGACTTACCGTGCACCTTATAAACGAGCTGTCGGGTGATGGCACGTCCCACCAAATGGCGTTTACCTACGTAGGCTGGGCGTATATCCTCAGCGGTGCAATGCTGTTTCTACTTTCCAGACTATACCTTAAAAAGGGTATAGAGCGTTTTATGTCCTTTATTATGCCTGCAACGGTCATAGGTCCTGCCATCTCCCTTATAGGTCTTGAGCTTGCCGATACGGCGGTAGTTGACTCCGGCTTTGACATTGAAGACGGGCTGGTAGACGGAAATGCGGCTATCGTTGCAATGTGTACCTTGGCGATAATAATTCTCTTTTCTTTGTTTAAGCACAAGTTTTTGAAAAACGCCGCTATTATCGTAGGTATGCTGGTCGGCTGTGCCGTATCCTTTGCTATAAACGGTTTCCCTTCCGAGCAATTTAACGACGTAGCGTGGTTGACCTATCCTAAAATCAGCTTGCCTACGTTCTTACCTGACTTCAAAACGTTGGCAGGACTGTTTGTGGCAGTGCTGCCTGCAACCTTTATAGTGTTTACCGAAAACATAGGCAGAGTTACCGTAATAAGCAGAATGAAGAGGGACGAGGCAGAGCCTGAGAATTCTCTTTCTCAAGCGGAAACGGACGTCACCCAAGAAGTAATCGACGACGGAACCAACGATAACGATATTTTTACCGAAAACTCCGTAAACGAAATGCGTGACTCCGTTAGAGGACACGGTATTTCCACTTTGATTGCGGCAGTGCTTGGCTCCGTTCCCAACACCATTTATGCGGAAAACATAGCGGTAATGAGTATTCACCGTCACGACAATAAAAGGGATGAGCCCGATAGCTTCATCAAAAAGCTTACCTCGCCCTTTTCCGTCGCCCCCTATATCATCGCCGCAGCATTGGCTATGATTTTTGCCTTTTCAGGATACCTACAAGCCTTTTTGCTTGGTATTCCCAAGGCGGTAATCGGTGGCATGGAGCTGTTTCTTTTTGGTCTTATCTCCGCTCCGGGCATTCAGTTGCTCGTTGAGCAACGGGTTGATTACAAAAAAATCTCTAACCAAATAATAACTGCTTCCGTGTTAATATCGGGCATAAGCGGACTTTCTATTAACTTTGGTTTTGTGGAAATAAAAGGCATGGGTCTTGGCTTTGTGGTAGGCGTAGCTATTAATTTGGTGGTTCAAGGCATTAAATGGCTGGGCAGGCTTAGCGACACTATGACCTTTGACGAAATGGTACTGGAGGTACTTTCCGTCTTTTCGGAGGATACCGAATACCGTGTTCTTGGCTATAAAAAAGAAGGTCAGGAAAATGTAGATTATCAACGAAACTGTGCCATAAAGGGCGTTGTTTACGCACTGGACGGCAAGGGATGCCGTGTTCGTCTGCCAAACGGAGATTTTGTTTCAGACAACACCCTATGCGAAGAAGTGAAGCACGCAGTAGTTTTGGAGATAGGCAAAGCCGGTACAACTGATGCGGTTTTACGATTCAAAAAAACTATAAACGGTTTGTTCCTTGAGGTAAAATCGGATACTATTCCCGACGAAGGCAAGAAAGCCTATCTTAACGACTACGACGCTATAGACGAGGACGGCGAATGGTTGGTTATCAAGGCGTCGGATATAGCTATGAGAAAGATCAGAGCCTTAGTTCGTCGTATTGAGGTTAACAAGCCTGCTGAAAACCAAGAATAACGTAAGAGGGCTGTCTCAAGTCAATCGGATTTGAGACGGCCCTAATTAAGTTTGCCCTATTTGCAAGTGAAGTTTTGCCTAGAAAATAGCTTTGCCGGATAGTTTTTTATTGTATTTAAGACTTTGCTGCAACGAGATAGCTGCGTTTTACGGAGTGTATTCGTTTAATATACTCTCTACGTCTTCCTTATAAATGTTTCCGCCAAGGAGAGTTCCGTCCGGCTCGATGCTGACGCTGTGCAGGTCCGCAGGGTTCTCCTCATAGGGACTGAAGGCTTTAACGTCCGCAGGGAAATACTCAGAGAGGTATTTAAGGGCGTTGCCCTGAGGAAACACCACGTTACCCTCTCCCTCTTTAATGCCTATCTCGGAAAGCCTGTCTATAATTGCCCTTGTTTTTTGGTTGTAGGGATTGCTGTGGGTGGCACTTACCAGCCAGGCGGGCTGACTGCGAAGCTTTATACCGTAGTACAATGCATAGCTGCCAAAGGCTTCAACGTACTCAAGAGGTATAGTCTCCTGATGGAAGGCGTCGGCAGACAGCAACAGATCGTTTACTCCGCTGTTTGCCAAATCAGCGGCAACCCTTTTTATAACGTCCCTGTCCTTGCTGAAATAGCCGTTTGTAATAAGCTGGCGGTGAGGGATGCCTGACTCCCTTGCGGCGCTGTGTATAGCACAAACCGTATGGGGGTAAAGCAGCGGCTCGCCTCCAAAGGTCATTACGGATTTAATATCGTAAAGCTCCGCAATATCAAAAACCGCCCTCACGGCACTGTCCTTGTCTATACTAACCGTCCTGTTGTTTCCCTCGCCTACACTGCAGTGCTTACAGCTGCCCGTACAGGCGTAGGTTATAATAAACTCAATACGACTTAAATTTTTAAGATAAGGGTTTGACATAACGCATCCTCCATACTAAACGTAAGATTATTGTGCCATAATCCGCATATTTTGTCAACTCTTAACCGCCCATGCCAAACAAGTATTGACAATTTTACAAAGATACGCTATAATACTAGGCATAGTGTAAAAAAACAGGCTGTGTTTTTTGTGTAATATTATTAAAAGGAGGATTTACAATGCCACAAGAGCTTTGGTATTTGATTACGGTATTTGCCGTTGCCATAGTTGGCTTTTCCATAATCAAACGCCCCCTTTACGAATGTATGCTGTATTCCTTTATCGCCCTGCTTACGGTAAGCGGCACCTGGGGCGGTGTTTTCGGGTATATTTACGACGCTTTGAAGGAGCCTACCCTTTACGTAATTTTTGTATTTGTAATCTCCGCCTCCCTGCTTTCAAAAACCCCCATAATTGACGACTGTATAGCTATTATACTGTCCATATTCGGCAGGCTGAGAGGCGGCGCAGGCTTTGTTGCCATTATAGGCAGCTCCTATATGGGCTCCCTGTCCGGCAGCGGCCCCGGTAACGTAGCTACTACCGGCGTGTTTACCATCCCCGCTATGATAAAGTCCGGCTTCCCCCCACATCTTGCCGCCAACGTAGAGGCTCACGCCAGCACCATGGGTAATATGATACCCCCCGCAGGTATGATAGCTATTGCCTTTGCGGCTCTTGACAAGCTTTATCCCAATACATACACCATGTCTCAGTATTGGATGCTGCTTTGGGGCGTTGCCCTTTGGTTTGTTCTTCAGCGTATCGTAACCTTGTACCTTATGTGCAGATACTATAAGGTGGAGCCTATGGAAAAGGCAGACATCCCCAGCCTTCGTCAGTCTCTTAAAAGAGGCTGGAAGGCGGTGTTCCTCCCTATTATAGTGTTCCTGCCCTTCTTCCTTACCAACAGCTTTGATGCCTTTTTCAAGGCTCGTCTGGGCGAGGCAGGTGCAAAGGCCCTTGGCGACAGCCTGCTTTTGTTTATCCCCTCCCTTATCGTAATATTCGGCATACTCCTTTCCGGTAAGGAAACCGTTAAAAAAATGAATATTTCCTATATGGCAGAGCAGATCAAAAACGGTATGCTTAAGGTTGTTCCTACTGCCGCCCTCGTTCTGTTTGCATACTTTGTAAGCAACGTTTTTGAGGACCTTAACGTAGAACAAGCCATTGGCGAGTTTATTACAGGCTTTAACATGAGCAAGCTTGCCCTTTGCTTTATCATTCCTTTGTTCACGGCAGTGCTCGGTATGCTGCTGCCCGGCTCTACACAGGTCAAGATATTCGGCGGCGTAATCATCGCCATCATGGCAGAGGCAGGCTGTAACCCTATGCTTATTGCGGCAATGCTGCCTTGTATCTGCGGTGCGATGCACGGCGTAACCCCTCCCTACTGCGCTTGCGTTTACACGGGTATGGGTATAGCTCAGTCTGAGCTTAAGCCTACCTTGACCAACTGTATGGTTTGGGTAACTCTCCACTACCTGCTGTCCGTTGTGATTATGCTGGGTCTGCTTCCGATTATGGGACTTATATCTTAGGGAGGTGCAAGCTATGCGTAAAAAACTGTTTAACATACTTAACCGTAGCTACGGCATTATGATGACCGTTTCCTTCTTTGCAGGATTTCTTCCTCTTATCCCCTTTATCGTGGCTATAATAATAGGCGGTGAAACGGGCGAAAGCATTGCGGTATTCCTTAAAAACGACTATTATCCCTACGTTATTATCCTTGGCTCCCTGTCCGTAGTGGTAGGACTTGTGGCTATGTACATAGGTAAGCTGGAGGGACTTTCCGTTAAAAACGTTTCCGCGGATAACAGCAAAAACGAAGATAACGCACAAGAGAATAAGTAAACGCAAATGGGGTTGTCTCAAATTTTCGTTTGAGACTACCTCAGACCGCTGACAAAGGCGCAGAACACGAAAAAGAAAATAAATTAATATATTGAAGTTGAAAATCCAGGAGAAGTTTCCCCTGGATTTTCTGCAATTTACCATATTTTTTCGTTCAAAACGAACCGTCGGCTCACAGTACTTAGTACAGTTCTCGCCTTGGTTCGTTTTGTCTGCACTCTTTCTCGGCACTCTGCCAGCTTGATGACAAACCTTGTCATCAAGCTGGGGTTGTCTCAAATTTTCATTTGAGACAACCCCATTTAAGTTTGTTCCAACCGATATGCTTTACCTCAAATTGCAGGGGGATATCTGAACGCTATGTCAAGGACCGTCGAGGACGCCGGTCCCTACAAGGTGCTATGCGTTACGCCCTATCAAAAGCATACCGTTTCTGCACCCCGATCAGCACCCACCACGGGGATAGGAAAAATTGTTCCGAATGGGCGAACAGAACCCGAAGCTGTAATACTCACCCCGCAAAAATACATTTTTGCGGGGACCCCGAGAGTACTGCGAGTGGTTCTGTTTCGTCCATAGCAAGAAAAATATAATACTAAAAAGTTAAGAGTGGTACCACCGTGTCACTCTTAACTACTTATTAACTCAATTTGTTATTTTCTTGCGGTCCAGCCTTTTTTACATCCCAGGGGATAGGAAAAAACGGTTGGAATGGGCGAACCT
>JAZSQJ010000032.1:0-29668 GCA_045537905.1 Eubacteriales bacterium
TCGAACCTGCGGCATCGACGTCCCAAACGTCGCGCGCTACCAACTGCGCCACACCCCGATGTGTGAAAAACATTCGATTTTTAGGTCAATTTCCGTAAGTGGTCAAATCTGTGGTCAAACCACTTATTATGCGGATTTTGCGAGAGAGTGAAGTGCCGAAAAAGTCAGTGTTTACAAGGCTTTTCGGCGTTTTTTGCTTCGGGATACCTTGGGGGCGGTGTCCTGCTCCCAAATGTCGCGCGCTCCCAACTGCGCCACACCCCGATTTTGTATTGAATTTTTAAGCTTTTGCGTGGAAGTAGGACAAACTGTGGCAGGATCCGATTTTTCGATTTTATATTTTTAACAAAGCTCAATGCAATTACACATTGAGCTTTGTTCTTGTGGGGTGGATAACCGGATTCGAACCGGCGACCCTCAGGGCCACAACCTGATACTCTAACCAACTGAGCTATATCCACCATATTAAATTGTTGTTGTGGGCGGTTACCCGCCCACAAACTGGCGTGCCTTGAGGGACTCGAACCCCCGACCCTCTGCTTAGAAGGCAGATGCTCTATCCGGCTGAGCTAAAAGCACGTATGACAAGCTTTTTCAAGCTGGAGCGGGTGACGGGAATCGAACCCGCACGGCCAGCTTGGAAGGCTGGAATTCTACCATTGAACTACACCCGCAGATGTTGGCAACAGATATAGTACCATAATATTAAGCATTTGTCAAGGCTTATTTTTGCATTTTTGCATTTTTTACGGCAATACTATTACCGAGGTGAAAACGATGTACGACATACGAACAGATTTGGCCGCCGAGAGGCACGCTATCAACACCGAGAGGGGTATTGACGACGGAATTGTTTTTGGCGAGGAGAGCCTGGAGGGGATAAAGGTTACAAAAGCCGAGGTGCTTGACCGAGAGGCAGAGGAGCGTTTTGGCTGTAAAGAAGGGGTATACTACACCGCCGAGCTTGGAAAGCTGTGGCTGAAAAGCGGTGAGGAGCGTAGCGCCGCCTGCAGAGTGCTTACTTCCCTGCTGTGTCGCTTGCTTCCTGAGGGAGACTCTACCGTATTAGTTGCAGGTCTTGGCAACGAGCAGGTGACCCCTGACGCCATTGGCCCCAGAACTGCCGCAGGCTTGGTGGTAAGCCATCATATGCGCCATCTTAATCCCAGCCTGTACCGGGCACTGGGTCTTGGAGATTTGGCGGTGATATGTCCTATGGTTTTGGGGCAGACGGGGCTTGAGAGTGCCGCCCTTGTTAAATGTGCCGTGGAAAAGCTAAAGCCTTCCGCGGTGATTGCGGTGGATGCCCTTGCGGCACGCAGTACGGAAAGGCTTGGCACCACCGTACAGATAAGCAGTGCGGGGATTGCTCCGGGTAGCGGTGTAGACAACAGACGGGAGGAGCTGTCGGCGGCAACCTTGGGATGCCCCGTAATATCCGTAGGCGTACCCACCGTGGTGGATGCCCGCACCCTTGCCGCTGAGCTTACAGGCGGCACGCCGGGGGAGGATTTTAAGAGCTTTTTCGTTACCCCCAAGGAGACGGACGTTATGGTACGCACCCTGTCCAGGATATTGGCAAGGGCGATAAACGCCGCCGTCCACCGAGGCACCGAGGATGTGGAGGAATATGCACCCCTGTAATCACATACCTTTATCATAAAGGAGGCTGTGATATGAAAACGAACAGGCTGTATATTATTTTTATGGCGGTGGTGCTTATGTCCCTTACCGTAGTACCGGCGGCGGCTGCTGATATTCCTACCGAGCTTTGTGACTATATGGCAAGGCTTGCTACGGGCAAGCTATACGTACCCTATTACGAGACCGAGGACAAGGAAATGCCCAAAGAGGAGTATACGCCGCCCCTTTCCTCCGCCCCCGTAGAGGAAAGCAAGGAGGAAAGCGAAGGGGATAGCCCACCCGAGGGAATGATAGCGGTACAGGCGGTAAACCTTAGCCGTTACGAGCTGGGGGACACGCCTCCCCTGCTGTTGATGAACGAAACCTCTTACAAAGCAGACCTTATGGGGCAAACCCAGGACTACACAGGCAGCGGCGGTGCCGTGCTTATCCTGCACACCCACGGTACGGAGTCCTACCTGCCTGACGGAACAGACTGTTACGGCGAGGAGGAGGATTTTCGCAGTGCCGACCCGGAGGAGACGGTGGTTGCAGTAGGGGAGGTGTTTGCCGAGAAGCTACGGTCTGCAGGGATTGAGGTGTTCCACGACAAGAGGATGTACGACCAAGAGGACTTTACAGGCGCCTACACCGCCTCCCGCACAGGGGTAAGAGAGTGGCTTGATAAGTATCCCCGGATACGCTACGTATTTGACATACACCGTGACGCAGTAAGCCGTGAGGGGGTGGGCTGTAAAACCCTGTGTCAGGGGCAGGCGGAGCCCACCGCTCAGGTAATGCTGGTTATAGGCACTAACGAGGCGGGAGCCAGCCACACTAATTGGAGGGCAAACCTTGCCCTTGGAGCCGACTATCAAAAACAGCTTAACGACTACCCCACCCTTGCCCGACCCGTGTACCTGCGTAAAGCCAGCTACAACCAGCAGCTATCGGCAGGCTACCTGCTATTGGAGGTAGGCAGTGCCGCCAACACTATCAGCGAGGCAAAGAACGCCGCAGTTCTTGCGGCAGAATGCTTTATAAAGCTGTATAATCAAGGCTAAAACCCGCTTTTTTGCGATTTTTCGGCAAAACGAGCCTCCCTTGCACTTGACATGGTATAGTAACCGTGCTATTATTATGTATATACTATGTTAATACAAGGAGGTTTGTATTATGAAACTTGGTAATAAGCTACTTGCTATACTGTTGGCATTGACTATGCTTATCAGCTTTGCGGCTTGTACGGGCGGCAGGGACAACGATAGCAGTAAAGACGCAAGCGCAACCAGCTCGGAGGACGTGACCAGTGAGGAATCCTCAGAGACCGAGGAGGAGCGTGCGGCAAAGGTATTAAGTGCCGCTAAGGAAGCCTCTGATAAAATAACCGAGATAAAGCAGACGGTTAAAGCTACCTCCACCCGTGTTATCGGCAAGGACAGCTTTACGCTGGAGACTGAGACGGCAGTTACCCACCAGGCTAAGGGCAGCAAGGACTGGACCGTTTACATAAGCGAAAAGAACACCAGCGGAACTTACTCCTGGAGCAGTGAGAAATACTTTGCAGACGGCAAATACGCTTACCAGAGACAGGACGAGGACGGCTATTTCTACGAGGAAACCGATGCTGAGTCCTTTGAGGACACCCTTATCCCTGTATTTGCTTTTAACAGTGAGATTTACGGCAGTGTTGCCTTTGCAGAGGGTGACGAAAGCACCCTTGTGTTTACAGAGGCAAGCGCTGTTGAGGAGTGGGCTGCTCCCGACTATGCAAAGGTAAACGAAGCAAAGGGCGAAATGAAGCTGGACGACAAGGGCGAGCCCAGCCAGTTTAAGTACAGCGTTAGCTACGAGCAGGGTCCTGCAAGCTACACTGCAGAGTATACTATTGACCTTGGCGTGGCTGAGGAGACAGTTAAAGCCATCCCCGAGGGTGAGGGCGTTAAGGTAGACCACGTGGCTTTGTTTGACCTTATAGAGCTGGCAAGCCTTGCGACAAGCTCTCTTACGGGCTTTGACTTTAATGGCAAGCTGGAGATATACACCTATGCAGGCGGCTACAGCTATACTACCAGCGAGAAGGTTTATACCTACGGCAACAGCGAAAAGGACTTTATCGCAAAGACCGAGGCTGAAATGGACGCTTATTACAGCGACGGCAGAAACGAAAGCTACAGCCTTGAGCAAAGCTACAAGGACGGCAAGCTGACTACCACCATGGACGGCAAGAGCGCTACACAAAACTCCTCTATGAAGGAGATTTTGGACTCCGTCACCGAAAAGGGTGAGTCTCTTTCCGTAGCAAAGCCCGACGTGGCTAAGTTTGCAAAGGTTAAGGTAGAAAACTACGGCAACTATCTTTATATTGCTTATAATCTTAACGAACAGAGCGGCTTGGAGTGCGAGGACTACGTAAGCACCTTCTGCTTCGGTGATATTGACGCTATTGACGAGATGGCTGACAAGTACGTTACGGATAAGGCAGAGGGCTACATAAGCATCGACCTTGATACAGCGCTTATCACTGCCGCAGGTATGAACTACGTGGGCACCCACACCATAGAGGGTGAGGAATACGAAAACGGTGCTGCCGTAACTCTTGCATACTCCGTGGCTTCCCCCTCTACCTACGAGGAAATTACAGGCGAGCTTCCCGAGGAGGAGAAGTCTGAGGCTGAGGTTACTCCCCTTTTCTATAAGGTTACTGCACCTAACGGCAATGCTATGTACCTCCTTGGCACCATCCATATAGGTGACAACGCTACCGCAAATCTCCCCAAGGAGATATACGAGGCTCTTGAGGCATCCGATGCTTTGGCAGTTGAGCTTAATATGCTTGAGTTTGACGAGAAGGTAGAAAGCGACCCCGAGCTGATGGAGCTTGCTATGACCGGTATGATATACACCGATGGCAGCACCATTAAGGACCATATTGAGGACGAGCTTTACGATGGCGCCCTTGGCTTGGCGTTGGCAAGCGGCGTAGTGACCCCTAATATTGCAGATTACTTTACTCCCTACGGCTGGAGCGAAGCTATAAGCGCTTTGTACAAAGGCTCTTATTTAAGCCTTTCCACCGAGTACGGCGTAGACTACCGTTTGATGAGGATAGCCAAGGAAAAGGGTATAGAAATACTTAGCGTTGAAAAGTACGAGGACCAGCTTGGTATGCCTGCTAAGTTTACCGAGGACATCCACAGAGTTTTGCTTCTTGACGCCGTAAGCGGTACGAGAAACGACTACATAGACAGCATAAAAGAGCTGTATACAATGTGGTGTGAGGGTGACGAAAAAGCTCTTACCGAGTACATCCGTGACGACGAGCTTTGCGAGGAGGCTCTTAAAGAGCTGACCGATAAGGATCTGGAGGCTATGAAGGCATACGATAAGATGCTTGTAGCTGACCGTGACGCAGGTATGATTGCAAAGGCTAAGGAGTATATGGACGGCGATAAGACCGTGTTCTTTGCCGTTGGTCTTGCCCATTTGCTTAGCGAAACGGGTCTTGTAGATACCCTCCGTGCCGACGGTTATACCGTTGAGCTTGTGGAGTACGGCAAGTAAATTTAATGTTTGTTATGAAAACGGCGATGGATTTTTATACCTTATAATTTTTGGTAAAAAACTGTAATTTTTTCTAGACGTTTTTGTGTTTTTTGACATTATATAGTGTAAGGAGGAAAACAAAATCAATTTTATGGTCAATACATTCAGGAGGTAGATTAAATTATGAAAAAATTGATATGTATTACGTTAATTGCATCAATGATTTTTTCCATTACAGCCTGCGGTTCAAAAGATAACAAAAACAACGAAAGCTACGACTCTAAAGAAACCTCAGTAAGCTACCCCTCTGCTGACGTTTCGGAAGAAAATGATCTTGAAAACATTGCGGTAAGTTCCGAAGAACAAAGCTTTGGCCCAACCGAAAGCACTCAAAGCGAGGAAGATACCACTTCATCATTTGAACAAAGCGCAGAACAAATTACCCCTCCACCCGATTCGGTGGATACGCCTATAATCAAACCGAACACACCCTCGGAAAGCTCTGACAGCGACAACGACGAGGTGCTATACGAAACAATTTATAAGGCAATAGACTACGGCTTGGATAGTTATTATCCAAATCTCTTCAGATGTCAAAATTTTTGGGAGAAAAACATTAACCGTTACGGTACCAAAGCCTATTACCGTGTTTTAATACTTATAGACTCTAAAGAATATTACGATTACAAGCATAAATATTTAAGTGACAATATGCACTTTGATCCAATTAACAACTATTTATATTATCCGCTTCTTTCCCTTGCAGACTATGTCGAAAGTTACAGATGGATGTACGAAAAGGATGCTCAAACTATAAAAAGGCTTGGTATTGACGCTGAAATGCAATGGGCTTTTTACACCAAAGAAGACGAAAAGAGAACTATGGATAACCCAGACAATGTTTTTTACGACTATGGCTTTGTAGCCACGGTAAGAGGGGACGTTTTACTTAATTTCATAAGCACCATGCGCAGCGAGAATAAGTATGGCGGCACTGTGTTTTGGATGAAAGAAGATCACAATATGCAAGAGCTTTATTACGAATACGAAGGTAACACTGATTCGGTATACGATGTATATGTAGCCGAAGGACCCGGATATATGCAGTTTTCAAGACCAAAGTAGCAATGAGATGAAAAAAGTTTTATGTTTATTTCTTATAGCAATCGTATTCATAAATCCCTTTTCTAATGTAGCATTTGCAATCGATATAGAAACGTCAACAAAAACAAATATTACAAAGGATCTGGCGAACAGAATTGCTACGTTAGCAAAAGACGAAACCATAAATGTGGCAATATGGATAGAAGATATAGAGGCTAAGGAAATAGAAAAGAAGACATTAAAACGTATAGAAACTAACGAAAAAAGTTTCTCTCTATTCACGGAAAAACAACAAGCACGCATTTACAAGGATACAGAAATCAAAGTTACGGTTGAGGAATACAAAAATAAAAACTCAAATATAAAAATGGCAATGTGTTGGAATAAAAAGATAAGCTTTGTTGGTGGAAACACCACAATGGAAATACCGCACGAAAATTACAGGCTTGAGGTGTATTACGGAACTAACACTTCAGGAACCCCCGTTGAGTTTTCTAACACGCCGTACACAAACACCGAACTGTTGCAGTTTAGCGTAATTCAGCCGGGCACTTATACTGTGGTAGTAAAAGATGTTTCTCCAACTGTATCAACCGGACATACCGTTTCTATAGCGTGGTATTAAACAAAGCAGGAAAACATAAACAAATAAAACGCAGAAAATTCAGGGAAATTTTCCCTGAATTTTCTACTTTAGAATGAGTATATTTTATTCTTTTTCGTGCTCTGTGCCTTTGTCAGCGGTCTGAGGTCAGCGTGACTGCTGACCTTTTTTATATTAAGTCTACTTATTTTGCTGCCAGAATCATCTTTTCCAGACGGGTGGCGGGGGTCATTACCTCCTTGGGGAAGCTAAGATGCTCACTGCCGGGGCAAAAGACCTCAAAGCAGAGACTGCAGGTAAAACCTGACGCTGCCAGACGGCGGCTCATCTCCTCCCAGTCTATCTTGCCCTTAAAGGGCAGGTAGTGGTTGTCAAAGATGCCGTTGTTGTCGTGCAGGTGCATACACAGCAAACGGCTTGCGTACTGCTCCAGCACGCCCGCCCCGCCGTTATACAGCTTCTCGTGGCCGCAGTCGAAGCAGAAGCCTGCCTCGGGTATGCCTGCCAGCACGTAGTCCAGATAGGCGGTTTTACGCAGGTTTTCAAAGGCTATCTTTACCCCTGCCCCTGCGGCAGTACGGCACAGACGGCGAAAACGCTCCAGCCCACGCTCGTTAAAGGCAGGAGGAGTGCAACCGCTGGAAACGTGAACAACCGCTACGGGGATGCCAAGCTCCCCTGCTTCAAACACCGTCTTTTCAAGGAAGGTAAGCCTTTCCTCGCCCTCGGAGCCTTCTGACCAGATATCGTTGATATGCTTGAAGTCGGCGTGGTACGCCTCTACCTCAAGGCCTGCCGCCTTTACTGCGGCAAAGGTATCCTTCAGAGGCTCACGGTCGTCTATATAACGGAAAAGCTCTGCACCGTCAAAGCCTGCCGACGCTATCGCCTCTGCCTTTTCAGCCAGGGGCACGTCCTTGGTATAGTTAAAATACATTGATTTTTTCATAGCCTGTTTATTCCTCGCTGCTCTCTTCGCTTGTTTCCTCGTTCTTGTCCTCCGTACGGTAATGCTCCATACAAATACGGTTACGGGGCAGACCCGCAGGAAGGGAGCCGAAGTAGGTTCCGCTTTCATACAGATTTGCAAAGAAAGGCTTTGTTTTATCCGTGGGGAACACGTAATCCTCAGGGATTTCCTTGTAGATACAGTCGCCGTCCATTACGTAAACAAAATCGTCAAACTGACGCTGGTTATTAAGACGGAAGGAAACGCTTATAAGGTTTTCCGTAGGGCAGTCGCAATCGTCAAAGCAGATAGCCTGAGTTTTGGTGTCATACAGTACCTCGATATGGCAGTCGCACTTTTCAAGGGGCTGGGTACCTGCCATAAACACGCCCGACATTACTGCGTTGCCCGTAAAGGTTTTCTTTGCAGCGTCGTAGTAGTAGATATCCCTGTAGCAGGCGGCGGTTGCCAGCTTGCCCGATACGGCGCAGTAGTTTGCCTTTACCATACCCGTAGGTACGTAAAACTCCTTTTGATACTCCACACCGTCCTCCTTGAGCTTGGTGTATATCTCGGTAAACACTCTGTCCCAAAGGCTAAGGGCGGGGTTGCCTGTAAAGCCGCTGAGGCTTTTGTTATTATCGTAGCCAAACCATACTCCGCCTACGTATTCGGGGGTGTAGGCAACGAAGTATCTGTCACGGTCGTCGTTGGTAGAGCCCGTTTTGCCTGCTACCTCTATCTCGAAGGCATCGTCAAGGGTAACACGGGTACCCGTACCGCCTGTTTGCCCCACGACGTTCATCATCATCGCCGTCATAGAATAAGCGCTGGTTTCGCTTACCGCTATCTTGTGGGAGGGGTCCTTTTTAATAAGGATACTGCCACGGCGGTCCCTTATCTCGCTGTACATTCTGGCGTCGCTGGTCTTGCCGCCGTTGGCTATCATACAGTAGCCCTGGGTCATTTCCTTAACGGTTACACCGTGGGTAAAGCCACCCAGCGCCAAGGGCGCAAGGGCGATATCGGAGTATATCTGACCGCCTATCTCTTCCCTTCTGATTACGCTGGTAAAGCCCAGAGTTTCCGTAAGGAAGTTAAAGCACTTTTCGGGGGTAAGCTGATTTACCAGCTTAACGGGAATGGTGTTAAGGGATTTTATTACCGCAAAGTTTACGTCTATCAAGCCGTAAAAACGGTTTGGCGTATTGGTAGGCCAATACTTATCGTCATCGTTTTTCATAGTGGGAACGTCGTCCACGGGAGAGCCCATAGAGATAAGTCCCTCCTCCAAAGCCAGAGTATACACGGACAAAGGCTTGATGGAGGAACCGCACTGACGGCGGCTGTGGGTGGCACGGTTAAGACCTCTGCCCTCCTTCTTTACGCCTCTGCCGCCTACAACACCCAGCACGTCACCCGTTTTGGGGTCCATTGTCACCATTGCCGCCTGAGGTATAACGCCCTTGGTGGGCGCAACAGGCTCGTTACCCAGATAAAGGTACTCGTTACCTGTTTGCTCAAAGACCTGTTCCATTGCCTCCTGTACCATAGGGTCTATGGTGCTTACTATCTCCAGACCGCCCGAGTAAAGGAGACGGGAGGCAGTCATCTTGTCATAGCCAAACTCCTCCATAAGGTCAGCCATTACCTCGTCTATAAGGGCGTCTACAAAATAGCTGTGGATGGTGGAAACCGCCTCCTCGCTGTCGCTTTCCGTATTAAGCTCCAGCTGGCTCTTGTAGTAGAGGTCAAACTCCTCCTTAGTTATCTTGCCCTGTACATACATCTCTTCCAGCACCAGGTCACGCCTCTCCTGATTATGGGTGGGGTTGCGGACGGGGTCGTACTTGGTGGGAGACTTGGGGATAGCCGCCAGGGCGGCACACTCTATAATATTAAGCTCTGACAGCTCCTTGCCAAAATACTTCTGGGCGGCAGTCTTTACGCCGTAGCAGTTTTGGGAAAGGAAGATGGTGTTAAGATACATCTCAAGTATCTCTTCCTTGGAGTACTTTTGGGTAACGTTAAGAGCACGGAGTATCTCCTGCACCTTACGCTGGATGGTTGCATCGTCATCACCCGATACGTTTTTTATAAGCTGTTGGGTGATGGTGGAGCCGCCCGACTTGTCACCCGAGGAGCTAAAGAAGTTTAGCACCGCATTACCCGTACGGCGGTAGTCTACACCGGGATGCTCCCAAAAACGCTTATCCTCGATAGCCACGTAGGCGTTGATAAGGTCCTCGGGCATTTCGCTGTAGCTTGCCCAGGCACGGTTTTCCGAGCCTACCAAACGGTCCAGCTCTACCTCGTTTCCGTCGCTGTCCACCATATTGATGGTGGTATACAGACTGCTTTCAAACTGCAAATTGTCAAGGCCCGTATAGTTTGGGTCCACGTAGCTTTTTATATATACCACAAAGGCCGCCACAACTATCAAGCCTGATATGGCACCTACCAGCACGACGGTAAGCAGTACGTTAAACAGCCAGGTAAGCACCTTGTAAAGCCCGTACAGTAAAATCTGGGCAGGATAGGCAAGACCCATCTTCGCCGCCTTTTTACCTACGCCCGTGCTTTTTTGCTCCTCCTTTGGCACTACGTCCTTGGAAGCGGTCTCCTCCTTAGCGGGGGCCGCATCAAACACAGCGGTTTTCGGAGCCGTTTCTTCGGTAGGGGTTTTATTTTTTTCCAAGTTGTTTTCGTCCATCAAAGCTTTACCTCCTTAGGTCTGAGTTTTCGCTGAGGATGAGTGCCGTTTCCTGCTTGTGCAAAACGCAGGCATAGCCGTAGATGGTGCCAAGCAGGATAATAAGCAGTCCTAAAAAGAAATCAAACAAATCTATGCCAAAGTCAAAGTTAAGACCTACGTCCACAAAGTTTTTCATAAGGGAATAGTTAAAGTAGCGCTTTACAAGGGACACTATAGGGTTACCCACCAAAACGGCAAAGCCTACGTTGTTTACAAAGGCGGCGTTTTCCTTGGTTAATGCCCTGCCGCTGCCTATGTTTTTGAAAAGCTTGGCAAGGTTGCTTAAAATCGGCACGCTGACGGCAAGCCCTGCCACGCAGGTAAGTATCCAGGCGTAAACCGTTGCCTTGATATTGGAGGTGTCTACCTTGTCATAGGCTCTTATAACCTCCATACCGTTTCCCAGCGTTACCTCGTAAAAACGCTCACCGTTTTCCTCTATTACGCTCATATAGGGGGTAAACAGCAGCTCCTCGGCACTAACGTCCACAAACACAAGCACCACGCTCATTACCACCAGCAAGGCTGCCAGAATACCTGCAATATAGGCACCCACCTTAAACACAGGTCCCAGTGCCTTGCACACGGGCACGACCCCCGTATACCTTACGTCTATATCATTGCCTTTTTTTATAATTGCCATACTATTTGCTCCTTTGCTTAAGGGCAACGTTTCCCTCGCCCATTATACTAAGCAGTTTGTCTATAACCAAGCCGTCGGCAGAAGCCGCCAGTCCTTTGGGAGAATACAGCTTGCCCGTTTGCTGATAATACACGCAAACACGGCTGCTGCCACGGTTTTTACCAAGGTAAGAGAGCGCCTCCTCAAGACGCTTTTCGTTGTCAGGGGTCACCTTTATGTAAAGGTCACCGGCGGACACCGTGGGTACCCTTACCGTATCCGTTATCAGCTTAAGCTCGTCCTCGCTTTCGTCGCCGTAAGCCTCCCTTACGCTGAGCTTGCCCGTTACAGAGACTATACTGCCGACGCTAAGCAGAGCGCCGTGGGTGGATAGCTGCTTGGGAAAGACTACAAGCTCTATCTCCCCTATCATATCCTCAAGGACGCAAAACGCCATCATACCGCCGTTTTTGGTCTGCTTTTGGGTAACGTCCTTTATCATACCCAGCACCGTAAGGCTTTGCCCCTCTTTAAGACTGCCTTCCTTATATTTACCGCTAAGCTCGGCAGTGCTCAGGGCACCCATACTGCTTGCCGCAGAGGCGTACTCTGCCAAGGGATGACCCGTAAGGTACAGACCTGTAAGCGCCTTTTCCTCCTCCAGCCTTACCCTTTGGGGAAACTCGTCCAGACGGGGGTACTCAAGCCCCACCTTATAGGAGGGGTCACCCATAGACTCAAACAGACCTATCTGTCCTGCCGCAGACGCCTGCCTTATATGGCTTAGCTTATCTGCCGAGGTATCCAGCGCACCTACCAGCACGCTTCTTGCCCTGCCGAAGCAGTCCATGGCTCCACAGCGTATCAAAGCGTCGCTCATACGGGCACTGCCCCCGGTAACACGCATAAGATAATCCTCAAGGTCGCTGTAAGCTCCGCCTGCCTCACGCTTTTTTACTATCTGCTTTGCAAAGCTTTCGCCCACGTTTTTAACCGCCGCCAGACCAAAGCGTACACCGCCCTCCTCTACGGAAAAAAGCACGCCGCTTTTGTTTATATGGGGCGGAAGTATATCAAAGCCCATACTTTGACATTCCTGCCTGTACAGGCGGATTTTGTTGTTGTCGCCCATCACGGAGTTAAGGAGAGCCGCCATATATTCACGGGGGTAATGGCACTTAAGATAAGCGGTACGGTATGCCAGCACCGCATAGGCGGCGGCGTGGCTTTTGTTGAAGGCGTAGGTCGCAAAGCCTGCTATGCTGTCAAACAACGCCTCTGCCTCTTTTCCGTCCATCCCCTTAGCCATAGCACCCTTTACGAAGTCCCCCCGCTCCTTTTGCATAGCGGCGGGGTTCTTTTTAGCCATGGCACGGCGTACCAGGTCTGCCTTGCCGTAGCTGTAGCCTGCCACGCTAACGCAGATACGCATAACCTGCTCCTGATATATCATACAGCCGTAGGTGGAGTCCAGCACGGGTGCCAGCAGGGGGGAGGCATACTTTATCCTCTCCGGGTTTTTCCTGTTGGCAAGGTACTCCTCGATAAAACGGGCAGGTCCCGGACGGTACAGGGAGATAGCTACCGTTATATCCTCAAGGCTTTTAGGCTCTATCCTTGTAAGAAGGCTTCTCATACCCTCGCTTTCAAGCTGAAACAGACCCACGCCCTTGCCGTTGCCAAGGAGCTTATAGGTAGCCTCGTCGTCAAGGGGTATGGTTTCCTCATTGAAGTCGGGTTTGTTTTCCCTTACAGCCTGACAGCATTTGTCGATAACCGTAAGGAAGCGCAGCCCCAGAAAATCTATCTTCAAAAGTCCAAGACTTGCTATGGTGTTCATCGGGAACTGGGTCACCACAGAGCCCGTAGAGGTGGAAAGAGGCACGTACTCCGTAAGGGGCTTATCTGCCACCACCACGCCTGAGGCGTGCTGGGAGCTGTTCCTCGGTCTGCCCTCCAGGGCTTTTGCATAGTCTATCAGCGTTTTAACGGTGCCGTCTATCTTGTAGCGTTCTGCCAGTTCACTGCTTGCCGCCATCGCCTCATCAACGCTGATACCGATACTGCGTGGTATCAGCTTGGCAACCTCGTCCACCTGGGCATAGGGCATACCCAAAACCCTGCCCACGTCACGGACGGCGGCACGGCACGCAAGGGTGCCGAAGTTTATTATCTGCGCCACGTGGTCGGCACCGTATTTTTGCGCCACGTAGTCGATAACCTCGCCGCGACGTTCGTCACAAAAATCTATATCAAAGTCGGGCATTGAAACACGCTCGGGGTTAAGAAAACGCTCGAAAAGTAAATCGTTTTTAATAGGGTCTATGCCCGTTATACCAAGGAAATAGGCGGCAAGGGAGCTTACGCCGCTGCCTCTGCCGGGGCCTACGGGTATCCTTCTGCTTTTGGCGTAGTTTACAAAATCCCACACTATAAGGTAGTAGTCCACAAAGCCCATAGAGCTTATTATGCCCAGCTCCTTGTCAAGCCTTTCTCTGTATGGAGCGGTGTCACCCTGTATTATGCCCAGCTTAATAAGCTTTGCAAAGCCCTCCAGACACAGCTGTCTGAGATAAGCCTCTGCCGTATAGGGGGCAGGTGGGGTGAACACAGGCAGATGCAGGGTACCAAACTCAAAGTCTACGCCACATTTGTCTGCAATACGCTCCGTATTCTCTATCGCCTCAGGCAAATCAGAAAACAGCTCTCTCATTTCCCTGTCGCTTTTAAGATAAAACTCTTCGGTAGGAAAACCGCCGTCCTCGTCGTTTACGGTTTTGCCCATCTGGATAAGCATAAGTATACGCTGGATGTTGGCATCCTTTTTGTCTATGTAATGAACGTCGTTGGTGGCTACGAGGGGGATATTCAGCTTTTTTGACAGTGCCACAAGGGCGGAGTTTACCTTGCCTTGCTCCTCTATCCCGTTTCTTTGCAGTTCAAGATAAAAATCCTCGCCGAAAATAGCCTTTAGTGCCTTTGCCTCTTTTTCGGCTTTTGCAAAATCCTCGGCAAGGATAGCGGAGGGTACAGCCCCTGCTATACAGGCAGAAAGGGCAATAAGCCCCTCGCTATGCTTAGATAGCATCTCCATATCGGTACGGGGACGCATATAAAAGCCGTTAAGATAGGCGTCGGTATTAAGCTTCATCAGGTTTTTGTAGCCCGTCTCGTTTTTGCACAGCAAAACAAGGTGGTGGTACAGGGTTTTGGAATAGGTTTTGTCTGTACGGCTTTTGGGTGCAACGTACATCTCGCACCCGATAATAGGCTTTACGCCCTTAGCCTTACACGCCCTGTAAAAATCTATAGCTCCGTACAAACAGCCGTGGTCGGTTATTGCCACCGCAGTCTGTCCCTGTTTCAACACTGCATCGGGCAAGGCGCTTACTCTGCATTCCCCGTCAAGCAGGCTGTATTCAGTATGTAAATGCAGATGTACAAATGCCATTTTTGCCCTTTCCTTTCTTTTACAGCTTACCGTGCCGTAGCTTTTCAGCCTCTGCCAAAAGACGCTTAAGCCTATGACTAAGCCCCGATTTACTTATGGGAGGCGAGAACACCTCACACAGCTCCGTCAATGACATAAAAGGGTTTTCCTCCCTTATTTTCGCAGTCAACGCCAGCTCCGGCGGGAGAGAGGACAGCACCCCATGGCTTTTAAGCAGCTCTATCGCCTGTATCTGCTCTGCCGCCGCAGTAGCCGCGCGGTCTACGTTAGCAAGCTCGGCATTGGCTTTGCGGTTTTCCTTGGAGCGTACGTTTTTCATTACCTCGTGCTCCAAAACCTCCAGCGCATATCTGGATGCGCCTATAAAGGTAAGAAAGTCACTGATTTTAGAGCTACCCTTATAGTACAGCCTTATTTTACTGCCTCGGGTACTGCAGCTTCTTGGCTCCAGCCCCTCCTCCGCAAGCAGCTCCGTCAAGCTATCCACTTGCTCGGGCATAACCTTTATATCCAGATGGAAGCCCTTGGACGGGTCGGTAACGGTACCGTTGCCCACAAACAGCCCCGCAAAATAGTGGTTTACACAGGCACCGCACAGACCGTGGAAGTCCTCGCCCGATACACCTGCGTCAAAGGCGGCTTTACAGCATACACCTCTTTTTATATCTGCAGAGCTTAAGTATTCCTTTATTTCTGACGAAACAGACATTATATTATCTTAACCTCCGTTTCCAAAAGCACCCCCGTCTGCTCAAGCACCGTCTGCTGTACCTGCTTTATAAGGCTTATCACGTCGTCCCCCGTGGCACCGCCCCGGTTGATAACAAAGCCTGCGTGCTTTTCGGATACCTGTGCGCCCCCCACGCTGAAGCCCTTGAGACCGCACTGCTCGATAAGCGCTCCTGCATAATAGCCCGTGGGACGCTTGAAGGTACTGCCGCAGCTGGGATACTCCAAGGGTTGCTTGTCCCTGCGGCGCGCCATATTTTCTGCCATTTTTGCCTTTATCTCCTCCGTACTGCCTCTGTCAAAAACAAACTCTGCAGAAAGCACGTACAGCTCCCTTTCCATAAAAACGCTGTGGCGGTAGGAAAGACGTAGCTCCTCTGCTGTAAGGACGTATATATTACCCTCCTTATCGGTACAGGTAACGCTTTTAAGCACGTCCTTCATCTCTCCGCCGTAGGCACCTGCGTTCATACACACGGCACCGCCTACGGTACCGGGGATGCCAAAGGCAAACTCCATACCCTTAAAGCCACGGTCTGCCGCGTGCATAGCCGCACCCGACAGGCTTTGACCTGCACCGCAGATAAAGCCGTTTTCCCCGTCCTCTATACCGCAAAGGGCGGTGGTGAGTATAACCGTGCCGTCAAAGCCCTCCGAGGAAAAAACCACGTTACTGCCGTTGCCAAGGACAAGATATTTACCCTCGGTTTCCTTCAGTACGGCTACAAGCTCCTCCTCAGTGGCAGGGCGGCAAAGGCGTTTTACCTTACCGCCCACCTTCATCGTGGACAGGCACGCTCCGTCAACGTCATATTCATATACGGTATTATTCATAAAGCACTACCTGCCCTTTCCGTAAAAATAAGTCTGGTCCGGCATATTAAACAGCTATACATTATACATTATACCACCGGACACGCTCTTTTGCAAGCTATATTTTACCGGCCAGCTCTGCCACCGCCTTAAGCAGTAAATCGCAGTCGTTTTTGGTGTTAAGCCTTGACAGAGACACCCTTACCCCGCCGTAGGCACCGCTACCCAAGGTCCTGTGTGCCAGGGGAGCGCAGTGGAGCCCTCCACGGACGTATATACCCCTCAGAGCAAGCTCCTCTGCCACGGTGTCCGAGGGAATACCTCCCACGTTAAACAGCACCACGGGGGTGTACTCTGCATCTGCATCCGCACCGTAGACCCTTACGCCCTTTATTCTGCCCAGCTCCTTTACAAGGTAGCGCCGCAGTGCCTCCTCCCCGTCTTTGTCAAGGGAAAGCTCGGTACAAGCCGCAAGGAGACCTGCTATGCCCGTTATATTGGCAGTGCCTGCCTCCAGCCTTTCGGGCAGTTCCCTTGGCATAAGAGGCTCCCTGGCGGCTACGCCCGTGCCCCCCTCTATAAGGGTAGCTATATTCCCCCTATAGCGGTGGCTTATTATCAAAGCACCCGTACCCATAGGGCCCCCCAGACCCTTGTGGCCTGCAATGCAAAGGGCATCCGCCCCCAGGTCCCTTATATTAACAGGTATATGCCCAGCGGTCTGGGCACAGTCCACCACGGTGGTAATGCCACGCTCCCTCGCTATAGCGCAAAGCTCCTTTACAGGCAGGCACATACCGCACACGTTGGAGGCGTGGGTAAGCACCGCAAGGCGGGTGTCCTTAGTGATAGCCCTCTTAAAGGCGGCTACTGTTTGGCTGTCGCTTACAAAGGAGGGTGTAAACAGGCGAAGCTGTACCTTGCCCTCCCCGGCGAGGGCGTATACGGGACGTAGGACGGCGTTATGCTCCAGGGTGGAGCATAACACCTCTCCTCCCGACGCCATACCCTTTATAGCCATATTTAGCGCCATAGTCGCCCCTGCGCAAAGGACGGTGTTTTGCACCTCGGCACCGAAAAGTGCCGCCACCGCCTCACGGCAGTTGTAGACTGTTTCCGTGGCTGTAATGGCAAGGGGGTGTCCGCCTCTGCCGCTGTTGCCGCAGTCCCAAAACGCCCTCTCCATCGCCTCAAGAACCCCCTTGCTTTTGGGGTAGAGGGTGGCGGCGTTATCCAGATATACCCTTTGCAAAGACTATCACTCCTTAACGGTTGCTACCAAAAAAATGCCCTTTTCCTTGACCAGACGCTGTGCCCTTTCCAGCTCTCCCACGTCGCCAAGACGCAGTCCGTAGCCACAGCCCCTGACCGCAGTAACGGCCGGAGAACGGCTGAGGGTGCTGTAGATACGTTGACCTGCCAACAGCCGCTGTGCCTTAAGAGCATAGGTTACAGAGGTAAATACCAGTGTCATTTTTTACCAACCCCTTTTACGGGAGACATATAATCGTCCAAAGAAAAACGCCTCCCCTTGTAGTGTATGCAGGGGAGGCAATACGGTGAGATGAGATATAGAAAAGAACACCCCCACCACTCACTTCGTTCGTGACGGGGGCCCCGAGAAGACACCCCATCGCTCACTTCGTTCGTGACGGGGACCCCGAGAAGACACCCCATCACTCACTTCGTTCGTGACGGGGACCCCGAGAAAAGCCGGCTCAAAAACAAATTTGAGCCGGCTTATGCCTGAGTATTAACATAATCAGTCAACGGGGGTAAAGCTAAGCACACGGAAAAAGTGCATAAAGCCTTTGTTTTCCATCTTGCACACCACTCCGTCTACTATACGGGTATAAAATTCCGTATCCTCCATTTCAAACGCTTCTACAAAATCCATAGATTTTTCACGCCTTACAAGGTAAACCTTTGCTCCGTCACAGTCGTATATACACACAGCGTCTTTGCCGCTTATACCCAAAGGAACGGCGCCTATTTGCGCTCTGTAAACGGACCCTACCTCTATCTCGGGACTGTAGTACACGGCAACAACGCTTGATACGGCAAAAACAGCGCATATTATAAGGGTGACAGCCACGCCTAAACGCTTTGCGGCTTTATCGGAATACAGCTTTTTTGCACCTGCAAACAAGCACGCCGCCAACACGCCGAAGGTGAGGGTAACAACAGCTATAAATAGCCAGGCAAATCTTTTATGGTCGTTATGGTTTATATAGCCCGCCCCAAAACGGATTACGGAAAAGATCACACCAAGGCATAAAACCCCCAGTACGCTCGCCGCTACAATTAAAGCGGTTTTATAGCTTTTAGGTTTACTGCTTTTCCAAAGCCGTGCACCAAACAAAGCAAAGCCGATGGCAGAAATCAACCCCGTACACCCGAAAGCGGCACACAAATAGGCTTCATCCGCAAAAGCGCCTGTAAGGTAAGCCGCCGCAGACACCGCAAAAGCAACGCCGTTTACAAGGAAGGCAGTTTTAGGCTTTAGTTTTTTTGCAAGGTCCGCAGCAAGCGCCGCCGCAATTACGGTTAGTATAGGCGTTATTGCAGCCACCGTGTAAAGAACGGAAGCTCTTCTGCCTGCTACCTCCCCCCAGGAAACCGTGCTGAGTATTACGGCTATGGGAATAATTAACGCTTTAAGTTTATTTCTCATTGCTTTGTCTCCTTGTTGTGTACTTCACACCCATATATTAAAGAAAAAAACTAAAAAGTCAAGGCAGAAAGGGGAAATTTGTAGCTTTGCATAAAAACCGTCCCTTTTATTTGTACCTATTGAAAACCCAGGGTATAATCACCCCAAGAAAAAAGCAAAGTGTGGTATTTTGTTCCACACTTTACTTCCTACAATTATCTGAGCCACTGCTTTTTTACGTCTAATTACAGTATAAATCGTTCAAACGTCAGAAGCACCGCCAGCATACCGAAATTGAAGGCAGAGAACATTACTATGTAATACAGTGCCTTGCCGCGGTTGTGCTTAAGGTATTCCCTGAAGGTGATAAGGCTGGCAAGGGATGCGATAAGGGTGCCTGCGCCGCCTACGTTAACGCCTACCAACAGCTCTCTGTAGCTATCCGTAAACTGGGACAGCAGTATGGCTGAGGGCACGTTGCTTATAAACTGGCAGGAGATTGCACTGTAAACCAGCGGGTTTGCTTGCATCAGCCCCGAAAAGAAGTCCTTTACCCAGTCTATGCGTGCCATATTGCCTGCAAAGATAAAGAAAAACACAAAGGTAAGAAGCAGGGGGTAGTCCACCTCTGCCAGCGCCTTTCTGTCAAGGAAAGCAAGGGCAAGGGGGATAACTATAAGCCCTATCTGATAAGGGATGCCGCGAAAAACTATAAGGATTGCCAGCAGGAACAAAGCAAGGTAAACACCCGTGCGCCAGGGCGAAAAATGAACCAGCTCGTCCTTAACGCTGACGCTCTCGCTTTTTACAAACAGGCAGGCAAGGGTTATAAGGGTGATGGACAGAAGGAAGGGCGGAAGCATTATGCCCATAAACTCCAGATTAGGGATACCGAACTTGGTGTACAGATACAGGTTTTGGGGGTTGCCAAAGGGGGTAAGCATACCGCCAAGGTTGGCGGCAATGTTTTGCATTATAAAGGTAAACGCCATATACTTTTCCTTGCCCGTGGAGGACAGAACAAAGTAGCCAAGGGGCAAAAAGGTAAGCAACGCCATATCGTTGGCTATAAGCATAGAGCCGATAAAGGTGATATATACCAGGGCAAGGATACACAGTCTGGTAGTTTTGAAGCGTTTTACAACGTGGCGTGCCATTATATAAAAGAAGTTTATATCCTTAAGGGCGCAAACCACCGCCAGCACACAGAACAAACAGCTTAGGGTTTTCAAATCGAAATAAGAAACGTAAGCAGAGTCCGGCGGTACGAAAATACAGCTTATCAAAGCCGCCGTCAACGCCGCAAGCATAACCGCATTCTTTTTTGCAAAGGCTAAAAATTGCACCCCAAAACCTCCCTTTCGTTATCTCACAAGGGGAGATTATAGCACCGACGGGGGTTTTAGTCAATATAAAAAATAACAAAAAAACAACAGCCCTTTACAGGCTGTTGTCAAGGTTTTTACTAATTGTAGCTATTGATCGCCTCGGACAGAAACTCCGCAGGTATAAGCCTTTTAACCTTTGCATAAAGAGTAGCAAGGGAGAAGTTACCGTCCAGCTCGCTGTCAAAGTTTATTATCTTACCCAGCGCCTTGTTCCTGTGTACGCCGTGGGCTGCCGCAAGCTCGTCGGTATAATCCTCAAGAAGATATATCTTAAAATCTCTAAAGCCCGTATCCATTTGAGTGTTTACACTGGCCTTGAATACGTAATGGCACACGGTAGGGAGTATCTGCACGTTGTCCACATAGGGCTTCTGACCCGCTTTGCAAACGATATCAAGGGAAAGGAGACTGCCAAGGGCGTTTTTACCGCCGTACATACCGCTGAGCAGATTGCCCAAGGAATAGGTAAGGAAGCAACGGCTGCCGTCAGGTCTGCTAACCCACTTAGACTCCTGTATTACGTGGGGATGCATACCGATAATAACGTCCGCACCCTCGTCCACTAAGGTCTGCGCCGCCTGACGCTGGGCACCGTTGGGGTAAAAGCTGTCCTCGTCGCCCCAATGCATGGAAACGAATACCAGGTCTGCCCTTTCCTTGGCAAGCTTCATCTGCTTTTTCATAAGCTCGCTGTTGATATAGGGAATATAAGTAGATGAAGAAGAACCAAGCCTTATACCGTTGGTTTCGTAGGTGTAAGCAAGGAAGGCTATCTTCACTCCCTGCTCCTCATAGATAACGATATTGTCCAGGTCTGCCTGATTTTCGTAGTAGCCAATGGTGGTTTGACCCCGTTCAGTAAAGAAACGGTCACAGTTTATAAGGTATTTATCGTTCCAACTGTCCAGCATATGATTGTGGGCGAGGTTGTAGATATCAAAGCCCAAATCTATAAGAGTTTCTCCTGCTTTTTCGGGAGAGTTAAAGGTAGGATAGCCGTAGATGGGGTTTTCGTTACCGCCGATAAGGGTCTCCACGTTGATATAGGATATATCAGCCGCCTTTATCATAGCGCTTATGTTATCGTAGATATGAGAAAACTCATACTCCGCCGTTTGCAGGTTGGAGTAGTCGGGCTGTACCCCTGCGTTTGCCGCCGCCTTTTGCAGGGCGTGGTAATACACGGAGGGGTGTATTATATTATCGGGGCAGGCAAGGAAGCTTATAACCTTATCCTTTTCTACGGTAGGGGCAGAGCTGCTGTTATCCCCCGTGTCAACACTGCTGTCACCCGAAGCAGGGTCAGAGGAGGAGCCGTCTGTACTGACTGCGCTGTCGGCTTTGCTGTTTTCGGCAATGCTTTCATCCTTGCCGTCCGTACCGCCCACGGTGCTTTCCGTCTTGCTGTCGGCACTGTCACCGTCGGGCAGATCAATCTCCGCACAGCCGCACAGCACAAGCACAAGGGCAAGCATAAGTGCGAAAAACCTTACTAAAGCTTTATTATCCATAACATACACCTTAATTTCAATTACACTGCGGAGGACTGTGCACCGTCGTGCACAACCACCTTTTTAATATCCGCTCCTACAGAGCATAGCTTTTCAACGAGATTGGCGTATCCACGCTCGATATGATAAATGTCGCTTATCTCGGTAGTGCCCTCTGCCGCCAGACCTGCTATAACCATAGCCGCACCTGCACGCAAATCCACCGCCTTTACCTCTGCACTGGTAAGGACGCCCTTACCCTTTACAAAGGCAACCTTAGGCTCTACGGTGATGTCTGCACCCATACGTACAAGCTCCTTTATATAACGGAAGCGGTTATCCCACACGCCCTCACGAAGCTGGCTGTCACCCTGGGCAAGACACATTATAACACACATCTGAGGGTTCATATCCGTAGGGAAGCCGGGATAGGGCTGGGTTTTTACGTTAACGCCACGGAGGGGTCCGTCCACCCATACGTCCACAGAGCTGTCATGCTCCTCCACGTGGGCACCCATCTCACACAGCTTTGCCGTAACCGACTCCAGATGCTTGGGGATTACGTTGCTTACGGTAAGCTTACCGCCCGTTGCGGCGGCGGCTATCATATAAGTGCCTGCCTCTATCATATCAGGCAGCACCGCATAGGTAACAGCCTTTAAGGAGGACACGCCCTTTATCCTTATAATATCCGTACCCGCACCCTCAACCTTGGCACCGCAAGCGTTAAGGAAGTTGGCAAGGTCAACCACGTGGGGCTCCTTAGCGGCGTTATCAATAACGGTAACGCCCTCTGCCAGCACTGCGGCAAGGATAATATTTATAGTTGCACCAACGGAAACCACGTCCATATAAACGGAGGAGCCTCTCAGCACGCCCTCGCTCTCCGCCCTGATGTAGCCACCGCTGACGTCAACCCTTGCACCCAAAGCCTCAAAGCCCTTGATGTGCAAATCGATAGGACGCTGACCAAAGTCACAGCCGCCGGGGAGAGGAACCGCCGTCCTGCCGAACCTACCCAGCTCCGCCCCTGCAATATAGTAGGAGCCGCGCATATGACGGGACATTTCGGTAGGGGCTGTGCCGCATCTTATGTTGTCGGTATTGATCTCCACCGTGGTTTTATCTATAGCACGCACCGTGGCACCCATACTCTTAAGTATGGCGAGGGTGGTATAAACGTCGTCTATATCAGGCAGGTTTTCTATAACGCAGCTTCCCTTTACCAAAATGGTTGCAAACAGTATGGGCAGGGAGGAGTTTTTCATACCGCTGACCTCTATGGTACCGTACAGAGGTCTGCCGCCGTTGATTATTATTTTTTCCATATATGTAACACCTTTCGGTCAAATAAACAATATAAATCCAAATTAAAAATAGCTATACACTTATATCATACCATTATTTTACGGAAAGTCAAGGGAAAATTATCAAGTATATGCTTTATTATTCTACAGCATCGGCTACAATACAAGTATATGCCCCTTCTTTCCCTATTGACAACGGAATAAAAATGAGGCATAATATAGATACTTACTTTGAATTTTTCCTTCGGACAGCCGAAGGGCATTATATAAACAAACTAATAAAAAGGAGATAACCGTAGGCGTATTACGCAATACGGTTGGTATTTTATGGCAAAAAACAAAAGCGAAAAGCTAAAGGTTATACCCCTGGGCGGGGTTGACGGTATCGGCAGTAACATCACTGCCTTTGAGTATGCAGAGGATATTGTGGTTATCGACTGCGGCATTTCCTTCCCTGAGGACGATATGCTGGGCGTTGACCTTGTTATACCCGATTTTACTTACCTGGAGCAGAATGCGGAAAAGCTTCGTGCCGTTCTTATCACCCACGGTCACGAGGACCATATAGGCGCTATCCCCTATCTGCTTAAACAGCTTAACGTGCCCGTTTACGGCACGAGGCTTACCCTTGGAATACTGGAAAACAAGCTGGCAGAGCACGGCATTCTTGCCTCCTCCGTTCTTAACGAGGTTAAGGCGGGAGACACCCTTAAGCTTGGCCGCTTTACTGCGGAGTTTATCCGTGTTAACCACTCTATAGCCGACTCTGTTGCTATAGCCCTGCAAACTCCCCGCGGTACGGTGGTACACACGGGGGACTTTAAGATCGACCTTACTCCCATTGACGACGCACCCATCAACCTCCACCGCTTTGCAGAGCTGGGGAAAAAGGGTGTTAAGCTGCTCCTTTGCGACAGCACCAACGTGGAGCGTAGCGGCTACACCCAGTCTGAGAGGATAGTCGGGGCATCCTTTGACCGTATCTTTGAGGGTTGTGACAAGCGTATAGTTATCGCTACCTTCTCCTCCAACATACACAGGGTACAGCAGATTATAAACGCCTCCGTTAAATACGGGCGTAAGGTCGCCATCACGGGCAGAAGCATGGTTAACGTGCTACGTGCCGCTGAAAGGCTGGGGTATATGGATATTCCCGAGGGTACCCTTATCGAGCTGGGGGATATGAAGCGGTATAAGCCTGACCAGCTTACCCTTATTACCACAGGCAGCCAGGGCGAGCCTATGAGCGCTCTTTACCGTATGGCTCTGGGTGAGCATAGCTCTGTTTCCCTGGGTAGCGGAGATTTGGTTATCCTTTCCTCCTCTCCTATCCCCGGTAACGAAAAGCTTATATCCCATATAGTAAACGAGCTTCTTAAAAGAGGCGTTAATATGATAAGCGACAGTGCTGTGGACGTTCACGTTTCCGGTCACGCCTGTGCTGAGGAGCTTAAGATAATGCACACCCTCTTGAAGCCTGAGTATTTTATGCCCGTACACGGGGAGTACAAGCATCTTAAACGCCACGCCGACCTTGCCAAGGAGCTTGGTATGGACGGCAGCCGTATATTCATTCCCGAAACGGGCAAGACCCTGGAGCTGGGTGCAAAGAAGGCTCAGTTTGGTGCCTACGTACCCTGCGGACAGATTTACGTTGACGGCTACGGTACGGGTGACATCGGCAACACCGTGCTTAAGGAAAGGCGTCACCTTGCCGAGGACGGTATGCTACTTATAGTTTTTTCTGCCGACCTTATGTACAGGGAGCTGGTTTCCGACGTAGAGGTTATCTCCCGTGGGTTTGTGTATATGCGTGAGCAGGAGAGTCTTATTGAGGAGGTCAAGGCACAGGTTAAAAAGACGGTAAGCGACTGTTTTGGTCACGGAAACAGGGATATAAACAGCATCAAGGGCAAGGTTAAGGATGCCGTTTCTTCCAAGCTGTATTCCAAAACCAAAAAGAAGCCTATGGTTATCCCCGTGCTTATTGACGTAAGTATATGAAAACAGTATTGATAACAGGGGCGTCCCGTGGGATAGGTGCGGCTTGTGCCACCCTTTTTGCAAAGGAAGGCTATACCGTCCTTGCCAACTACAAAAGCAACGATGCCGCCGCAGAGGCTATTAAAGAAAAAACTGGCTGTGTGCTGTACAAGGCTGACGTGGGCGATATGGAGCAGGTCCTTCGTATGAGGGAGCAGATAAAGGCGGACGGATACGAGGTGGACGTGCTGATAAACAATGCAGGCACTGCCCTCTTTGGTCTGTTTCAGCTTATAAGACCCGAGGAGGCGGAGGCGATGTACCGTACCAATCTTTTCGGCACCCTTAACTGCGCCCGTGCCTTTTTGCCCCGGATGGTGGAGAGGAAAAGGGGCTCCATAATAAATATGTCCTCGGTATGGGGGGAGGTTGGCGCCTCCTGCGAGGTGGACTACTCCACCGCCAAGGCGGCTATAGTTGGCTTTACAAAGGCGCTTTCCAAGGAGGCAGGCTTTAGCGGCGTCCGTGTAAACTGCCTGTCACCGGGGGTTATAGACACGGAGATGAACGCTAACCTCAGCGTTGACGACGTGGAAGCAATTGTAGACTCGGTTCCTCTGGAAAGGTTGGGCAAAGCCGAGGAGGTTGCAGAGGCGGCGCTGTTTTTGGCAAGCGATAAGGCAGGCTACATAACGGGGCAGGTGCTATCCGTTGACGGCGGTTGGAAGGGATAACGGTCTGAACCGAACAGAAAATTTTATATAGCTTATATCGTAGTCGGGGCTGTCTTATCAGGCAGCCCCATATTTTATTATCAAAATGCACTTACACCGCCAAACAAGCAAAGGATTAAGCAGCAGTTTGTAGTGACAAACCGTTCCGTTTAATCAACAATGAAAACATAGGCGTTGCAAGGCGTACAAAAAAGGCTGTAAAACCGATTGGTTTTACAGCCTTTTAAGTTTGTTTATATCAGATTTTTACACCGTAGACGCTCTTTTAGAAGCCGTTGATTATGCCTGCATCGTATTTGAGAATGCAGGTTGCATCCAGGTTATTAACCTTGCCGTCGCCGTTTACGTCTGCTACGCTGAGGTCAAGGCCCGTTTCATCAATAATGCCTGCATCGTACTTAAGCACAGCGGTTGCGTCCAGGTTGTTAACCTTGCCGTCGCCGTTTGCATCGCCAAGGAGTCCGTCCTTTTCGTAAACTGCGGTAACGCTAAGGTCGCCCGTTACGTTGTCAAAGGCCTTATCCCAGCCCGTAAAGGCATAGCCTTCTACCTCGGGAGCTTCGGGAGCTGTTGCAGCTGCGCCGTGCTCTACGGTCTCGGTCTTAAGAGTCTCGCCGTCCTTACCTATAAAGCTTACGGTGTAGCTGTTGATTGTATAGATTGCGTTTACAGTAAGGTCTGCGGTGACGTTATCAAAGACCTTGTCCCAGCCTGTAAAGGTATAGCCTTCAACTACGGGAGCCTCGGGAGCGGTAGCGGCGGAACCGTACTCTACGCTCTCGTTCTTTAAGGTCTGACCGTCCTTACCGATAAAGGTAACGGTGTACTTATTTATCTCGTAAACCGCAGTAACGGTAAGGTCCTCCTCAACGTTTTCAAAGGCCTTGTCCCAGCCTGTAAAGCTGTAGCCTTCAACCGCAGGTGCCTCGGGGGCGGTAGCAGGATGCCAGTATTCAACCGTCTCAGCTTTCAAAACCTCACCGTTAAAACCTATAAAGGTTACGGTATAGTTATTTACCTTGAAAATAGGATATACGTGCAGCTCAGAGGTAACGTTGGAAAAATCAACGTTCCAGCCTATAAAGGTGTGTCCTTTGAAACCGCCGTTGGCTTCCGCATAGCCCTCAGGCTCGGTAGCGGCTTTTCCGTATTCTACGGTTTCCCATTCACACAAAGAGTCATCGTAATTATAGAAGTACACTATAAAGGTCTTAACTTCGTAAACTGCGGTAACGCTAAGGTCACCCGTTACGTTGTCAAAGGCCTTGTCCCAGCCTGTAAAGCTGTAGCCTTCAACTGCAGGTGCCTCGGGGGCGGCAGCGGCAGAGCCGTGCTCTACGCTCTCGGTCTTTAAGGTCTGACCGTCCTTGCCTATAAAGGTAACGGTGTAGCTGTTGATTGTATAGATTGCGTTTACAGTAAGGTCTGCGGTGACGTTATCAAATGCCTTGTCCCAGCCTGTAAAGGTATAGCCTTCTACCTCGGGAGCCTCGGGGGCGGTAGCGGCGGAGCTATACTCAACGGTTCGGGTGTCAACGGTAACGCCGTCAAAGCCTATAAAGGTAACGGTAAAGGTCTTTATGGAATACAAAGCGTTAACCGTGATATCAGACTTGATATTGTCCACAGGCTGGCTCCAGCCTGCAAAGTAACAGCCCTCTACCTCAGGAGCCTCGGGAGGTGTGGCAGTACCGCCGTAGCTTACGATTTCTTCCTTAAGGGTCTCGCCCTGAGTGCCAAGGAAGGTAACGGTAAAGGTCTTTATAGTGTAGGTTGCTACAACGTAGGTGTTACGGGTAATACTATCAAAGGAAGTATCCCAACCGGCAAAGTCATAGCCCTCTACCTCAGGAGCCTCGGGAGCGGTTGCAGACTCACCGTAAGGAACACGCTGGGTGGAGATAACGCCGCCGTCCTTATCAAAGAAGCTAACGGTGTAGTTTATCTTGTCCCACTTTGCATAGAGGGTGCAGCCCTCTGCGCCTACGGTGGCCTCGTTGGTAACGGGGGTACCCTCCGCATCCATCGCCCAGCTGTTGAAGCTGTGTCCTCTTCTTGTAGGATAGTCGTCGTTATATACGTTTACAAGCTTGCTGCCGATATCAACAAACATCTCGGTAGTTTTGCCCTCGGTGGCGTCCTCGGCGTTCTTGTCGAAATATACCGGGGTTTTAACCCTTATTCTGTCGGGAACGCTGGGCACGGTAACGTACTTACCGCTTACGTAGACACCGCCCGTAAGGCTTGCCTCGTTAACGGGAATTTCCACCTTGAAATAGTTGGAGTCGGTCTGCTTGATATCGCCGTAAAGGAAGGTTCTTGCAGTAACGATGTTGCCTGAAAAAATGCTGGAGGGGCTTGCAACGTCTGCATAAACCATAAGGGAAACGTTCCACTGGTCTCTGGCGTTTTTAGCATAGCCCTCCACGGTAATCTTGTCCGTTTCGGGGTTGTAGATAGCGGAGGTGATATCAAAGGGCATAACGTTGTCCTTACCCTCCACGTTGATGTTTATGGTAAGGAAGGTGTCCTCTGCGGTATAAAGCTCGCCCTTTTCAAGGACGTGGCTGAGCTTGTATCTGAGGGTAACCAAACCTGCGGTGGTACCGTACATATCTATGGAATAGCTGTAGTAAACCGCGGGAAGCTTAAAGCCCTCAAGCCCCAGATAGCTGAAGCTGCTGTCAGCGTCAAGCTCTACAAACTCACCGCCGTTGGCGGAAACGGATACGGCGGAAACGCCAAGACCGTTGGCAACGGCAAACTCGATATCAACCACGCCGTTCTCCAGGTCATAGTCGGGAACGCTTATCTGGATAACACGCTCCTCACCGTTTATGATGGAATAATCGTTGCCGTTTACGATAACGGCACCCTCAAAGCCAAGCTTGTAGCCTGCGTTAACCAAAGCACCCTTTGCAATAGCGGTAGCAAGATCCTTAAAGTAGGTGTCAAAGCGTTCGTTATCAGCACCGTTGCTTATAAATCCAAGCTCTACCAGGATGGCAGGTATGGTAACGGCTTTAAGCATATCGTCTTCTGTGTTTTCCTTAACGCCTCTGCTTGTGAAAACACCGAGAGCGGCCAGCTCGTCCTGCACAAGCTGTGCAAACTGCTTGTTTTTGCCGTTAGCATCGGGATTGTAAAGGGTCTCTATACCCCTTTCAACCTCGGCAGGATAGGAGTTGCGGTGGCAGGAAATAAGGTAGCCAAAGCTACCTGCCTCTATCTTTGCCGCCCTGTCAATGGGACTTTCATAGCTGTCGGTAATCCTGGTATACGCTACGGTAAAGCCAAGGGCACTAAGGCGTTTACCCAGCTCAAGAGCCATATTAAGGTTATCGGCAGACTCTTTTCTCTCACCGCCGCCACCAAGGGCGCCGGACTCCGGTCCGCCATGACCCGCATCTATAATAAAGTCCGCCTCGTTAAGGGGGTTGCCGTCTGCGTCGATAGGCGTAGCTGCCAAAACAGGCTCTGCAGGAACAGCATCACTTGCCCCTGCAACCAAGGCAGGAAAAGCCGTAAACAAACTTAGTATCATAATAAATGCCATTACAGCGGATATACGGCGTGTTGTGTTTTTCATAGCAAAACCTCCTGAGTGTATATTAAAGCCAAAGAGCCTTTTGTTTTTTGGATATATACTATTATATATGCAAAGTGCCACTATTGTCAATAGCTTTTTCAGCTTTTTTATGCATAAATACCATTAAATCTTGATTAAAGACAAGCTCTCCAAAAACAGGGGTTGTCTCAAATGAAAATTGAGACAACCTCAGCTTGATGACAAACCTTGTCATCAAGCTGGCAGAGTGCTGAGAAAGAGTGCAGGCAAGACGAACCGAGGCGAAAACTGTACTAAGTACTGTGAGCCGAGGTTCGTTTTGAACGGAAAAACAAATAAAATGCAGAAA